>NZ_CP016094.1:3757500-4057500 GCF_001746835.1 Lacunisphaera limnophila | reverse complement strand
CCACCACGCTGCTCGGCATTGGCGCCATCCCGGCCTCGTCGCCGCTCAACCTCGGCATGATGGGCATGCACGGCGAGTCCTGGGTCAACGAGGCCATCCAGCAGGCCGACCTCCTGATCGCCCTCGGCATGCGGTTTGACGACCGCGTGACGGGCAACCTCAAGACCTACGCCCTCAACGCGAAGAAGATCCACGTCGATATCGATCCGACCGAGATCAACAAGAACGTCCCGGTGGACGTCGCCCTCATCGGCGACCTCCGCGAGGTGCTCGCCGAGATCCAGCCCCAGGTGAAGAAGGCCGACCACGCCGACTGGTGGACCACGATCAAGGCCGCCCGTGGCGACTCCGCCGTGCGCGACATCCAGACCCTGCCGGACAACGGCCACCTCTACGCGGCGCACGTGATCAACGACATCTGGCGTCTCACGCAGAAGCGCGAAACCATTGTCGTCACCGACGTCGGCCAGCACCAGATGTGGGAGGCCCAGTATTTCCGCCACGACGAGCCCCGCTCGCTCATCACCTCCGGCGGCCTCGGCACCATGGGCTTCGCCCTGCCGGCGGCCATCGGCGCCAAGTTCGCCTGCCCGGACAAGGACGTCTGGGTGGTCGTCGGTGACGGCGGCTTCCAGATGACCTCCTGCGAACTGGCCACGGCCGAGCAGGAAGGCATCAAGGTCAACGTCGCCATCATCAACAACTCGTTCCTCGGCATGGTGCGCCAGTGGCAGGAGTTCTTCTACGACAAGCGCTACGCCGCGACCCCGATGACGGGCCCCGACTTCGTGAAGCTCGCCGAGGCCTACCGCCTCAGCGGCCTGCGCTGCAACCAGCGCTCCGACGTCAAGGCCACCGTGACCAAGACGCTCGCGGACAAGAAGACCGTCGTCATCGATTTCGTCGTCGAGAAGGAGGACTCGGTGTTCCCGATGGTCCCCGCCGGCGCCGACCTCGACAAGATGATCCGCCGCCCGAAGCAGGACGTCATGCTCGAGTCCGGCTCCGACAAGGAGTGGGAGATGCCCGCCTCGCCGCTGCCGAACGTCTTCACCGAGAAGCAGGTCGAGGCGAAAGCCCTCACCGGCCGCGGCAAGTCCGCGTCCGCCCGCCCGGCCAAGAAAACCGCCAAATCCCGTCGTTAACCCCCTCCCGTCATGGCCAAACATACCCTCATCGCCTATGTGGAAGACGTGCCCGGCGTGCTCAACCGCGTCGCCTCGCTCTTCCGCCGCCGCAACTTCAACATCGACTCGCTGACGGTCGGCGGCACCGACCAGCCTGGCGTGTCCCGCCTCACCGTGGTCGTCGACACCACCGAGGCCGGCGCCCGCATCGTGGAGGCCAACCTCTACAAGCTGGTCAACGTGCTCCGCGTGGACGACCTCACCCACAAGGCCTCGCTCACCCGCGAGCTCGGCCTCGTGAAGGTCAAGGTTACGCCCGACACGCGCGCCCAGATCCTGCAGCTCGTCGATGTCTTCCGCGCCCGCGTGGTCGACGTCGATGAGAAGACGATCACCGCCGAGGTCACCGGCACGCCCGAGAAGATCGCCAAGTTCGAGCTGATCCTGCGCCCCTACGGCATCGCCGAGATGGTGCGCACCGGCGCCGTCTCCATGGCCCGCGGCCACGAGCCGGTCTCCTCCGCGCCCCCGCAGGTCCGCACCGTCACCGACCACGCCCACGACAACTCCGGCATCTCGATGTCCGTCTGATCCCCCTCATCTCAAATTTCAAATCCCCAATCCTCTACTACCATGGCTAAAATCTACTACGACAAGGACGCGAACCTCGCGCTCATCCGCGGCAAGAAAGTTGCGATCATCGGCTACGGCTCCCAAGGCCACGCCCATGCGCTTAACCTGAAGGACAGCGGCGTGAAGGTGCGCGTCGGCCTCTCCGACAAGAGCAAGTCCGTCGCCAAGGCGCAGAAGGCCGGCCTCACCGTCGGCCCCGTGGCCACGGTCGCCGCCTGGGCCGATGTCATCATGGTGCTCGTGCCGGACCACGTCCAGGCCCGCCTCTACCGTGAGGAGATCGCCCCGGCCCTCACCGCCGGCAAGATGCTCATGTTCGCCCACGGCTTCAACATCCGCTTCAAGGGCATCGTCCCGCCGAAGAACGTCGACGTGGCCATGATCGCCCCGAAGTCCCCCGGCCACCGCGTGCGCGAGGTGTTCCAGGAGGGCGGCGGCGTCCCCGGCCTCATCGCCGTCTACCAGAACGCCACCGGCACCGCCAAGAAGCTCGCGCTGTCCTACGGCCGCGGCATCGGCTGCACCCGCGCCGGCGTGCTCGAGACCACCTTCAAGGAAGAGACCGAGACCGACCTGTTCGGCGAGCAGGCCGTCCTTTGCGGCGGCTGCGCGGAGCTGGTCAAGGCCGGCTTCAAGACCCTCGTCGACGCGGGCTACCAGCCCGAGATCGCCTACTTCGAGTGCATGCACGAGCTGAAGCTCATCGTGGACCTGATGTACCGCGGCGGCCTCAACTACATGCGCTACTCCGTCTCGGACACCGCCGAGTGGGGCGACTACGTCTCCGGCCCGCGCGTCGTCACCAAGAAGACGCAGAAGGAGATGAAGGCCATCCTCAAGGACATCCAGACCGGCAAGTTCGCCAAGCGCTTCATCGACGAGAACAACAAGTATGGCCGCAAGACCATGACCAAGTTCCGCAACAAGGAACGCGGCCAGAAGATCGAGGTCGTCGGCGCCAAGCTGCGCGCGATGATGCCGTTCCTGAACCCGGTCGTCATCTCGAAGTAAGCCGGAAGGAAGTTTGTTTCATGCCCAGCCGCGACCAACGCCTGTCCCTCACCGCCTCCCCCGGGGCGCGGTCGGTGCCGGGCTTGGGCGCGACGGGTTTCCGACTGCGACTTAGCGCGGAGCTTTCGGCGGGTGACCTGGCCTTCGGCCCGGTGACCGCCGGCAAGCTCCGGTCTGCGTCCCCCGTTATCACCCAACGCTAACAGTCCGAAAACCTTTCCCTCCATGAATCCCTCTTCCTCCTCCTACGTTAGAATCTTCGACACCAGCCTCCGCGACGGCGAACAGGCGCCCGGTGCCTCCATGACCTCGGCCGAAAAGCTCGAGGTCGCCCGCGCCCTGGCCCGCCTCGGCGTGGACGTCATCGAGGCCGGCTTTCCCGCCGCCTCGCCCGACGATCTGGCCGCGGTCCAGACCATTGCCGCCGAAGTGGGGCAGGCCCCCGTCGCTGGCCGCCCGCAGGCCGAGCCGCCGATCATCTGCGGCCTCGCCCGCTGCACCAAGAACGACATCGATGCCGCCTGGCAGGGCGTCAAGGGCGCCAAGCACCCGCGTATCCACACCTTCCTCGCGACCAGCGACCTTCACCTGAAGCACAAGCTCAGGATGACCCGCGAGGAGATGACGGCCAAGGCGGTCGAGATGGTCAGCTACGCCCGCTCGCTCTGCGCCGACATCGAGTTCTCCCCCGAGGACGCCGGCCGCAGTGACCCCGAATTTCTCTACACCGTGCTGGAAGCCGTCATCAAGGCCGGCGCCACTACGCTCAATATCCCCGACACGGTCGGCTACACCATGCCGGACGAGTTCGGCGCGCTCATCGCGGGCATCATCAAGCACACCCCCGGCGCGAAGGACGTGATCATTTCCGTGCACTGCCACGATGACCTCGGCCTCGCCGTGGCGAACTCGGTCGCCGGCCTCCGCGCCGGCGCCCGCCAGGCGGAATGCACGATCAACGGCATCGGCGAGCGCGCGGGCAACGCGTCGCTCGAGGAGATCGTCATGGCTCTCCGCACCCGCGCCGACAAGATCGGCCTGCAGACCGGCATCGACGCCACGCAGCTCTGCCGCACCAGCAAGCTGGTCTCCCGCAGCACCAGCTACCCCGTGCCGCCCAACAAGTCCATCGTCGGCGCCAACGCCTTCGCCCACGAGTCCGGCATCCACCAGGACGGAATGATCAAGAACGCGCAGACCTACGAGATCATGCGGCCCGAGGACGTCGGCGCGACCCAGACCATGCTCGTCCTCGGCAAGCACTCCGGCCGCGCGGCGTTCTCCAAGCGCCTCGCCGAGCTCGGCTACCCGCTGGAGGGCGATGCCCTGCTCAAGGCGTTCAACGAATTCAAGAAGCTCGCCGACCGGAAGAAGGCCGTGCTCGACGCCGATCTCATCACGCTCGCCTCCGACGAGCGCGCCACCGTGCCCGAGCTCTGGGCCCTGGACACGCTCCAGGTGGTCTGCGGCACGACCGGCCTGCCCACGGCGACGGTCCGCCTGCGCGACCCGGACGGCGCGATCCATGTCAAGGCGAGCGTCGGCACCGGGCCGGTGGACGCCACTTACAAGGCGATCGACGCGATCGTGAAGCTGCCGGTCACGCTGCTCGAATTCGGCATCAACGGCGTCACCGAGGGCATCGACGCCCTCGCCGAGGCCAGCGTGCGCGTGCGCCATGACGAGCAGCGTTCCAGCCACGGCCACGGCGCCGACACCGACATCGTAGTGGCCAGCGCCAAGGCCTACGTCGCCGCGATCAACCATGTCCTCTCGCGCCAGGCCAGCGGCCGGGCGCAGCACCCGCAAAAGACCACCGGGACCCCGGAGGTCCACGCCTGACCCATGTCCGCCGCCACCCCCCGCTTCATCGAGATCTTTGACACCACGCTGCGCGATGGCGGTCAGACCGAGGGCATTTCCTACTCGGTCGACGACAAGCTGCGCATCGCGCGTAAGCTCGACGAGCTGGGCGTGGCGTTCATCGAGGGCGGCTGGCCGGGTTCCAACCCCAAGGACGCGCTCTTCTTCGAGCAGGCCCGCAAGGAGACCTGGAACCACGCCAAGATCGTGGCGTTCGGCGCTACCCGCCGCGCCAAGCTCAAGCCCGAGGACGACCCGAGCGTGCGCGCCCTGGTTGACGCCGGCACCGACGTCTGTGCCATCTTTGGCAAATCGTCCGTCCTGCAGGTGGAGGAGGTCCTCCGCACGACCCTGGACGAAAACCTGCGGATGATTGGGGAGACGGTCGCCTACCTCCGGTCCAAGGGGAAGCGGGTGATCTACGACGCCGAGCATTTCTTCGACGGTTTCGACCAGAATCCGACCTATGCCCTGCAATGCCTCGGCGAGGCCCACCAGGGTGGGGCGGAGACGCTCGTGTTGTGCGATACCAACGGCGGCCATCTGCCCTGGGAGGTCGCGGCCACGGTGCAGGCCGTGCAAAAGCATTTCGGCCCGGCGGTGCGCGTGGGCATCCACCTGCACGATGACTCCGGTTGCGGCGTGGCCAACAGCGTCGCGGCGATCCATGCCGGCGCGGTGCACGTGCAGGGCACGATCAACGGCTACGGCGAGCGCTGCGGTAACGCGAACCTCTGCGTGGTGATCCCCAATATCGAGCTGAAGCTCAAGCTGCGCGCGCTGCCCGAGGGACACCTGGTGCGTCTGCACGAAGTCGCCCGCTTTGTCGCCGAGGTGGCGAACTTCGCGCCCAACGACCAGATGGCCTATGTCGGCGAGAGCGCCTTTGCCCACAAGGCCGGCGTGCATGTGTCCGCGATGCAGCGGCACCCCGACGCCTACCAGCACATCGACCCCAAGCGGGTCGGTAACGAGATGCGCGTGGTGGTGAGCGAACTTTCCGGTCGCGCCAACATCGTCGAGAAAGCGGCGCAGCTGGGTCTGACGAACCTTGACCAGCAGCTCGGCGCCCGGGTGGTCGAGGTCATCAAGGCGAAGGAGCACGAGGGTTTCTCCTTCGAGGCGGCCGAGGCCAGCGTGGCCCTGCTGGTGCGCCGGCTGTCGCCGGATCACCGGCCCCTGTTCACGCTGCACGATTATCGCGGCATGGTGAACCGCCACGGCGACCGGCAGGTGGCCGAGGCCACGATCAAGCTGACCGTGCAGGGGCACGAGGTGCACACCGCGGCCGAGGGCAACGGCCCCGTCAACGCCTTCGACACCGCGCTGCGCAAGGCGCTGCAACCCACGTTCCCCCAGGTCGCCCAGATCCAGCTGGCCGACTACAAGGTCCGCATCCTGAACGGCAACAGCGGCACCGGCGCCATCACGCGCGTGCTGATCGACTGGCACGACGGCAGCGAGCGCCGCTGGAGCACGGTTGGCGCCGGCACCAACATCCTCGACGCCACCTGGCTGGCGTTGGCGGACGGCTACGAGTACGCCCTGACGGCGGCCCAGCCGGCGGAAGCCAAGGAATCTAAAGCATGAACGCAAAAATCGTCCTGTTGCCCGGTGACGGCATCGGTCCTGAAGTTGTCGCAGAAGCCCGCCGCGTGCTTGATGCCGTGGCGGCCCTTTTCGGCCATCATTTTGAATATGCCGAGCACCTGCTGGGCGGTTGCGCCATCGACGCGACCGGCTCCGCCATGCCCGAGGCCACCCTCGAGGCCTGCCGCGGGCCCAGGCCGTGCTCCTCGGCGCCGTCGGCGGCCCGAAGTGGGACGATCCCCAGGCCAAGACCCGTCCGGAGCAGGGCCTGCTGGCCATCCGCAAGGGGCTCGGCCTCTACGCGAACCTCCGTCCGGTGAAGGCCATCCCGTCCCTCGCCCGGCTTTCCCCGCTCAAGCCCGAGCGCGTGGCCGGCGTCGACTTCATCGTCATCCGTGAACTGACCGGCGGCCTGTATTTCGGCCAGCCGAAGGGCCGCAGCGCCACGCCCGAGGGCGGGGAACAGGCGGTGGACACGCTCATCTACACCGACGTCGAGATCCGCCGCATCGTGCGCCTGGCCTTCCAGCTCGCCCGCGGCCGCCGCAAGCTCGTCACGTCGATCGACAAGGCCAACGTCCTCGAGTCCTCCCGCCTCTGGCGCAAGATCGCCATCGAGGTCGGGAAGGAATTCCCCGACGTGAAGCTTGAGCACCAGCTGGTGGACTCGGCCGCCATGCGCCTGATCACGCACGCCGCCCAGTTCGACGTGATCGTGACCGAAAACATGTTCGGCGACATTCTCACCGATGAGGCGGCCGTGCTGGCCGGCTCGCTCGGCCTGCTGCCCAGCGCCTCGCTGGGCGAGGGGAAGCTCGGCCTCTACGAACCCATCCATGGCTCGGCCCCCGACATCGCGGGCAAGGGCATTGCCAATCCCACCGGGACCATCCTTTCGGCCGCCATGTTGCTGCGCCACTCGCTCGGTCTGGAGGCCGAGGCGCGAGCTATCGAGGCGGCCGTCAGCGCCGCCCTTGATGAAGGCTGCCACACCGGCGACCTCGGTGCGGCGAAACCGATCACGACCACCCAGATGGGCGATGCAGTCCGCGCACGCCTCAAGCGTTAAGGCCAAAACGGCCACCTAATTCTCTCCTCCATGTCTCTCTCCCAATCCCAGCCGACCCTCGACACGACCCGCTTCATTGCGCGTCACGTGGCCGGCCTGCGCCGCTCCGGCATCCGCGATTTCTTTGAACTGGTCGCGAAGACCGACGGCGTAATCTCACTCGGCATCGGCGAACCCGATTTCGACACCCCGCAGCCCATCCGCGACGCCGTGAAAACGGCGATGGACACGGGCAAGACCCATTACACCTCGAACCTGGGCCTGCCCGAGCTCCGCAAGGAGATCTGCCGCTACGCCGAGAGCCACTTCAAGACCAGCTATCGTCCCGACGACGAGGTGCTGGTGACCGTCGGCGTCTCCGAAGGCCTGGACCTAGCCCTGCGCTCGCTCCTTAACCCCGGCGACAAGGTGATGTACCACCAGCCCTGTTATGTCTCCTACGCGCCCTCCGTGGACCTGGTGCACGCCGTCGGCGTGCCGGTGGCCACCAGCGCTGCCGAGCAATTCTCCCTCGACGCCCCGGCCCTGCAGGCCGCGTGGCAGCCGGGGTGCAAGCTGCTCCTCCTGAACCTGCCCTGCAACCCGACGGGCGGCGTCTGCTCGCGGGAGCAGCTCGAGCGCATCGCGCGGTTCGCGATCGAGAAGGACATGATCGTGATCAGCGACGAGATCTACTCGGAGCTGATCTTCGAGGGCACGCACACGAGCATCGCCAGCCTGCCGGGCATGCGCGAGCGCACGCTCCTGCTGCACGGCTTCTCCAAGGCCTTCGCCATGACCGGTTTCCGTCTCGGCTATGCCTGCGGGCCGGCCCCGTTGATCGAGGCCATGATGAAGGTGCACCAGTATTCGATGCTGTGCGCCCCGAGCATCAGCCAGGAGGGTGCCCTGGCGGCGCTGCGCCTGGGGGATGACGCCACGAAGTTCATGCGCGATCGCTATCGCGAGCGCCGGGACCTCTTTGTGCGCCGCATCAACGCGGCCGGCCTGGTCTGTCACTTGCCGCGCGGTTCGTTCTACGCCTTCCCGTCGATCGCCTCGACCGGTTTGGACGAGGGCGAGTTCGCCCGCCGCCTGCTCACGGAGCACAAGGTGGCGGTGGTGCCTGGTACGGCCTTTGGCGACGCCGGCAAGGGCCACGTGCGGGCCTGTTTCACGGCCAACGAGCAGAAGCTGAACCTGGCCTGCGACCAGATCGAGAAGCTGCTGGCCTCGCTGGGGAGCCGGTCCAAGGCCTGATGGGCCAACGCCCCCTCACTGAAGGGGGCGTTTCGGCCTGTTTCCTGTAGGGCGGGGTCTCCGAACCCCGCCTCTGAGGCGTTATGGTGTTCGGGCCGCGGCGGTGGCTCGGACCAAGAAAAAGCCCGTCCCGCGTGAGCGGGACGGGCTTGGTTTTAAGCAGGATCAGACGTTGATTAGAACGCGACCGTCAGGCCGGCGTTGAACCAGACGTGGTTGTCCTCGACGCCGCTGAGGTCGTGCGAGGCCCAGTTGACGCCGCCCGTGAGGGTGGTGTTGTCCGTCAGCTTGTACGGGAACTGGGCGCCGACGCCGTAGTAGGTGTAGCCGCTGCCCGCATCCGGGTTGGCGTTGCCGAGGGAGGCCGAGATGTTCATCGAGACCTTGTCGTCGATCGGGATGGAGTAACCGAGGTTACCCTGGACCGTGAAGACCTCGAGGTCGAAGTCCTGGTAGAGGTACAGGCCGAGGTTCACGCCGCCGACGCTGCCGTTCACGCCCGCGTAGGCTTCGAACGTGGTCTTATCGACGCCCGCGCCATCCAGGCCCGGGTAGTGATAGATCGTGGCGCCCACGTCGAGGGCCAGGCCCTCGGAGAGCTTGAAGCCGTAGCCGGCGTAGTAATCGACTTCGGCCTCGTAGCCCTTGTCGAGGGGCAGGCTGCTCCAGACGCCGGCGTAGAAGTCACCGGTGGTGAACTTCACGGACGGCTGCACGACGTCCTCGGCATACTCGATGCCGCGGAAGACGTACTTGGACGCGTAGGGGAAGTCCACGGTGACGGAATAGGACGCGGGAGCGGCCTCGTCGGCGGAGAGCGAAGCGCCCGCGAGGAGCGCTGCGAGAATAAGGGAGGTTTTCTTCATGATGTAGGTTTGTTGGTTCTTAACAGGTCGGGCGTGCTGACACCGACTTTGCAGACAGGTGCCATCACACGCGGCTTATGAGTCAGAAAGCAGGGTGCACGCCAAACCATGAATATAAATACTGTGCCATAAGGCGGGACCTATCGTGGGCATAGGATTTGCCTTGGCCGGGCCCGCCCAAAACAAAACCCCGCCACCCTTGCGGGCCGGCGGGGTCTGGATTTGCAGGTGTGTGACTGACAGATTCTTACAGAGCAGAATCGCCGCGCTCGTCGGTGCGGATCCGGAGCACGTCTTCCAGGGGAATCACGAAGATTTTGCCGTCACCGATCTTGCCGGTTTTGGCGCCCTTGGAGATGGCTTCGACGACCTTAGCCACTTGTTCAGAGGCCACGGCGACCTCGATTTTCACCTTGGGCAGGAAGTCCACGGTGTATTCGCTGCCGCGGTAGATCTCGGTGTGGCCCTTCTGGCGGCCGAACCCCTTGACCTCGGAGACCGTCATGCCCTCGATGCCCACTTGGGAGAGGGCTTCCTTCACTTCGTCGAGCTTGAACGGCTTGATGATGGCGATGATGAGTTTCATGTAATTGAGAAGTTGAGGTTAGAGGATGTAGCCTTCCTCGCTGTGATCGGTGATGTCCAGACCCTGCTGTTCGGCTTCGGGCGTGGGGCGCAGGCCGATGATGGCCTTGACGATGTAGGCGAGGATGATGGTCCCGACGATGGAGAGCACGAGCGTGATGCCGATGGCCTTGAGCTGCGCGACCCAGAGGCCGCCATCCTTGATCAGGGTGGCCAGGCCGTTTTTCTCGGCGTAACCGGCGCTGATCAGGTTGGAATTCACATCCGCCGTGGCGAGAAGGCCGGTCACCAAGGCACCCAGGGTGCCGCCCACGGCATGGACGCCGAAGGTATCCAGGGCATCGTCATACTTGAAGATGGCCTTGAGCTTGGTGCAGGCGAGGAACGGAACGACACCGGCAAGCACGCCGATGATGACCGAACCGGTGGCATCCACGAAGCCCGCGGCAGGCGTGATGACGACCAAGCCAGCCACGATACCGGAGCAGAAGCCCAGGACCGAGGCGTGCCCGCGGGTGATCTTTTCGATCAGGCCCCAGACGAAACCGGCGACCGCGGCGGCGAGCGTCGTGGTCATGAAGGCGTTGGCGGCCACGCCATCGGCGGCGAGGGCGGAGCCGGCGTTGAAGCCGTACCAGCCGACATAAAGCATGCCCGTACCAACCATGCAGAGCACGAGGGAGTGCGGGGGCATCTTTTCCTTCCCGAAGCCCACGCGGGGTCCGAGGATGAGGCAGAGCACCAAGGCGGACCAGCCCGAGCTCATGTGCACCACGGTACCACCGGCAAAATCGATGGCCGGGATCGCGGCATCAGCGTTCCACACACCGTTCATCAGACCGGTGGCGCCCCAGATCATGTGGGCGAGGGGGAAGTAGACGACAATCATCCAGAGCGCCACAAAGACGATGACGGCCGTGAACTTCATGCGTTCGGCGATCGCACCCACGATGAGCGCGGGCGTGATGATCGCAAACATCAGCTGGTACATCGCAAAGACGTTCTGCGAGATCCAGTACGCGTAGTTCGTGTTGGGCGCCGAGGTCACGCCCTTCAGGAAGAGGAATTCGGTGCCGCCAATGAAGGGGCTGCTGAAGCTGGTGCCGAAGACCAGGCTGTAACCAAAGGCCCACCACATCAGCGTGACCAAGCCGGTGATGCCAAGACATTGGGCCAGGACCGAGAGAACGTTTTTCTTGCGCACCAAACCGCCGTAAAACAGCGCCAAGCCTGGGAGGGTCATGAAGAGCACCAGCGCCGCGCAGATCATCATGAAACCGTTGTGACCAGGACCGGCCACACCGGCGAGACCCGCACCGGGATCGGTGTTGTTTACGTAAGCCGCAAAGGCGCCGTCAACGGCCGGCGGAGGGGTTTCGGCCGGGGCGGCGTCCTGGGCCATGACAGGGCTGAAGGCCCCGGTCAGAGCCAAGCCGCAGACCAACCCGAACAGTAAGCGCAATGGCTTAGATATTTTACTCATAATGGTGCGATGGTTAGGTTCAGTGTGTTGGAACGAGAAACGGCTACATGGCAGCGTCGAGACACCGGCAAGGCCGTCATCGATTTAGCACAGTGTGTGCCAAGCGGACGCGGGCAGGGGTTATGACACTAGCGTGGCGGACCTCGGCGGTCGTCTGTCCGGGCCGGCGAATCCGCCGTGCTCGTCGTTCTCATCCGCTGGCATGGCGACAGGCGGAGAGACCTGTTCCGGTCTGCCAGTCGGCCCGGCAACAAGGCACGAGCGGGGGCAGAAGAGCAGGCCCGCGAGGTGCGCTCGGGTTTCGCGGGTCTTGGTCAACCGCGGCGGCGGGCGAAAAAAAGCCGCACCGGTGAGGGTGCGGCTGAAAGGTCGGGAAGCCTTATTTGGTCGGCAGGGGCGGGGGCGGCGGGGGGAGGGCGACCGAGGTGGTGGCCATCTTCTTGCCCGTCATCTCGATCATGCGCTGGATCTCGATTTCCGAGTTACGGCGGTTGATCTTCGCCAGCTCAACTTCCTTGGCGAGGTCGAAGGTCTCGCGGTTGAGCTTCTCCTTGTTGGAGCGGGCGTCGGAGATCGCGATTTCGAGGGCGCCGACTTCCTTGGCGAGCTTGTCGGCCTGGGCGCTGTAATCGGTGGCCTCGGTGCGCAGCTGGGTCATGACGGCCAGGTAGTCAGCCTCTTTCTTGGCTTCCTTGGCGGCGTCGACGGCGTCGCGCTCCTGCTGGCGGCGCTCGGCATCTTCGTTGGCCTTGCGCTCAATTTCCGCCTTGCGGGCGGCTTCCTCGGTGTCAGCGAGGGCCTTGGCGGCGGCGACAGCCTTGGCCTTGGCCTCCATCTCCTTGACGGCGCCAAGGTAGAAGAAAAGGAATATGGCCAGCAGGATGCCGGGAACGAGGAGATAGGTGACGAGAGTCTTCTTCATGTTGGGAGAAATTGGGCGTTAGGAGCTTTTGCGGGCGGCGGCGGCGGCAGCGGCGGCGGCATCGGCCCGCGCCTTCTCGGCCTGGGCGATCTTGTCGAGCAGCTCGTAGTAGTATTTCACGTTGGCCTCGGCCTGCTTGACGTAATTCTTCAGGAAGGCCTGCTCGTCGACGAAGGTCTTCTTGGCGGCCTCGACCTTCTTCACCTCTTCCTGCACTTCCAGGAGGTCCTTCTCGAGGCGGCGCTTCTGGTCGGCCAGGCGGTTGCGGTCGCTGAAGGCGCGCTCGCGCTTGTCCTCGGCGGTCTGGCGGTCGACGCGCTTCTGCTCATCGAGGCGTTCCTTCGCCTCGCGCTCGAGCTTGCGCTTGGCCTGGGCCTGCACCGCGGCCTGGATGGCCTTCTCGCGGTTCACGACCTCCAGGCGGGCCTTTTCCTTCTTCTCCTCTTCGACCTTGGCCTTGGCCGTGGCGATCTTGGCCTCGTAGCCCTTGGAGAAGCTCACGTAGAATCCGCTGAAGACCGCGAGCAGGATGATCGGGACGATAATGTAGACTTTGTTCATGTTCTGAGAATGTCAGTTAAAGGGGATTGGGGTGTCAGGTATTGTTCTTCTTGGCCTCGCGATCTTTCATAACTTCCTCCAGCGCCTTGACCATGGCCGCGCCATCCTTGGCCCCTTCCGGGTACTCGGTGGCCTTGCGGGCGGCGTCGAGGGCGACGTCATACTTCTGCAGGCTGTAGGCGGTATAGGCGAGGGAGAGGTAGGCTTGGTAGGGGCGGGTGAGGTTGCCCTTGCTGATGGCGGCCTGGATGTGCGTCATGGCCTCGGCGGGCTTCTCAATCGCCGTGTAGCTCTGCGCGATGAGGAACTCGAGCTGGCCGGACGACGGGAAGGCCTTCGCGCCCTGCTTGAGGGCTTCGATGCCCTTGATCGGGCGCTGCAGCTGCTGGTAGGAGAGGGCCAGGAGTTCCCAGTTCTTGGGATCGTTCTCGATGCGGCCGCTCTGCAGGGCGCTCTCGAGCAGCTCCGCGGCCTTCTCGTACTGGCCGATGTTGAAGTAGATGCCGATCAGGTTGAAGTGATCCTTCGGCTGGTTCATGAAGCCGTGGGACTGCGCGCGCTCAATGGTGACGACGGCCCGGAGCTCCTGGGCGATGTTCAGGTAGATGGCGGCGAGCTGCTGCCAGTAGTTGGCGTTGTCCGGCTTCTGCTTGAGCAGGAGCTCGAGCAGCTCGGCGGCCTCGGCGTTGCGGTCGAGTTGCTGCAGGCAAACGAGCTTCAGCACATAGAAGGTGTCGCGCGGGCGCGTGGTGAGGTGCAGGCCGATGTCGATTTGCTCGATGGAGCGCTTGACCAGGGCGAGGTCGGGCTTGTCCGGGTTGAGCAGGGCGCGGCTGATGAGCAGCTGGGCGTAGAGGAGCTGGGCGTCGGCGTTTGTCTCGGGCGTGATCTTGATCCAGCTCTCCATCGCCTTGGTCGCCTTGTCCATCTGGGAGGCGGCCAGGGTGGTGTTCTTCGTCTGGTTGGCTTCCTGGAAGTAAAGCTGGACGAGGTAGTAGTAGAGTTCGCGGGTGATGCGCTCGTCGAAATAGGTCGGAGTCTTCGCCTCGGAGAGCTGGAGGCTGCGCTCCATGGGCTCGATGGCCTTGGCGTATTCACCGGTCTGGAGGAAGATCTGCAGGCGGTACTGGTGGATCAGCGCGGCGTCGTAACTGTCGGCCGGCACCTTGGTCATGAGGCCGTTGAGCACGGCCTGGGCCTCGGCATAGTTCTTGGCGTCCATCGCCGTCTTGTACTTGATCAGGCCCTCGGCCGTTTCATCGGTGGGGCTGTAGCTGCGCTCCACCGGTTGGGCGGGAAGCACGACCGCCAGCAGGAGCATGGCGGCGAGGAGACGGAGGCGGGGGAAGGGGAGGGACAAAGACATGGCGGAGTTACTCGGTCGCGTTGAACTCGAGGAGTTGGGAGGCGCGGACGTTCACGACGCGGCCGCCCTTGCGGCCGGGTTTGAACTTCCATTTCGTCACCGCCTGGATGGCAGGCATCTCGAATTCGCGGTGGGAGGAGCGCACGACGTTCGTCTGGATGACGTCACCCTCGGTGTTGATGATGAACTCGATCACGACCGTGCCGTTGATGCCGGCGCGGCGCATATCGTAGGGATAGGTCGGGGCCTGGCGCACCCGGGCGACGGGCTGCTGGTCGAGGTCACCGATGTTGAAGAGATTGCTGATGCCCTTGCCGAAGCCGGCGCCGGGCTTGGTCACCGGGATATTGATGGCGCCCTTGTTGGCCTGGAAGCCGGGGGGCGGGGGCGGGGCGATGGGCTGGGTGAAGGCATCGACCGGGACGATGGAGGGCATGTCCACCAGGCTCGGCGGGGCCATGATGTTCTCGACCGGGGTGTCCTCGGTCAGCTCCTCAACCTTCTCCTCCACCTCTTCATCGAGGGGGGGCATTTCAAACTGGACGAGGCTCTCCTCCTCCTTCGGGGGCGGCGGCGGCGGCGCGGCCTTGCGATTGAAGGCCCCGAGGATGATGCCGTGCATGGCAAGGGAAACGATGATGCCGATGATGAGATCTCTGTTCATGGGCTTATTTGCCGGTGGCGCGGGTGCGGGTTTCGACCGAGAACTTGACGATGCCAGCCTTGCGGACCTCGTCGAGGACGCCGACGGTCAGTCCAAAGCGGGCCTTTTCGTCGCCGGAGATCATGATGCGGGGATCTTCGCTCTGGGTCTTGAAGAAGGCGAGACGGGAGGGCACCTCGGCCATGTCGATGAGTTCCTTGTTCCAGAAGATGGCGCCGTCGCCCGAGACCTGGATGCTCACGTTGTCGTTGGGATTCGGCAGCTCTTTGGGCTTGTCCTGGGACGCCACCGGCAGGTCCACCGGGAGGGACTGGATGCGGTTGAGCGAGAGCGTGAAGAGAACGAAGGTGGCCAGCAGAAAGAACACGACGTCAATGAGGGGGATGATCTCAATGCGCGCTTTCTTGCGGACCGGAATTTTGATTTTGGTGCCTTCCATGATGGAGACTGCTGACGGTGTTACGCGCCGGAGGCGGGGTTATTAGAGGGGCGGCTTACTTTGTCCGGGTCTCGATAAAGACCTTGGTGAAGCCGGCCTTGCGGGCCTCGTCGAAGACGTAGATGGCTTGGGCAAAAAAAGCGCGCTCATCACCGTTGATGAGAATGCGACCATCAGGGTTGTCGCGACGGAACTGCTGCAGGCGCTGGAGGAACTCGTCGAGGGTGATGAGATCCTTGTTCCAGGCGAGGGCACCTTCGTCGGTGACGCTGATGGTTACCGTGCCGGCCGTGTCGCGGATGACACTGGTTTCAACCGCGGGCAGCAGGACGGTGACACCGTCGGTCTTGTTGAGCGACAGGGTAAAGAGAACAAAGGTGGCGAGCAGGAAGAAGACGACGTCAATGAGAGGGATGATCTCAATACGTGCTCTTTTGACGCCACCCGGGCCGGATCCGCCGCCACCGTGCATACAGTTAAGGTGTAGAGGTTAACAGTCTTGGGAGTGACGTCCGCTTAGCGGGCGTTGGCACTCTCAGACTTGTTGATGATGATCTCGAGGGAGTTGGAAGCGTCTTCGACTTCGTGGCGGGCTTCCTCAAGACGGGCGTTCAGGTAATTGAAGGGGAGCAGGCCGGTGATGGCGATGGCGAGACCCATGGCGGTGGCGATGAGCGCCTCGCCGATACCACCCATGATCGCGCTGGCGCCCGTGGCGACGTCACCGCTGGCACCGAGGGCGCCGAAGGTCGCCATCATGCCGGTCACGGTACCGAGCAGGCCGAGGAGGGGGGCGGCGGTGATGCAGGTGTCGAGGGTCGGGAGACCCTGGCTGAAGCGCTGCATTTCCTGGTTGGCGGCGCGGGTGAAGGCGTTGCCGAGGGAGTGTTCCTTGTGGGTGAGGGCGTAGACCAGGATGCGGGCCACGAAGTCCTGGCTCTTCTTGCCCATCTCGACGGCGCCGCTGACGTCACCGGACTCGACGCGCTCGAGCATCTTGTCGACCAAGGGCGTGTCCCGGCGGCCATTCTCGCGGAAGATGAAGATCACGCGCTCCACGGCGACAGTGATCAGGAGGAAGGAGACCAGCAGGATGGGCCACATGATGGGGCCGCCATGCTTGAACAACTCCATCGGAGTCTGGTTCATCAGGAACGCGAGAGGCATTTGTGCAGAGATCATAGTGCGAGTGTGAGGTTGTGACTTGTCGGGGATTTTCGATTTTTTCCTGGCGGAAAGGGGAGTGGCAGGGGCGTGGAGGGTAACACCATGCTACATTTTATTACTTCATGTGCAAAAAACGTCTGAACTCAAATGTTGCTGGTAATCACTTTGCACTGTCAATGCGGTTTCTGTGCCACGCACGGAAACATCTGCGGCCATTAAAAGAAGTCATGGCGCGGAGTAGTAGCTCCGGAAAAAGTGGCTGCCCGACTAGGAGTCGAACCTAGACAGAACGAGTCAGAGTCGTTCGTGCTACCATTACACCATCGGGCAGTGAAAAAAAGATCGTGCGCGGAATAATTGCGCGGGTCGGCCGTGAAGCGGGGCGCGGGCTCGGTGCTGGCGGGATGCGCTGGCGCTATGTGGAATCCCCGATGGGACTCGGCCAGAAAATGGAGCCGGCGATGGGATTCGAACCCGCAACCGCCTGTTTACAAAACAGGTGCTCTACCATTGAGCTACGCCGGCGAGGTGCGACCGGCACGATATGTCAGGGGATTTGGCAAACAACCCGAAATTTGGTGGCTCCCCGGGGACTCGAACCCCGAACCAATTGATTAAGAGTCAACTGCTCTACCATTGAGCTAGGAAGCCGGCAAAAAAGGAGAGGCCAAAGTTAATATCGGCAGGTGCATGTCAACCCCTTTCCCGAACGGATTTAATTGAAATTCACCGTTCTGCTTTTCCCGATGAGAAATCCTCGTCCGCCGGTGAGGGTTGCGCGGGTGGGCCGGTGGCGGGGAAAATCG
The DNA here is from genome assembly GCF_001746835.1 of Lacunisphaera limnophila. Lineage (NCBI taxonomy): Bacteria > Pseudomonadati > Verrucomicrobiota > Opitutia > Opitutales > Opitutaceae > Lacunisphaera > Lacunisphaera limnophila. The sequence continues at coordinate 4,040,109 of NZ_CP016094.1, read as the reverse complement.
TCTCGTGTCACGCGGGTCGCCCGGCCAACGTTATTTCGTCTACCCCACGCATGGCTGTCACCCCGCCCGTCCGTAGCCCATGATCGCCCGTCTGGAGGCGCGCTTTGAACGCTGGCGCCGGCCCGTGGGTCTGGCCCTCGCGCCCGCCGCCGCGCTCGTGGTGTGGTGGCTGCCGCTCCCGGGGCTCGCGGTGCCGGCGCACAAGCTCGCGGCGCTGATGACGCTCGCCATCATCCTCTGGGTCAGCGAGGCGATCCCGATGGCGGCCACCTCCCTGCTGGTGCCGGCGCTCTGCATTGTCTTCGGCGTGGGCGCGGTGCCGGCGGTGCTGGCGCCGTTCGCGAGCTCGATCACGTTTCTCTTCATCGGCTCGTTCCTGCTCGGCCTGGCACTGCAGAAGCACGGGCTCGACCGGCGGCTCGCGCTGCGGCTCCTCTCCCTGCCGGGGGTCACGCACTCGGCCTTCACCGTGATGGCGGCGCTCGGCGTCCTGACCGCGCTGCTCTCGATGTGGATGAGCAACACCGGCACCACCGCGGTGATGCTGCCCCTCGCGCTCGGCGTGATGCAGACCTGTCCCGAACTCGGCCGCGACCTCCGCGCGCGGGAGAACCTGATCCTGCTCATCGCCTTCGCCGCCTCGGTCGGCGGGCTGGCCACGCCGGTGGGCACGCCGCCCAATCTCATCGCGCTGGCCGCCCTGCGCGAGCACGCGGGCATCAGCCTGACCTTCGTGCAATGGATGCAACTCGCGCTCCCGCTTTCGCTGCTGATGCTGGCCTGGCTCCTCTGGCTCCTGCGCCCGCCCGCCGGAATCAACCTCGGCCGGGCTGACGACCTGCGCCGCCGGTTTCGCGACCAGCTGGCTGCCCTGGGACCGTGGCGGCGCGGGGAAATCCACGTGGCCGGGGCGCTCGCGGCCGCGATCTTCCTCTGGGTTTTTCCCGGCATGAGCGAACTGCTCGGGTTCGGCGGCAACCCGCTGACCGGCTGGATCCGCCGGCATTTTCCCGAGGACATCATCGGGTTGCTGGCCGGACTGCTCCTGCTCGTGTGGCCCACCGATTTCAAGCGCTGGACCTTCACCCTCGAGTGGCACGAGGCGGTGAAGATCGACTGGGGCACGATCCTGCTCTTCGCGGGCGGCTTGTCCCTCGGGGCCCAGATCTTCCAGACCGGCCTCGCCCGGGCGATCGGCGAGGGCGTGGGCGCGCTCCTGGGCCAACCGGACCTGTGGACCCTCGTGGCCGTCGCCATCATCCTTAGCATCGCCCTCAGCGAGGCGGCGTCCAACACCGCCTCCGCCGCCATCATGGCCCCGATGATGATCGCCGTGGCCCTGGCGGCCGGGGTGAATCCCATCCCGGTGGCCCTGGCCTGCACCTTGGCCTGCAGTTTTGGCTTTTTACTACCCGTGTCGACCGGCCCGAATGCCCAGGCCTACGCCACCCAGCAGGTGCGGCTGCTCACCATGATGCGCCAGGGCCTCTGGCTCGATCTCGTCGGGGCCGTCGTCATCTGGCTGGTGGTGCGCTTCTTGGCCCCGCTTTATGGCTGGACCTGAGGGTGGGGCAGGGGGCGGCGCGAGTTAGGTGGACAAAATCCTTGCCAAGCCCGGGCGGCTCCTCTGTTTTGTCCAACTCCATCCATGCAAAAGACCAAAAAGTCCGTTGCCAAGCGCTTCAAGATATCCGGTACGGGTAAGCTGATCCGCCGCACGCCCGGTTTTCGTCACCTGCTGGCCGCGAAGAGCACGAAGTCCAAACGACGTGCCTCCCGCGACAAGCTCGTGGCCCCCGGTCATGCCAAGCCGCTCTTCCGCTGCCTGCCCACCGGCCTCCGGTAACCTGTCGCGCAAAACCGAAACTTGCCTGGCGGGTGAATCCTAACGAGACGACCCGCCGGCACTAAACACCACATATAACATGGCTCGTGCTACAAACTCCCCCGCGTCGCGCAAGCGCCGCAAGAAAGTGCTGAATTACGCCAAGGGCTACTTCGGCAACAAATCCAAGCTGTTCCGCTACGCCAAGGAAGCGGTCCAGCATGCCTGGCAATACGCCTACATCGACCGCAAGAAGAAGAAGGCCAACATGCGCGGCCTTTGGATCGTGCGTCTGAACGCCGCCTGCCGTGAGGCCGGCATCAGCTACAGCCGCTTCATCGAGGGCCTCAAGGCCGCGAAGATCGAGCTCGACCGCCGTCAGCTCTCCGAGATCGCGATCGCCGACAGCGTCGCCTTCACCGCCCTGGTCAAGCAAGCCCAGGCCGCCCTGAAGACGAAGGCCGCCGCCGCCAAGGCCTGAGTCCCCCCGCGAGCCGCTGCAGGCTCGCTTTCCGGTCCAAAAGATCGTTTTTCTGAAGGACGGGCTCCCCGCGGGCCCGTCCTTTTTATTTCTCCCTATCGTTCTCGTTCTCCTGATCTTTCTCGTAATCGAGAGAACGATGAGGATTAAGAGAACGAGAACGATTTAAGCCCATGCAAGACACCCTTTCCGCGATCCTCGCCAAGGCCCAGCCCGAGCTGGCCACCCTGCAGACCCGCGCCGAGTTCGAGGCCGCCAAGGCCCGCTACGTCGGCCCGAACGGCGAATTCACCGCCCTGATGAAGCAGATGGGCGCCGTGCCCAAGGAGCAGCGCCCCGCCATGGGCAAGCTCATCAACGAGGCCAAGGCCCGCCTCCAGGCCGAGCTCGACCTGACCCTCGAGCGTATCGCCGCCGCCGAAATCACCGCCCAGCTCGGGCCCGCCGTCGATCCCTCGCTGCCGTCGCCCGACGCCGGCCCCGGCACCCGCCACCCGCTCACCCAGGTGCGCGAGGAAATGTGCCGCATCCTGCGCAAGGCTGGTTTCACCATCGCCGACGGCCCCGAGGTCGAGACCGAGTACTACTGCTTCGACGCCCTGTGCACGCCCGCCGAACACCCCGCGCGCGCCGAGCAGGATACCTTCTATTTCCCGGGCAACGCCGTGTTCAGCAACACCCCCCGCAAGGTCCCGGGCGAGAAATACCTCCTCCGCACCCACACCTCGTCGGTCCAGATCCGCACCATGCTCCAGGGCGAGCCGCCGATCCGCATCGTCTCCCCCGGCCGCGTCTACCGTCGCGACACTTCCGACGCCACCCACAGCGCCAACTTCCACCAGCTCGAGTGCCTCTACGTCGACAAGAACGTCACCGTGCGCGACCTCAAGGCGCTGCTCGACTACATCTTCGCCTCGCTCCTGGGCAAGGACACCAAGACCCGCTTCCGCCCGCATTATTTCGGCTACACCGAGCCCTCCTTCGAGGTCGACCTCTCCGCCAAACACCTGCCCAAGGTGAACAAGGACTGGATCGAGATCGGCGGCTGCGGCATGGTCGACCCCGCCGTCTTCGAGGGCGTCGGCTACGATCCCGAGGTCTGGACCGGCTACGCCTTCGGCATGGGCCTCGAGCGCCTCGCGATGCTCGTCTACGGCATCGATGACATCCGCTACTTCTACCAGAACGACGTCCGCTTCCTGAAACAATTCGCCTGAACCAGGAGCGGGTAGCAGGCAGCGAGTAGTGAGCATCACGAAAGCCCCGGTCATACTACTCGCTCCCCGCTCCTCACTCTTCGCTCCCCTGTTTCCCCGTGAAAATCTCTCTCAACTGGCTCAAGCAATACGTGAACCTCGACGGTGCCTCCACCGACGAGCTGCAGCGCGCGATCACCTTCCTCGGCTTCGAGGTCGAGGGCGTGCACACCACCGGCCTGGCGCCGCTCACCCACGTCGTGGTGGGTGAGATCCTCACGCGGACCAAGATCCCGAATCTCAAGAAGGACATCTCGCTCTGCACCGTCGAGGTCGGCGCCGCCCACGGCGGGGTCCGCACCATCGTCTGCGGCGCGCCCAATTGCGATCCCGGCCGGCGCGTGCCGGTCGCCCTGCCTGGCGCGGTGCTGCCCAGCGGATTCCAGATCGCGCTGCGCAAGACCTACGGCCACGAGTCCCAGGGCATGATGTGTGCCGCCGACGAGCTCGGCCTCGGCAGCGACCACGCCGGCCTGCTCCTGCTCGATCCCGCCACGCCCATCGGCCAGCCGATCAACGAGGCGCTGCCCGGTGGCGACACCGTCCTCGACATCGAGATCACGCCCAACCGCCCCGACGCCCTTAGCCACATCGGCATCGCCCGCGAGCTCGCCGCCTGGTTCCGCCGGGACGTCACCTATCCCGCGATCAAGTTCCGCGGCGAGACCCACGGATCCCGCCCCGACATCCTCGCCGCCGTCCAGGTGGAGGCCCCCGCCGACTGCCCCCTCTACATCGCCATCGCCCTCGCTGGCGTGAAGGTCGGCCCCAGCCCGGCCTGGATGCAGGAACGCCTCGCCGCCGTCGGCCTGCGTCCGATCAACAACCTCGTGGACGTCGGCAACTACGTCATGCTCGAGCTCGGCCAGCCGCTGCACGTCTTCGACGCGAAGAAGATCAACGGCCGCCGCCTCGTCATCCGCCCCGCCATCGACGGGGAAAAACTCACCACGTTGGACACCAAGGAGCGCGTGCTCAACCACCGCAACCTCGTCATCGCCGACGAGAGCCGGCCGCTCGTCGTGGCCGGCATCATGGGCGGCGCCGATGCGGGCGTGGACGCCACCACGACCGACATCGTGCTCGAGGCCGCCTGTTTCCGTCCGCAGTCCATCCGCGCCACCTCCAAGCGCCTCGGCCTGGCCTCCGATTCCTCCTACCGGTTCGAGCGCGGCGTCGATCCGCACAGCACGCTCGAGGCCGCGCAGCGCGCCGTGGATCTCTTGCTGGAGACCGCCGGCGGCACGGTCGTCGGGCCTTCCTTCCAGGTCGGCGGCGATGTGCCGTGGCAGCGCGAGATCGTCGTCACGCCCGCCTACATCAACGAGAAACTCGGTTTCGAGATCCCGGCCGACGACCAGCGCGCCGCCCTCGAGGCGCTCGACCTGGTCATCCGCCACGAGGAGCCGACCGAGCGCCGTGGCCCGGCGTGGACCGTCACCATCCCCAGCTGGCGCGCCGACCTCGATCGCCCGATCGACCTCGTGGAGGAAGTCCTCCGCGTCTACGGCACCGAGAAGGTGCCGGCCGCCCCCGCCGTCGGCCCCGCGCTGGTCGACGCCGAAGATGCGCCCGCCGTCGCGTTCAACCGCCGGGTCACCGACTACCTTGTCGGCCAGCACTTCCACGAGTGCGTGAACTACACGCTGCGTTCCGCCAAGGAGCTCAAGACCTGGGTGTCCGACGCCGCCGTGCAGGAGCTCGCGCTCCTCAATCCCTTTGTCGAGGAGCAGTCCCACCTGCGGCCCACGCTCGTGCTCGGCCTGCTGGAGTCCCTCAAGCTGAACCAGTCGCGCGGCAACCAGGTTTCCCGCCTGTGCGAGACCGGCCGCGTGTTCGTGGAGCAAAATGGCACCGTGCATGAGTGCGCCGGCGTCGGCTTCCTCCTGGCCGAGAATCCCAAGGCGCGGTCCTGGCTCGGCCGCGCGCAACCCGATTTCTATGCGGTCAAGCGTCACGTGGAGATCATCGCGGCCGAGGCGGGCATCGACCTCTCCGCCCAGGCCCTTGTGCCGGTCACCGGTGGTTTCTGGGGCTGGCAGGAAGGTCAGGCCGCCGCCGCCGGCGACCTGCAGCACGGCTGGACCGCACGGTTCGGCCTCCTGAACCTCGCCATGGTCCGCGCCGCGGGCGTCGAGGGCAAGGTCTGGGCGGGCATGTTCGCCATTGTGCCGGCCACGCTCCCGGCGGCGGGCGCCCGCCGGCGCTACCAGCCTTTCAGCCTGCAACCGGCCACCCTGCGCGATCTCGCGCTGGTGGTGGACGCGGGGCGGCCGGCCGAGGAGGTGCGCCGGCAGCTCCTCCAGGTGGCGCGTACCGCCGCGGGGACCGCCTTCGCCGTCGAGAGCGTCGCGATCTTCGACGTCTACACCGGCACCGGTCTGCCCGCGGGCAAGAAGAGCCTGGCCTACGCGCTCTCCTTCCGTTCCGCCGAGCGCACGCTCAACGACGACGAGGTCAACGGGGTGTTCGCCCAGATCCAGCAGGCGATCGCCGCCGACGGCACCGTCAGCGTGCGCGCCTGAACCGGCGCGCCGCGATCAGCAGCATTCCGCCAAGACCGAGGAGGACCAGCGTGTCCGGCTCGGGCACGGCGGTGATGCCGGTGGCGAGATAGGTGTCGGAATAAGCCCAGCCAAGGACCTGGTGGCTGCCGAACGCCGATCCGGTGGCGGCGGTGAAGCCGAGGTACGCGTCCGGTGAGCCAATCGTGGCGGCGATATCCAGAGTGTGGGTGAGGAGGGCGGAGGAGGGGCGCCAGAAGGCGGTAAAGCTCGGCCGGGCCCGATCGGGTCATCCGGCCCTAGGACGGCGCGACGGTGAACAGCTCGAGGAATTTTCGGACTTCCGCCGGCACGGACTTTGTCAGGTTGGGCACGATGAGTTGGAAGAGCTGGCGCACCTCCGCCTTGAGGCTGGGCGACAGCGTCATGGGGAAGGCCGGTCGCGACACGCGCTTGCCCACCTTGGCGCCGTCGCGGTAGCTGACCTTGATGCCGGGCATCTCCGTGTTGCCGCGGATGGAGTATTCGTGCAGGAGCAGCTCGAACATCTTGAGGTTCTTGCCGGTGGCGTCGCGCCAGATGCTGAGCACGCCCTCGGATTCGCCGGTGTACTGCTCCTTCACGAGCCCGGGCAGGTCCTGCTTCACCTTCGCGGCGGGGAGCGGGGCCAGCGTCGACCCGATGACCAGCGGTTCCATCAGCTGCAGATAGGCCTTGCGCGTGTAGTGGTCGGAAAAGGTGAGGACGACGCCGCAGGTCACGTATTGCGCGCCGTTGCGGAAGTAGGCGATCGTGGCCGCATTCTCGTACAGGCGGTTGTCCATTTCGAATTTGATGGTGCAGGTCTCACCCGCGGCGGCCACGGCGGCGGGGTGCAGCCGGATGCTCAGCCCGGTGTGGGACAGGTCGGCCAGCTGGCCGCCCCAATCCATCGGCACGCCCTTGCCGGGCGGCAACGCGTTGCCTTCCCCGTCCCGGGGGGAAAGCGAGATCTTCGTCTTGAGCGGATACTTGGCGCCCACCGGGTAGCGTTTGGCCCCGCGTTTGTCTGCCACGCCGCTGTCGGTCTTTTTGAAATCCAGGATCTTCTTGAAAAGCAGCATGGGGCCAGCGGACGCCGATTGACCCTGCCCGTCAAGCCAGCACCCGGGTTGTTTGGCCCCGGCCGCGTTTTGCCGGTTGCCAACCGGGCCCGGCACCGCCTGCTTCGGGGTGGTATTTACCACTCCCATGAGCGCCGGTTCCGACCTCAACATTGACTACGTGGCCAACCTGGCCCGCCTCGCCCTGACCGACGAGGAAAAGGCCCGTTTTGCCCGGCAACTGGGCGACATCCTGCATTACGTGGAGAAGCTCAAACAGGTGGATGTATCCGGCGTTGAGCCCATGGCCCACGCCGCCCCGGTGTTCAACGTCTGGCAGGATGACGTCGCGCGCGCCGGCCTCACCGTGGAGCAGGCCCTCCGCAACGCCCCGGCGCAACGCGACCAGATGATCGCGGTGCCCAAGGTGCTCGACTGACCATGGCCCGCGATCTCGCCTATCTCTCCGCGACCGACCTGACCGGCTTGCTCGGCTCCGGCCAGCTTTCCTCGGTCGAGCTCGTGCAATCCTGCCTCGCCCGGGTGCAGGCCGTCGACGGACGCGTGCGGGCCTTCAACTCCCGCGATGAGGCCGGCGCGCTCGCTGCCGCCCGGGCCTCCGATGAGCGCCGGGCCGCCGGGCAGGCGAGGGGACCGCTCGACGGCATCCCTGTCGGCCTGAAGGATGTCATCGCCGTCGAGGGCCAGCCGCTTACGTGCTCGAGCAAGATGCTGGCGAATTTCATTTCGCCCTACGACGCGACCGTCACGACGCGCCTCAAGGCCGCCGGGGCCATCCCGCTCGGCCGGCTCAACATGGATGAGTTTGCCATGGGTTCCTCGACGGAGAACTCGGCCTTCGGCCCGACCGCCAACCCGTGGGACCTGACCCGCGTGCCCGGCGGCAGCTCGGGCGGCTCCGCCGCGGCCGTCGCGGCCGGCGAACTCCCGCTCACGCTCGGCTCCGACACCGGCGGCTCCATCCGTCAGCCTGCGGCCCTCTGCGGTATCGTCGGTCTCAAACCCACCTACGGTCTCGTTTCCCGCTACGGCCTGGCCGCCTATGCCTCGTCGCTCGACCAGATTGGCACGATGGCGCACACGGTCGACGATGCGGCGCTTTTGCTCGGCGCCATCGCCGGCCACGACGAACGCGATTCGACCTCATTCAAGGCCGCGGTGCCCGATTACGGTGCGGAGATCGCGCGACGCCGCGGGCCATGGCGCCTCGGCGTGCCCAAGGAGTTTTTCGGCGCCGGCCTCGATCCCGAGGTGGGCGCGGCGGTGCAGGCGGCGATCGCGTTTTACCGCGAAGCCGGCTGCGAGATCCGCGAGGTCTCCCTGCCCCTGGCGGCCGAGCATGCCATCGCGGTGTATTACCTCATCGCCACCGCCGAGGCCTCGTCGAATCTCGCCCGCTACGACGGCATCCGCTACGGCCATCGCGCGGCGAAGGCGAAGGATGTCGTCGATCTCTACTTCCAGTCGCGCGCCGAGGGCTTCGGCGACGAGGTGAAGCGCCGCATCATCCTTGGCACGCATGTGCTGAGCAGCGGCTACTACGACGCCTACTACCTGCGCGCGCAGAAGGTCCGCACCCTCATCCGCAACGAGTTTGCCGCCGTGCTGCAGGAGTGTGATGCGCTGCTGTCGCCGACGTCGCCGATCCCGGCCTTCAAGATTGGGGAGAAGTCCGCCGACCCGCTCGCGATGTACCTCACCGACATCTACACCATCAGCGTGAACCTCGCCGGCCTGCCAGGTCTCTCGGTCCCCTGCGGTTTCACCACCGGCGGCCTGCCGATCGGCCTGCAGCTCATCGGCCGCCCCTTCGACGAGGCCGGACTCCTCGCCATCGCCCGCGCCTACGAACAGGCCCATGAATGGTCCCAGCGCCATCCGGTGCTGTGACGTAACGAGCATCGAGGAGCGAGTAGTGAGCATGAAATCTCCAAACCAACTTCGCCGGCGCCGCTACTCGCGGCTCACTACCCGCGACCCGCTACTCTCACCATGAACTACGAAGCCGTCATCGGCCTGGAGGTCCACGTGCAGCTGCGCACGGCGTCGAAGATGTTCACCCGCGTCGCCGCCGGCTACGGCCAGCCCGAGAACACCCTCGTTGATCCCGTCGTGCTCGCACTCCCCGGCGCGCTGCCGGTCCTGAACAAGGAAGCCCTCAACCAGATCATCAAGGCTGGCCTGATCCTTGGTTGTCAGATCGCCCCGGTCTGCAAATGGGACCGGAAGAACTACTTCTATCCCGACTCGCCCAAGAACTACCAGATCTCGCAATACGATCAGCCGATCTGCGTCGGCGGCACGGTCGAGATCGAACTGCCGGGGCCGTCCCGCAACGTCATGGGCGAGCACAAGCGCGTGCCGCTCACCCGCATCCACCTTGAGGAGGATGTCGGCAAGCTCAACCACGGCGCCACCGACTCCCTGGTGGACTACAATCGCGCCGGCACGCCGCTGATGGAGATCGTGTCCGATCCCGCGCTGCGCAGCGCCGACGAGGCCTTCGCCTTCCTCACCTCGCTCCGCATCGCCCTCGTGCAGGGCGGCATCTCCGACTGCGACATGGAGAAGGGCCAGATGCGCTGCGACGCCAACATCTCGATCCGCCCGGTGGGGCAGGCGCAGCTCGGCACCAAGGTCGAGCTGAAGAACCTCAATTCCATCTCGTTCGTGCGCGACGGCATCGCCCACGAGATCCGCCGGCAGGTCGCCGTCGTGCAGTCCGGCGGCACCATCGTCCAGGAGACCCGCGACTATGACGGCCAGACCGGCGCCTCCCAGTCGCTCCGCTCGAAGGAGATGGCGCACGATTACCGCTACTTCCCCGATCCCGACCTCATGCCCGTGCGGGTGGACGCGGCCTGGCAGGCCCGGATCCAGGCCACCGTGCCGGAGCATCATTTCGACCGGCAGCGCCGCTTCCTGGCCGATTACCAGCTGCCCTACACCATCACCTCGGTGCTCGTGCCCGATCGCGCGCTGGCCGACTATTTCGAGGCGACCGTGCGGCTCGGCGCCACCCCGCAGGCCGCGGGCAACTGGATCGCCAACGACCTGCTGCGCGAGCTGGGTGCGGCCCAGGTGACCCTGGCCGACGCCAAGGTCCAGCCCGCCCATATCGCCGCCCTCGTGAAACTCGTCGAGTCGGGGGTGATCTCCAATTCCATCGCCAAGGAAGTCTTCGTCACGATGGCGCAGTCGGGCGAATTGCCCGACGCCATTGTCGCGAAACAAGGCCTCCAGCAATCCACCGACACTGGCGCCCTGGAGAAATGGGTGGCCGACGCCATCGCCGCGAATCCCAAGGCGGCCGAGGGATTCAAGGGCGGCAACGAGAAGGCGCTCAACGCCATCAAGGGCGCCGTGATGAAGGCCTCCGCCGGCAAGGCCAATCCGCAACTCGTGGACCAGATCGTGCGGAAGCAGCTCGGGTCGTGAGAATCTCAGATTTGAGATTTGAAATCTGAAATACGCTGCCCCCGGCCGCGTCAGGTGGCGAAACGCTGCAGAAACGCCCGCACGTCGTCGGGCACGGCGGGGGACAGGTTGGGCAGGATCCACCGGAAGAGCTGCCGGATCTCGGCCTTGAGGTCGCCCGAGGAGTCGAAGACCGGGTTGCTGATCTTGCCCTTGTGGGAATCCCCTTCCTCGAGCGTGTAGGCCTCCAGCGTGCCGGACTGGGCATCGGCCCGGCAGAAGTAGCCCTGCATCTCGAATTCAAAGCTGTGCAGCGGCGTGCCGAAGGACTTCTCGAGCCACACGGTGAGCATCGACTGCTCGTCCCCGCGGAAGACCTGCTTGATGAACTGAGGCTCGTTCTGGACCACGCGCTCCGCCGGCACGGCCCGGAGGGACTGCCCGATCGCGATGGGTTGGATCAGCTGCAGCCAGATCTTTTGCCCGGGGAACTCCCGGAACACGAGGCCGAGGCCGCAATACAGCCCCTTGGGCTCGGGCCGGACCTGCACGAGCTTGGTCTCGAGGACCTGCTGGTGGTGCCCCATGGCCACGCGTACCCGCGCGGGCAGACCGGCTTCGGGTTTGGCCGCCGCCTCGACCAGCAGGCCGAGGCCGTTGCCGGATAGGTCGAGCACGCGCGCCGGCCATTCCCGGCCCCCGGTGACCAGCCAGGCCTGTAGCGGAAAAGCCGCGCCCGGCGTATAACGCTGGTTGAGCCGCTGTTCCATCTTGTCGACCTTAGCTTTCTCGAAATTGAAGATGCGGCGGAAGAGGAGCACCCCGTTTTGGTAGCGGGTTGCGGGGAGAAAACAAGCCCTTCGACAGGCTCAGGGCAGGCTCCTTCGAAAGGCTTCCGCCGTCGCGCGGGGCGCTAGGGCGGACGGGCAGGGCGGGCCCCTTATTTCGCCCTCATGGGATTGTTACCGGGCGAACGTCACTCTGGGGCCACAGCGACCTCGCTGCGCATGGCATGCGCCCTCCGGACAGGTTTTTCATGAAGGCGGCATCAGGGTGGAGGGCCCTTGCACCCGGTGTTAAATCGGCCATCGTGCGGGCATGAACCCCGTCGACCCCGCCTCCCTGTCTCGCCGCGAAGCCTTGAAAATTTTGGGCACCACCGCCGCCGTCGCCGGGCTCGGGCTGCACCGGCTCACCGCCGCGGAAAGCGCGCCCGTCGCCCTCGGCTGGGATCTGCCCAAGCTGCCCTACGCCTATGGTGCGCTCGAGCCGCACTTCGATGCCCGCACGATGGAGATCCATCACTCCAAGCACCACCAGGCCTACATCACGAACGCCCGGAACCTGCTCAAGGACCACCCGGACCTGCTCGCCCGCGGCCCCGAGGCCCTCGTCCGCGATCTCGCGAGCGTGCCCGAGGCGATCCGCACGGGCATCCGCAACAACGCGGGCGGCCATGTGAACCACGATTTTTTCTGGAAGATCATCGCGCCGGGCTCGGGCGTGTCCGTCCAACAGCTCCCCGTGGCGATCGCGGAGGCCTTCGGCTCCATGGACGAGTTCAAGAAACTCTTCGCCGACGCGGCGATGAAACGCTTTGGCAGCGGCTGGGCCTGGCTGAGCCTGAAGGACGGCAAGCTGCTGGTTCACTCGACGGCCAACCAGGATTCGCCGCTGAGCGAGGGCGCCACGCCGATCCTCGGCCTCGATGTCTGGGAACACGCGTACTACCTGCAGTACCAAAACCGCCGCGCGGATTTTGTCGCGGCCTATTGGAACGTCGTGAACTGGACCCAGGCCGAGGTGAACTTCGCCCAGGCCCGGAAAAGCTAGTTCACCACCGGCTTCTCCTCCGCCCCGGCACTCCAAATCGGATTGTTGCTTCGTGTCTCTGTGCCTCTGTGGTTCAAATGAAAACAAAGTCATTCTCCGAAATCGGCCTGCCCGGCGCGCGGCATCACCTGTTCCTGTGCGTGGGACCGGATTGTTGTGCGTCAGAGGCGGGGCTCGCGACCTGGGAGCACCTGAAAGGCGCGCTCAAGGAACACGGCGTGCCGGCCTTGCGCACGAAGGCCGCGTGCCTGCGGAAGTGCAGCGACGGCCCGTGGCTCGTGGTCTACCCGGATGGCGTGTGGTATGACCGGGTCACCCCCGAGCGCTTCGATCGCATCCGCCGCGAACACCTGGTGGGCGGCGCGCCGGTGGCGGAGTGGGTGAGGGCGGTCCAGCCCTTGACGGGCGCGGCCGACGGGACCGGCCGGGCCGGGTCCTCAGACTGAGGGCACGATCTTGACCGCCGTGACGCGGCTGGCCGCCGCTTTCGCGGCCTGCTGGCAGATCGGGCATACCCCGAAAAACTCCACGACATGGCTGACCTGGGTGTAGCCCCGTTCGGCGATTTTCTGCTCCAAGCCTTCGGCCAGCTCATAGTCCACCGGATCGGTGCGCCCGCATTCCTTGCAGATGATGTGATAGCGCCGCGCCGCGTTGACCGTCTGCTCGTACAGGCAGGTGCCGTTGTGCAGGTAGCTGCGGCGCACCAGCCCGAGACCTTCAAAGGCAGCGAGGCAGCGGTAAATGGTAACGAGGTCGCAGGATTTCGTGCCGACCTCCTGGTGGATCCGCTCGATGCTGGCCGGGCCCGGGAAACGCAGCAGGGCGGCGAGCAGGGCGACCCGGGGTTTGGTGACGCGCATGCCGGAATTCCGGATGCGAGTGCAGGCCACGGTCAGGGTCACATCCTCGGGTTCCCGGTTCGTAACCAGGCCAAGCGGGTGATTCGACTGAGTGGCGGAGATCATGCGGCCACCATGGCTCAAAATCCCCCGATGGCGAGGGGAAGTTAGTCAGTAATCCACCCTATGACGGATGATCGATTTGGGCTCCGGACGCCTGCATGGTTGCAGCCCGGAATACCCTGTGCTAGCTACGTCCCTCACCCAATTTACATGCAGGATCTTGAATTCAGCGAAATCGTCGGCTTGATTTGCAAGGAAGACCCCCGGTTCGACCGGAAGGCCTATAATTTCGTGCGCCAGGGCCTCGACCACACGGTCAAGGAGGTCAAACGCAAGCAGCCCGATCGCACCGGCAAATCCCAGCACGTGACCGGCGCCGAGCTCCTCGCCGGGATCCGGGATTACGCCCTCGACCAGTACGGCCCGCTGGCCAAGACCGTGCTCAATACCTGGGGCGTCAAACGCTGCTCCGATTTCGGTGACATCGTGTTCAACCTCATCGAGTACAGCGTTTTCAGCAAGACGGAGAGCGACCGCCGCGAGGACTTTGCCGAGATCTACGACTTCGACGAGGCGTTCGTGAAACCCTTCCTCCCGCCCACCGGCCGCCGCTCCCGCCGCACCGCCGACCAGTCCTAAGGCCGGTTGGGTGCAGCCCCCCGCAGGAGCCTGTTTACAGGCGATCGGGAAGGCCCGCCCACCCACGACGCCCTGAATCGTCGGGAAGCCCTACGACTGGCTCGGGGCCCGGAACTCGTCGAACGGGCAGCTCCACCTACCAGGCGGGATCCATCTCCTCTTGAACCTGCATTAGAATACGCCACGTTCTTCCGCTCCTCATCCCGACCCCGCTCAATGCCGAAAAATCCCTCCGTCCGTTCGCGTGACCTCGCCCTGCTCGAGAGTCTCTGGCGCGAATCCATCGAACGCTACACTTTGCCCAACGGCCTGACCGTGCTGCTCAAGCCCGACCACGCCGCCCCCGTCAGCTCCGTCCAGGTCTGGGTCAAGACCGGCAGCATCCACGAGGGCTCCCACCTTGGCGCCGGCCTCTCGCACTATCTCGAGCACATGCTCTTCAAGGGCACCACGCGCCGCGCCGGCCGCGAGATCTCGGCCACCGTCCAGGCCCACGGCGGCTACATCAACGCCTACACCACTTTCGACCGCACCGTCTATTACATCGAGGTGCCCTCGGTCCACACCGCCGTCGCCATTGACCTGCTCGCCGACGCCGTCCTGTACTCCACGCTTCCGGCCGGCGAGGTGGCCAAGGAAAAGGAAGTCATCCTCCGAGAGATCGACATGTGCCTCGACGACCCCGACCAGCGCCTCTCGCAGGCACTCTTCGAGACCGCCTACCGCACCCATCCGTACCGGCAGCCGATCATCGGCCACCGCGATGTCTTCGCCGCCTGCACCCGCGAGGACCTGCTTTCCTATTACCAGGCCCGTTACGTGCCCAACAACTTGGTGGTCGTGATCGTCGGTGACATCGACGTCGCCGCCACGCGCGCCGCCATCGCCCAGCATTTCGGCCCGGCCCCGCGCGTGCGCCTCGCCCCGGTGCTCGTGCCCGACGAGTCGGCCCAGCTCTCGCGCCGCGACCAGCACCTGCACGAGGACGTGCAGGTCGCCCGCGCCGGCCTCGGCTGGCAGATCCCCGGCCTCGCGCACCCCGACACGCCCGCCCTGGACCTGCTCTCGATGGTGCTCGGCCACGGCGACAGCTCGCTCCTCTGGCAGGCCATCCGCGAGAAATCCCGGCTGGTCCACTCCATCGACGCCATGTCCTGGAGCCCGGGCACGAGCGGTCTGTTCTACATCTCGTTCCTGGCTGATCCCGACAAACGCGTACCCGCCGAGCAGGCGATCCTGCGCGAACTCGCCCGCATCGCCGCCAAGGGCATCAGCGCCGCCGCCCTGGCCAAGGCCGTGCGCCAGGCCGTGACCGCCGAGATCAACATGCGCAAGACCATGTCCGGCCAGGCCTCGCGCCTCGGTGCCGGTGAGGTCGTGGTCGGGGATATCAACTACACCCGCCAGTATTTCACCCGCCTCTTCGCCCTGACGCCGGCCAGCCTGCAGCGGGTGATGCGCACCTACCTCGTCCCCGAGCGCCTGACCGTCGTCTCCTCCAATCCCGTGGCCGCGGCCGCGGCCACGACGGGAGCCGCCGCCAAGCCCACCGCCTCGCTGGATTTCGAAGAGATCAAGCTCCCCAACGGCGCGCGCCTGCTGCTCCAGCCCGACGCGCACCTGCCCAACCTGCACTTCCGCCTGGCCTTCGCCGGCGGGCCCGTGTTCGAACCGGCCGGTCGCCGCGGACTCAACTCGCTGCTCGCGACCCTGCTCACCAAGGACACCAAGCGCCACTCCGCCGAGGAGGTCGCCCGCCAGATCGAGGCCGTAGGCGGCTCGTTCCACGAGTTCGCTGGCAATAACAGTTTCGGCCTCTCGGCGGAGGTGCTGCCCGGCGACGCCGATCTCGCCCTCGGGTTGATGGCCGACGCCATCCTGCGCCCCGCCTTCAAACCCGCCCGCCTCGAGGTCGAGCGCGAGTCCTCCCTCGCGGCGCTCAAGGAAAGCCTCGACGATGTCGTCACGGTCGGCCGCAAGAAGCTCCGCGAGAAATTCTTCGGTGCCCATCCCTTCGCCATCGAGACCAGCGGCGACGAGGCCAGCCTCCAGGCCATCAGCGTTGCGGACCTGCGCGCGCTGCACGCCCGCCTCGTGGTCGCGGGCAACGCGGTCCTCGCGGTGTCCGGTGACTTCGACGCCCGGAAGCTCGCCCCGAAGCTCAAGGCCTTCCTCACGAAGCTTCCGAAGGGCAAAGTCCCCGCGGCCACGCACGCTCTCACGGTCGTGCCCGGCGACTTCACCGAGACCCAGCCGCGCCAGCAGGCGATCGTGTTCCAGGCCTTTCCCGGCCCGGGCATGCACGCCCCCGACTACACCGTCAGCGAGGTCGCCGACGAGCTGTTCAGCGGCATGTCGTCGAATCTCTTCGAGCGCGTCCGCGAGCAGAAGAGCCTGGCGTATTTCGTCCGCTCCAGCCGCATCGTCGGCCAGGCGCACGGGATGTTCTATTTCTATGCGGGCACCAGCCCCGAGCGTTACGAAGAGGTTATCGCCGAGCTCAACCTCGAGATCGAGCGCGTGCGGTCCGGCGGCGTGAAGCCCGACGAGTTGCACCGCTGCCAGGTGCGGCTCAAGGCGGGCAAGCGCATGGGCATGCAGACCAATTCCGCCCGCGCCATGCAGGCCGCGCTCAACGCCGTGTACGGGCTGCCGGTCAACGACTGGCGCGACTATGACGCCCGCGTCGACGCCGTCACGCTCGCCGACCTCCAGGCCTTTGCCCTCCGGTATTTTGTGGGCGGTCAACGCGTGCAACTGGTGGTCAAGCCCTGAGCCCCGCGCCTGAATTTAGGCGTTAGCCGGGTGCCGCGGTTAGCCGGGCGCCCGGGTAGGCTGGCGGGGTTATGCAAAGCAAACACAACTTGCCCCGTGTCGCGCCGGTTCTGCTGGCGCTGGTCGTGTTGGTTGTTCCGCTCTCCCTCCGGGCCGGGGGAGAGACCGAGAAGAAGCTCACCAAGAATCAACAGCAGTACGATGCCGATGGCGACGGCCGCCTGAACGAGGCGGAGCAGAAGGCCGCCGACGATGCCGCCAAGGCGAAGGCCAAGGCGACACGGGAGGCGAACAAGGAAAAGTACGACGCCAACGACGACGGGAAGCTCGACGACCAGGAGCGCGCCCAGAAGAAGGCCGATGAGGAGGCCGCCAAGGCCGCCAAACAGGCCGAGCGCGAAGCCAAGAAGGCCGAGAAAGCCGCGACGAAGTAGGTGCCGGCGATCAGCGGCCACTCTGCCCGGGAGCAATCCCGGGCTTTTTTCGTCCTACCATCAAACCGGCTGCGGTCTTACTTCTTATCCGTCAGCCCGCCGCTCCACTTGAGCTTGGCGCGCATGACGCTGAAATGTCGGTAGTCGCGGCGCTGCACCAGGCCGAGGTGGCGCTTGGCGATCGTGACCTCGACCGACGAGCCGTGGACCACGCTGCGGTTGCGCTGGCCGTCGAGGGCGACGAGCAGGCGGGAATCGGGGGAACAGTTGCGGATGCTCAGCTTCACGCCGTCGTTGAAGACGATCGTGCGGTTGCTCAGCGTGTGCGGGCAGATCGGGGTCATGGCAATCACGCCGGCCGCCGGGTGCAGGATCGGGCCGCCGGCGGACAGGTTGTAGGCGGTCGAGCCCGTCGGGGTGGAGAGGACGAGACCGTCGCAGAGGTAGTCGGTCACGAGTTCGCCATCGGCGCGGACCTCGAGGCGCACGAGCTGGGAATTCACCTCGGCCTTGATCAGGACGTCGTTGAGCGCGAGGTCGCGGCGGCGCGGGGCGGTGCGGCATTCCAGCAGGGTGCGCGGTGCGACGCGGTACTGGCCGAGGAGCACCTCGCCGAAGCACGCGCGGGCTTCCTCCGGGGAAAAGCTGGTGAGGTAGCCGAGGCTGCCCTGGTTCACGCCGATGAGCGGCACGCCGGCCGTGGCGGCCTCTGTCACGGCGCCCAGCAAGGTGCCGTCGCCGCCGATGATGCATCCGGCGTCGGAACCCTTGAAGTAGCCGCGGGGGAGCTTGTGCGCGGGGCGGCTCTTGATCCGGCGGACGCCCACCGTCCGCGCAATCGCGATGAGCTCGCGCGCCAGCTGGGCGGCGCCGGGCTTCTCGGTGTTGACGACAAAGGCGAGTCTGCGAATGGGGGACATGCTTTAAGCCCTAGTGCACACGAATGGGCACTAATGTCGAATTCGGATTGGGCTATGACTCCCGGCGCTGCTGCAGGTTGTATCAAGCCGCGCCAGGGGCGCTCACCTGGTCTGCGCCGTCTTGGTCAGACCCAGCAGGAATTCCCGGTTGCCGTCGGCGCCGTGGACCGGGCACTCGCGTTCGCCGACCAGGCCGGCGCCCGGCAGTTCCCGCAGGGCAAATTCCCGGATCTCGGTCAGCACGCGCAGCCGCACGGTGTCGTCGCGGATGATGCCCTGGCCGCGGTCCACCTCGGCCTTGCCCGCCTCGAACTGGGGCTTCACCAGCGCGACCAGCGTCCCGCCTGGGCGGAGGAAGGCCCACACGGCGGGCAGCACGCTTTTCAGGGAGATGAAGGACAGGTCCATGACGATCACGTCGTAATCGGGGCGCGGCAGGTCGCCGGGCTTGAGGTGGCGGGCGTTGACTTTCTCGAGGTTGGTCACGCGCGGGTCGCGGCGGAGTTTCTCGTGGAGCTGGCCGTGGCCGACATCCACGCAGGTGGCGCTGGCGGCGCCGGCCTGGAGCGCGCAATCGGTGAAACCGCCGGTCGAGGCGCCGACGTCGAGCAGGTGAGCGCCGGTGAGATCGAGCGGGAATTGTTCCAGCCAGGCCGTGAGCTTGTCGCCGCCGCGGCTCACGAAACGCGGGGGCTGGTCCACGCTCAGGTCAAAATCGGGTGGGTATTCCTTGCCCGGCTTGTCCAGCCGGTCGGTCCCGTGGCGCACGCGACCCGACATGATGAGTGCCTTGGCCTGCGCCCGGGTGGGGGAGAGCCCGCGCGTCACCAGCAGTTCATCGAGTCGTTGTTTGGAACCGGCCATGGCGGCAGAAAACAGCCTGTCCGCCGGTTCGTCCACGCCATAAACCCCGGGTTCAAAGACCAAAGCACTCAGCCCCGCTTCTGCCGGGCGGGGGACCAGCAGGTGGTGCGGCCGCCGACTTCTTCCCGGACCAGCGGCTGCTTGGTGCGGGGGCAGCGACCACCGTCAGACCAGCGGTGCCAGAAGAGCCACGATTTGGGGATGTGCGCGTTGAGGTCAGGGGGCAGGTAGTCGCCCTCGCCGGCGATGGTGTCGAGGGCGAGGCGGCAGACTTTCCGGCACTCCCGGTGCAGCGTGCGGACCTCGGCGACGGACAGCGAACCGGCGGGACGCTGCGGGTGGATCGCCGCGCGCCAGAGCACCTCGTCGGCCATCCAGTTGCCGATGCCGGGGAAACGCTCCTGCATGAGGAGGACGGCCTTGATCGGGGCCCGGGCCCGCCGTTGCAAAAAGGCAGCCACGACTTCGACCGTGAACGCGGGCGACAGGATCGCCGGCGCAATCCTAGTCCACCAGACGGGCGCCGTCTTGCCGTGATGGAAGCGCACCCCGCCGAACATGCGCGGGTCCTTAAAGACGAGCAGGCGTTCCCGCTGCACGAGGATCAGGTGGTCGTGGGCCGCCGCCTCATAGCCGGGCGGTTCGACCCGCAGTTCACCGGTCATGCCCAGATGCACGCCGAGCCATCTCGACTCCGCTCGGGGCAGGCCAGTGCCGCTGAATTCAAATAGCATCTGCTTCGCCGCGGTGGTGGACGAGAGGAGTTTGGCCCCCGTCAGGTGGCGGGTGAGTTGGGCCGGGTCGCAGTCGCGGAAGATCTTCTTCCCGGCGTGCAGGCGCACGGCGAGCACCTTGGCACCGTGGCCGGCGCTCCAGCGTTTGCGGAAGAATTCAACCTCGGCGAGCTCGGGCATCTTTTAGGATTTCGGATTGGGTCACTGGAGTGCGGGCGACCTCGCCCGCAGACGGCAGAGAGGTCGCTGCCGCTCCAGCATGGTCACTTAATTTCCCACTGATACGGGTGCCTTGAGAGCATCTTGGCCGGGCCCTGGGTCACCTGCACGACATCCTCCCAGCGGCAGCCGCCGAGGCCGGGGTAGTACAGGCCGGGTTCGACGGTGAGCACGGCGCCGGCTTTCAGCGGCGCCGACACGGCCGGCGAGATGCGGCCCGGATCGTGGACCTCCAAGCCCAGGCCGTGGCCGGTGCCGTGGAAGAAACCGACCGAGCCACCCTTGCCATGCCGGGTTTCATAGCCCGACTCCGTGAAATGGTCGACGATCAGGCCGTGCACTTCGCGGCCGTCCACGCCCGCGGTGATTGCTCGGAGCGCCTGTTTTTGCGCCTCGCGCACAGTCGCGACCATCCGGCGCTGCACCTCGCGGGGGCGGCCCTTCAGGTAGGTGCGGGTCATGTCGCCGAAATAGCCGGTTTTCAGCACGCGCGGGAACACATCGATGATGATGAGCTCGTGCGGCCGCAGCGGGCCCGAGCCGCGTTCGTGGGGATCGCAGGCCTGGTCGCCGCCAGCGACGATCGTGTCGCGCGGGTCGCCGCCCTGCTCGCGGATCGCCGTTTCGAGGGCAAAACGCAGGCTCTCAGAGGTCAGCACCGTGCCGCGGTGGACGAGGGTGCGGCCCTTGATGCGGGCGGCGCGGAGGATGCGCTCGGCGACGGTGAAGCCGACCGAGCAGAGCCGATTGCCCTCGCGGATGTGTTCCGCCTCCCGGGCGGTCTTGATTTCGCGCTCGGGGAAGAGGAGACCGCCGACGAGGTCCAGTTTCAGGCCGAGGGCGGTCAGTTTGAGGTAAAGGGCGGCGGGGAAGGTGTCGGCCACGCGGAAGCGGCGGACGCCCTGCTCGCGGGCGACGGTCGCGATGATCTCGGCGGTGCCGGCCTTGGGGCCGAATTTGGCCCGGGCGCGGGACCGGCATTCTTCCAGCGGCAGCACGAGATCGAAGCCGCCGGTCTTTTTGACGCGGCCGAATTCCAGCGGGCTTTGGACGGTGACCTTCTTGCCGTCCAGCCGCCCGAAGGCGATGAAGGGGTCGTGGACCTCCACCTGGCCGAAGTAGAGCAGATCGGCGCAGTGGTGCGTGCTGGCGTAGAGGAGGGGAGGAGGGAGGGCGGCCATGGGGGTGAGAGTGAAAGTGAGAGTGAGAGGGAAGGTGAGGGCGGGCAATTTATGATTTGCGCTTTGCGGGGCAAGGTGGGGAATCGGGGCATGGTTTTTCGCCGCCGGTTTCTGTCCCTTGCCGCCTTGGGCCTGCTCACGCTGCTGGTCGGCTGCGGCAACAACGACCCCAAGACCCCGGCGGCGCCGCGCAGCTTCGAGGAACGCTTTGCCGTCAAGGTCGGCGACCGCACCGTGCAGATGCAGGTGGCGCTGCTCCCGACCGAGACGCAGAACGGGCTGATGCACCGGAAGGCGCTGGGGGAGAACGAGGGCATGCTCTTTGTTTTCGACCAGCCCCAGCCCATGAGCTTCTGGATGCGAAACACCCTGATCCCGCTCGATATCGGGTTTTTCGACAACACCGGCGTCCTGAAGGAAATCTACCCGATGTACCCCCGGGATGAGAACCCCGTGGCCTCGCGCGGGCGGACGCTGCAATTTGCCCTGGAGATGAACCAGGGGTGGTATCGCACGGCCGGGGTGAAGCCCGGGGCGAAACTCGACCTGGCGGCTGTGGTGGCGGCGATCCGCGCCCGCGGGTTGAAGCCGGAGAGTTTTGGGCTGCGGTAAGCGAGCCCTGGAGTGCGGGCGGCTCCGCCCGCGGATCGGGCTCAGACCTTGGTCGTGAAGAGCTCCGGGTGGAGCGTGCCTTCGGCGACGCGGGTGACGGGGCCGGTCATGCGGATCGAGAAGTTGTCGCCGATCTCGATGCCGATCCGGCCGCCGGGCATGTGGACGGTGATATTGCGGTCCACCAGGCCGAGCCGGTGGGCGACGGCGGCGGACGCGCTGGAGCTGCTGCCCGAGGCGAGGGTGTAGCCCGCGCCGCGCTCCCAGATCTCGATGCGGATGTTGGCGCGGTCGAGGACCTGGAGGAACTGGACGTTGGTCTTGCGGGGGAAATTCGGGTGAGTCTCGAGGTGCGGGCCGTATTTATGGGCCAGCTCGGGTGTGATGGCGGGCAGGGGGATCACGCAGTGGGGGTTGCCGATGGTGGCGGCGCAGTACCTGAACTCGCGGTCGAGGATGGTGATCTTCTCGTTGATGACCTCACGGGCCGGGCCGGCGACGGGGATCTTGGCGCTGGCGAAGCTGACGTGGCCCATGTCGATGGTGAGCTGCTGGCCGCCGGGCTGGATAACGACGTCCACCACGCCGCCCGGGGTGTCGACGGTGAAGGGGGCGGTGCCGACCTTCTTCTGGTCGTAGAGGTAGCGGGAGAAGATGCGCAGGCCGTTGCCGGACTTCTCGGCCTCGGAGCCGTCGGGGTTGAAGATGCGGAGGCCGAACTGGGCCTTGGCGGTGGGCAGGGGGCCCCAGAGGATGCCGTCGGAGCCGGCGCCGAAATTGCGGTGGCAGATGACGCGGGTCTGCTCGGTGGTGGGGGCGGTCCAGCCGGGGAAATCGGCCGGGTCCATCACGATGTAGTCATTACCGAGGGCGTGGTATTTGTGAAAGCGCATGGGCAAGGGGGTAGGGTTGCCCGCGAATGGTGTGATTGACACGAAAAAAATCCGTGGGCCGGCGTCATATCCGGCCAGCCCGGATCAGGGCCCAAACCTTACAGTCTGCCTTGGTTGGCGCGGCGCTTCAGTTCGAGGTCGGGGTCGGCCGAGGGATCGGGTTCCCCGACGAGGTCGGGGCGGAAGAGCAGCCAGAGGAGGACGCCCAGGGGGAAGGTCCACATCACCAGCATGGCCACCAGAATACCGGACCGGCCCCGGCGCCGGCCGTCGCGGAACCCCCAAATCGCGTTCGCGATCATCAGCGCTGCTCCTGCGATCAGGAATAGCGGCAGGAAATTATCGAGGGTCATGATGCTAGGCTGATCGTGGCTGAAGCGACGGGTGCGGCCTTACGGTTCAAGTTCCCTCAACAGCCTCAATAGTCGAAAGCGATTATAGCGCTGCAAAAAGATGGGATAGACATTCAAATACAGATTGATCGCAAAAATGCCGGCAAATTGCGTCCCGGTCAGCGGCGCCATTCTCACGGTTAAGAGGCAACCGATCAGCAGCATAGCCACCAAGTGGATAACTTCGTTTCGCCGGGTCTCCCATTCCAGCCGTTTCAGTTCGGAATAAAGCGCTCCCCGGCCTCCCTGCACCGCCTTCCCGCCCCGCAGACGAAGAAGCAGGAGCTCAGTGAACAGGAGATATCGTTTGAAAAACTTTATGCCCAAGAACTCGTACACGGATCTCCCGCGCCATTGTTCGAGCTTACTTGGTTCGAAGTAATCAGGCATGGCGGTCGAATGTCGGCTCCGGCGGCACGGTAGGGGATCTGCGGCTAACAGGACTCGGCCGGTCGAAAGCTTGATCACTCGCCTGAGTGATCGCGAAGGCGGTCATGGACAAGGCAGTCAGGGGGACCTTCATTTTTATACTCGGCTTTTGCCTTTGCGGATTTGGCTGAGCATCACCGATGAGACAAGCGCGGGCGAGTGCGGAGTGAGTCCTTTCTTGTCAGCCGTAGCCTTGGCGAAGGCTGATGAATTACGGGAAATGCTGAGTGGAGCTTGGCGATACGGATTGCGGTGAATTACCGCGCGTTGCCTCTTTCAGCTAATTCTGTCCCTTCCTGGCCGAAAATCGCAGGCATGGAACTTAACGGAGCGTTTCAAGGAATGTCCGCATCTCGTGCAAGACCCGATCTTCATGGGAAAAGAACACAAAGTGATTGGCGCGAGGAATGTTGATCACGCGCGCCGACGGAACGCCCTTTGCAAACGCCTGCGCCTGGGGGCCGTTTCGGGCGATTTCTTCCGCTTCCGCTTTCGCCAAGGCCGAGGGATCGTTCGGATACCGCCAGCTTAAATCCGTCGGGATGGCGTAGATGGCGAGGACGGGAACGCGGAGGTCGGTGTACCGCTTCTTGCCCTCGAGTATTGCCCTGACCGGGGCCGGAAGTTTTGGATTTAGCGGGGTATTTCTCTCGGGGATCGTCGGCGAGTAGAACGCGTAATCGTAGGCGGCGTCCAGGTAGACCAATCCCGCAATGCGTTCCGGATAGCGGGACCCGACCGAACTCAACTCCTGTCCGCCGATGGAATGCCCCACCAGCACAGGCTGGTGGAGCTTCAGCGCATCAAGCACGGCGACGACGTCATCGCCCAGTCGGTCCGCCGAGTAACCGGTGTCCGGGCGACTGGAGCTGCCAAATCCACGTCGGGTGATGCCATACACGTGATACCCGGAAACAAACTTCGGGGCGAACCGATCGAAGGCCGAGCGGGCGGTGGACCCCAGCCCCGGTAGAAAGACGAGGGGACGTCCGGAGCCACCCCAATCCACGACTTGAACGCGCACATCCTTATCCACGGTGACATAAAACTGGGCCTTGGGAGGCTGGATCTCCTCGGTGTTGCCCTGATACCAATCCTGGGCGAGTTCCGCCCTGGCGCGGAGTTGGTGGATGATCGCGATCGCAAGACCTGCGAAAATGGCCACAGCCAAAGTTGCCTTCAGCAGGCTGCGCGCGCGGAATGGCATTCGTGCCCTTTGGCTAGGTGGATCATCGTCGCCTTTTGATTTTCGGAAACAGACGGCGGGCATAGACCGCCGCTATAGGGGGGCGAACTGTGCGGTCAGGGCCAGTTGGAGACGCGCCCTACTTGGAGACCGTCTCGGGAGCTGCGACGGGCTTGGCGGGCTTGCCGTAGCCGAGGAGGCCGCGCTGCTTGATGACTTCCGCAACCTTGGCGGGGACGAGTTTCTCCCAGGCGGGGTCGTTGTGCTTGATGCGCTGGAGGACGTCGCGGGAGAAGATGCTGAGGTAGTCCTCGTTGAAGCCCGTGATGCAGGCGATGTAGTGGTTCTCGAGCAGGTGGGCGTAGAGGTTGCGCAGGCGGTCGGCGACGGTGAGGTTGCGCGCGGTGATGAGGACCTTGGCGGCGAAGGCGTGGGCAACATGGGCCTGGCCGGCTTCGGAGGGCTGGCCGGTCTTGAGGTAGCTGTCGTAGGCGACCTGCTGCATCGGGTACACGTAGAGCTTCACGGCGTGGCGGAACATGCGGCCCATGGACTCGAGGATGCCGCCCTCGAGGTTCTCGTAATACTTCTCGTTGAAGATCTCGAGGAGGTTGTTGATGCCCATGGCGACGCCAATCATCTCCTTCGTGTAGCGGCGGAAGTAGGAGACGAGGCGGTAGAACTCGGAATAGTTCGAGATGAGGACGGTGAAGCCGATGTGGCCGAGCATGTCCACGCGGGAGAGGAAGTCCTGCTCGTCGAGGGAGCCCTCGGCGAGGAGGTTGTTCATCGTGATCTCCATGAGCACGACGACGTCCTTGCCCTTGACCATCGGCTCCTGGAGGAACTGCGCGGTGGCGCAGTTGAGCATGTCGACGTTGACGTGGGTGACGGGCCGGAAGCTGCCGCGCTCGACGAGGACGGGGCGGTTGTAGATGACTTCGGAGGGCTGGAGGACGTCGCCACTGGGGGAGAACATCACGGCGTTGGTCAGGCCGTGCTTCACGAGGTGGAGCGACAGGATGCGGTTGTCGATGTGGGTGAAGGCGGGACCGCTGAATTTCAGCATGTCCACCTCGACGCGGTCGGTGCCGACGTTGTCGGCGAGCGACTGGATGAATTTCTCCGATTGGTCCCGGTAGTAGAATGCGCCGTAGATGAGGTTGGTGCCGACGATGCCGAGGGCCTCCTGCTGGAGGATGTTCTTTTTGTCGAGGGTCCGGACGTGGATCAGGATGTCGCTCGGTTCCTCGTGGGGCTTGGTCTGGAAGCGGATGCCGAGCCAGCCGTGCCCGCTGGTGCCGCTCTTGGCGCTGGCGGTGGCGACGGTGTCGGCGTAGACGAAGAAGCAGGTGCGTTCGCCGCGTTTCTCGGCCAGGCGCTCCTTGAGGAGCTTGTACTCGGTGCCGAGCATGGTCTCGAGGCGCTCGCGGGAGACGTAGCGGGGGGCCTTGCCGTAGATGGCGTCGCTGAACGTCATGTCGTAGGCCGACATGGTCTTGGCGATGGAGCCGGAGGCGCTACCGGCCTGGAAAAAGACCCGGGCGACCTCCTGACCGGCCCCGATCTCGGCGATGGTGCCGTAGTGGGTGCCGTCCAGATTGATGGTCAGCGCCTTACGGTTGGTGGTCAGCAGTTCCTGTTTGTCGCTCATGGCTTTACGGGTGGGAAAGGTATTATCGGCACAAGCAAATGTCTAGCCAGGTTAAGGTGCGGGAAAATTTGACCGATAGGTAACACAACCGCTTATCGCGGAGCGACCCCGCCCGTCCCGAGGGACCGGCCGCGGGGCGTTTTTCGCTGGCGGGAGCGGGGGGGCGGCTTAGCTTCCGGCCATGAAGAATTTCTTCACCTCGTTTTTTGCCACCCTGTCCGCGCTGCTCGTCCTCCTGCTGGGGGGCGTCGTGCTCAGCTTCCTGCTCCTCGGTGCGCTGGTCGCCTTGGGCCAGAAGAAGCCCGTGGCGGTGCAGGACGACTCCTACCTGGTCTTTGACCTGTCGGCCAACATCCTCGACACGCCGGCCCAGAACGAGGGGCTGGAGGAGCTGATGGAGGCGCTGGGGAGCGAGTCCCGCGGGCACCTGCAGCTCCGCCAGGTCACCCGGGCGCTGCAGGCCGCGGCACAGGACAAGTCGATCCAGGGGCTGTTTCTCGTCGGATCGGTGCAGGCGGGATCCTATGGTTCGGGTTTTGCCGCGTTGAAGGAGGTCCACGAAGGCATCGCGGCCTTCCGGGCCGCCGGCAAGCCGGTGAAGGCCTACCTGAGCGTGGCGCGCACGCGCGATGTATACCTGGCGTCCGCGGCGGACGAGATCACGCTCGATCCGTATGGCGCGCTGGCCATGCCGGGCCTGGCGTCGCAGCCGATGTTTTTTGCGGGCGCCTTCGAGAAATTCGGCGTCGGCGTGCAGGTCACGCGGGTGGGCAAGTACAAGAGCGGCGTCGAGCCCTACACGCGCAAGGACATGAGCGCCGAGAACCGCGAGCAGGTGCAGAAGCTGATCGACGATCTCTGGCAGGACCTGACGGTCACGATCGAGACCGGGCGCAAGCTGCCCGCGGGGTCGCTGCAGCGCGTGGTGGACGCGCATGGGTTCATCCGGGCCGACGACGCCAAGGCGGCGGGGCTGGTGGACCGCATCGCCTATTTTGACGAGGTGCTCGACGACCTGAAGGCGGCCACGGGCCGGAAGGGATCCAAGGAGCCCTTCAAGCAGGTGAACCTGAAGGAATATGCCCGGCTCGTGGGCGGCAGCGGGCTGGCCGCCCGGCGGTCGTCGGGCGAGAAGATCGAGCTCGGCTCCGGCGAGAAAGGCCGGGTCGCCATCGTCTACGCCGAGGGCGTGATCGTGGACGGCATGGGCAACGAGGAAGGGTATGTCTACGGCGCCAAGACCGCGCGGTTGCTGCGCCAAGTGCGGCAGGACGACGGGATCAAGGCGGTGGTGCTGCGGGTGAACAGTCCCGGCGGCAGCGTGACCGCGTCCGAGGCCATCGGCCGCGAGGTGCGATTGCTGCAGGCGGCCAAGCCCGTGGTCGTGTCGATGGGCAGTTATGCCGCGTCGGGCGGGTACTGGATCTCGGCGCCGGCGGGCCGCATCTTCGCGGAGCCGACGACCGTGACGGGCTCGATCGGCGTGTACGGCATCCTCTTGAATTTCCAAACCCTCCTCACGGACAAGCTCGGGCTGACCTTTGACACGGTGAAGACCGGCAAATACGCCGATGCGCTGACGGTCACGCGGCCGAAGACGCCCGAGGAAATGGCGCTGATCCAGGGCTCGGTGGACTGGATCTACGAGCAGTTCATCAGCAAGGTGACCGCCGAGCGGAAACTGGAACGCAAGACCGTCGAGGAAATCGCGCAGGGCCGGGTATGGTCCGGCAGCGAGGCGCTCAAGCTCGGCCTGGTGGACGAGATCGGCGGCCTCGATGCCGCCCTGAAGCATGCCGCCGGGGAGGCGAAGCTCGGGGATGGCTTCCGGGTGTCCGAGTACCCGCGGCCGAAGCAGTTTGCGGAGTCCTTCACCGAGGCGCTGGACCCGCGGCAGCGGGAAAAGACCTTCGGCGGCCCGGCCGGGGTGTTGATCAAGGATGCCATGCAAGAACTGCGGGCGCTCGGGAAGTTCAACGACCCGCAGGGCCTTTATGCCCGGTTGCCTTTTGACCTCCGGCTGAACTAAGTTGGGGGCATGAATCAAGAGCTGACGCTATCCCAGAACTGTCCCGCCACGGTCATCCCCGCCGGCGACAAGGTGCGCCTGAGCGCCGGCACGAAGGTGTTCATCACCCAGACCCTGGGCGGCAACGTCACGGTGCGGACCGACCAGGGGTTGTTCCAGATCGCCAAGGAGAACGCGGGGTTGATCGAGGGGTATGTCCCGGCGCCGGAAGGGGCGGCGGCGAGCGCGGCGCCCACGACGTTTTCGGAAGAGGCCGTGTGGGCCTCGCTCAAGACCTGTTTCGACCCGGAAATCCCGGTCAACATCGTGGATCTCGGGCTGGTGTACGATCTCGCCATCGAGAAGACGGCGGCGGGCGGGCACAGCATCGAGGTCAAGATGACGCTCACGGCGCCGGGCTGCGGCATGGGGCCGGTGATCGCAGAGGATGCGCGGTCGAAGATCGCGCAACTGCCGACGGTCGAGTCGGCCAAGGTGCATATCGTGTGGGACCCGCAGTGGGTGCCGACGATGATCTCCGAGACGGGGCGGAAGGTACTGGGGATTGAGTGAGGAGGAACCGGCGCTCCGCGCCGGCTCCTCCAACGTCAGGCGGTCACCGTGTCCAGCGAGCAGCTCTCGGTGGGGGTCTCGCAGTTCGGGCGGGCAATGATGCCGGGGTAGGGCTCGTCGGCGAAGGTCTTGGCCGGCTCAGTGAGCAGGTGGCGGTCGCAGACCGCGAAGAGTTCGGCCTCGGTCATGGCGCGGCGCATGTCGTGGAGGAAACGGCCTTCGGCGTCGACGCTCTGGCCGACGAAGTTCAGGTATTTCTTCATCTTGGCCACGTGGGCGGCCTCGGGGATGTCAGGGGTCTGCGTCTCGCGGTAGAGGCGGTCGACGTATTCGCGGACGTCGGCGAGGGTGGGAGAGAAGACGGCGGTGTGCGCGAAACGCTCCCGGCACTGGCGGAAGATCCAGGGGTTGCGGATGGCGTGGCGGCCAATCATCACGCCGGCGGCGCCGGTCTCGGCGAGGACGGCGGAGGCCTTGGCGGCGGAGGTGATGTTGCCGTTGGCCAGGACGGGGCGGCCCACGGTGCGGGCGGCCGTGCCGATGAAATCGTAATGGACCTCGCTGCGGTAGCCTTCCTTGACGGTGCGGCCGTGGACGCTGAGCAGGTCGACGCCGTGCTTGTTGATCAGGGCCAGGATGCGCTCGTAGTTCTCGGTGGAGTCAAAACCGATGCGCATTTTGACGGTGAATAGCCCGGGCACGGCGTCGCGCAGGCGGCCGATGAGCTCGTCGATCTTGGCGGGGTCGCGGAGAAGGCCGCCGCCGACGTTCTTCTTGTAGATCTTCGGGGCGGGGCAGCCCATGTTGAGGTCGATGCCGGCGACCGGGTAGCGGAGGAGGTCCTGCACGGTGCGGACCATGTGGGGGATTTCCTCGCCGATGAGCTGGGCGAAGACGGGGCGGCCGGTGCGATTTTCGACGAGGGAGCGGACGATGTGCTTCTCGGGACGGGACTGGGCGTGGACGCGGAAGAACTCGGTGAAGAAGTAGTCGGGCGCGCCGTAGTGGGCCATCACGCGCATGAAGGCCAGGTCGGTGACGTCCTGCATCGGGGCCAGCGCGGACAGGGGCTGGCCGGGGAGGTGGCCGGCGGGGAGGGCGCGGGAGGGCGTGGAGGGGGCGGGAATCAAGCGGCGGGATTCTTCGCTGCGCCCGGAATGACAGGCAAGGAGAGTTTGGCGGGGGGCTGGGCCGGCGAGCTGGGATGCGCCGGCGGCGGGAAGAGCGCGAGCGAGCTCGCGGGCCCACGGGAAGGGCCGGCTACTCGTCGGACTCTTCCTTGCCCTCTTCCTTTTGCTGCTTGAGGACGCGTTCGAGGATCTCGCTCATGTCCTCGACGGCGTCGAAGACCTTGGCGGCGACGAAGATCGGGCGCTTCTGCTGGAGGGCGAGGACGATCGAGTCGCTGGGGCGGGCGTCGAGTTCGAGGAACTTGCGGCCGAGCTCGTTCTGCATGTGCAGGATGATGCGGGCGAAGTAGGTGCCCTCGTTGACGTCGTTGATGATGATCCGCTCCAGGCTGATCTCGAAGCCGAGGAAGAGGTGGCCGATGAGGTCGTGGGTGAGCGGACGCTCTTTTTTCACGCCGTTGATCGTCATCGAGATTGCGCTGCCGACGCTGGGGTCCACGTAGATCACGAAGGTCTTGTCGTCGTTGCCGAGGAAGACGGCACAGCCATTGGCGGTGGGCATCAGGCCTTTGATCGTAACCTCGGTGATATCAGCGGGCATGGGGTGAAAATGCGGGCGCGGGGGGAAAGTGCAAGCTGGGGTGCGCGCTGCGCGCGCGGTTGTTGGTTGTTGGTTGTTGGGGGGAATACAGAGGACGGAGGGCGGAGGCCTTCGGCTGGGCTCAGGGGGATTGGCTGGGGGCAAATCACAGTCGCGTGCGAGCATGCTCCCACAGGGGGGTCGATCTGGGCCAGTCGGAGACTGGCCCTAAACGGGCGGACGGGACTCAGAAGCCGTGGAGGCAGATGCCGAGGGCCTTGGCTTGTTTCAGGACGGCGGGTTTTTCCAGGACGATGACCTTGCCGGCCTCGAGGGCGGCGGCGGCGAGGCCGGCCTCATGCATGGTTGCGAGCGTGCGGAGGCCGAAGACGGGGACGTCGAAGCGGAAATCCTGGGCGGGTTTCACGACCTTCACGAAGAGGGTTTCGTCGGTCTTGAAGGTGCCGGCGCGGCGGAGCATGGGGTCGGTGCCCTCGAAGGCCTCGACGGCGAGGACGGTGCCCTTGCGGACGACGCAGCCCTGGCCGATATCGAGGCGGGCTATCTCGCGGGCGATGGTGATGCCGTGGTGGAGGTATTCCTCATCGGTCGGGAGCTTGGGGCCAGCCATGTTGCCCGGGGTGGCGAGCTGGTCGTCAATGAAGGCGCGGGCATCGAGCAGGGTGACCCCGAGCTTGCCGATCTCGGCGGCGATGGCGCCGAAGATGGTCTCGGCGTTGCGGCGCTTGAGGCCCATGAGGATCGAGGCGGCCTTGAGGTCGGGCTTGAGGCCGTGGAAGAGTTTCTTGGGTTTCACCTGACCGGCCATGAGGGCGTAGCCGGCGCCGAAGGCTTTCAGGGTGTCGAGCATCTTGCCGATCTGGCCGACGTTGAGGGTGACGCGTTCGGCGGCGGGGAAGGATGCGATGAGGCCCGGCTCGGTCTCATCGTCCATGGCGATCAAGCGCAGGGGGACCCCGGCGGCACGGATGGCGGCGGCGGTGATGACCGGGTAGTTGCCGCGGCCGGCGATCAGGACGACGGGGCGGGCGGGGTTAAAATCCGGGGGCAGGAAGGCGGAGGGCACGGTAACGTGATGGCGGGGGAACGGATGGCGTGCAAGCAGGGTCCGGCGGGGGGAAGACGCGGGCGGGGTCGCCGCGCTCCAGGAGGGAGGCAGGCGGGATTCGGCGATCCCGCCCTACAGGAGGCATAAAAAAGCCGCACCGGGCGGGGTGCGGCGGGGAGTGGCGGGGTTCGGAGACCCCGCCCTACAAGTATCAAGACTGGGAGCCGTAGTATTTCTTGTAGCTACGGTAGTACCGGTAGTTGGAGTAGTACTCGATGCGGCGGGGGGAGAGGCCGTTGAGGACGATGCCGAGCAGCTCGTTTTTGCTCTCGCGAAGCTGTTTGATGTAAAGGCGGATGTGTTTCCGGTAGGCGCGGTTGAAGCGGCACACGTAGATGATCTCGTCGGTGCGCTCGGAGATGAGCAGGGAATCGGTGACCGCGCCCATCGGCGGGGAGTCGACGACGATAAGGTCGAAGTGCTGCTTCATGGCCTCGATGAACTGGCCGAAGACAGGGTTCTCAAGCAGCTCGGTGGGGCTCTTGGAGCGGCCGCCGGAGCGGAGGAGGTAGAGGTTTTCGTCGACCTTGGCGAGGCCGAGGGCGGCGTCGGTGAAGGGGTCAGCGGGAATCTTGGCGCCGGCCTCGAACCAGGCGATCAGGCCGACCTCGTTGGTGAGCTTGAAGTGGCGGTGCAGCATCGGGCGGCGCATGTCGCAGTCGATGATGAGGACGCGCTTGCCGTGGCGGGCGAAGGAGGCCGCCAGGTTGCAGCTGATCATCGTCTTGCCCTCGCCGGGGATGGTGCTGGTGACGAGGACGGACTTCGGGAAATCGAGTTTGGACTGGATCTTGACCGCGCTGTAGACGCTGAGGAAGGCCTCGGAGCCGGGGGAGGTCTTGTTGCTGTTGACGAGGGAGTGTTTCTCGGTGTCGGGCACGTCGCCGAGCTCGGGGATGATGCCGAGGAGGTGGGCGCCGATGAAGCCTTCGATGTCCCAGGCGCTCTTGACGCGGTCGTCGATGAAGCTGAGGCCGATGGCGACGGCGGCGAAGACGAGGAGGCCGAGACCGATGCTGGTCTTGATGATGCTGCGAATATTCGGGGTGAAGGGGGCGCCGGCGGGCAGGGCGCGGTCGAGGGGCTTGACCGGGATGTTCTCGAGGTTTTTCGAGGTGGTGACCTGGTTGAGGCGGTTGAGGATCTCGATGTAGTTGTTCTTGGCGACGGTGGCCTGGTTCTCGAGGCTCTTAAACTCGACGGAGAGTTCGCCGAGGCGGAGCTGGCCCATCTCGGCCTCCTTGTATTCCTTCTGATAGGAGGCCTCGGTTTCCTTGACCTTGGTGTACTGGGTGCGGAGGTCGGAGAGGGACTGGGCGATGTCGTTCTGGATCTGGGCGGCGATGACGTCGATGGAGTTCGCCACGCTGATCATCTTGGGGTGGCGCTCGAGGTAGCGCTCGGCGAGGAGGGACTGCTGGTTCTGGAGCTCGGCGAGCTGGGTCTTGAGGGCGGCGATGTTGCCGTAGGCGGTGATGTAGCCGATCTCGAGCAGGTTGCCGCCGGCCTGCTGCATGCGCTCGATCTGGCCGAGGAGGTTCTCGAGGTCGATGCGGCTGAGGCGGGCGCTGGTCAGCGTGGCGTTGATGGTGCGCAGGCGCTCGCTGATGATGTTGATGCTGTTGTCGAGGGAGACGAGGTTGTGCTTGCGGCGGTAGTCCTGGAGGCGGCCCTCGGCGATCTCGGATTCCTTGCGGAGCTCCTCGGCGCGGGTCTTGAGGTAGTCGACGGCGAACTCGTTCTTGCCGCCGACGTTCTCGAGCAGGTAGCGCATGAACTGCTCGACGTAGCGGTTGGCGAGGAGGGCGGCGCCCTCGGGGTCGCGGTTGGTGACGCTGATGTTGATCAGGAAGCTGTTGCGGACGGACTGGGGGGCCATGCTGCCGAGGAGGCCGCCGACCGGGGGCGGGTTGGCGCCGGGGGCGAGGTCCTTGAGGTAGGGGCGCTGGAGGATCTTGATTTCCTCGGGGGTCAGCGACTGGGACACCATGGTTCGGAGGCGACCGCTGGTGAGGATCTGGATGTAGGTGTTAAGGTCGACGTCGGAGCGGACGGAGGTGTCGACGACCTGCTCGTTCTGCACGACCCGCTCGGGGCGCTCGAACTGCATGGTGGCCACGCTGGAGTACATGGGCGTCTCCTGGGCCTTGTAGTACCCGACGGAGAGCGAGACGAGGAGGGCGACGGGCAGCGCGATCCAGAGGCGTTCGCGCAGGATGATGTAATAGTCCCGGAGAGAGCGGCGTTCGACGACCTGATGGTCGTTGCCATGCAAGGACGCGGCGCGCTGGGCGGCGGAGCTGGATGGCGGGGAATCCGGGACGGACATCGGTGGTTTTTAGATCAGACGCTCGGGCACGTACACGATATCACCGGGTTGGAGGAGCATGGTCGAGTCATCAGATTTGCTGTCTTTCTTGCCCTTGATGACACTATCCACGTCCACTGTGAAGACTTTCCTTGAGCCATCGGGCATGATGCGGGTGACCGTGACGGCGGAGCCCTTGCCGATGTCGTCGATGCCGCCGGCCTTCGTAACAAGCTCGACGACGGAGAGGGTGGATTCGATGGGCAGGGTGTAGCGGCCGGCGTTGCGGATGCGGCCCTGGATGGAGACCTCGCGCGGGGCATATTCCTCGACGCTGACGGTGACCTGAGGATTACGGAGGTAGCGGCCTTCCTTGTAGGCGTTCTCGATGGCGGCCTGGGCCTCGACGACGGTCAGGCCCCCGATGGCGATCTCGCCGATGAGGGGGAGGTTGACGCGACCGCGGGCGTCGACGCGGCTGAGGCTGGTGAGGTCATCCTCCTGGAACACAGCGATGCGGACGCGATCGGCGAGCGCCAGGGTGTGGACGTAGTTCTTCTTGTCGGCCACCTGGGCGAGGGCGGGGAGGCAGAGCAGGAGGAACAGGGGGAGGACGGAGGCTCGTTTCATGGGCGGGATCAGTAGCGGCTGGAGACGTCGAGGGAGAACCCGTGGCTGTCGTAGTCGGAGAAGCTCAGGGACGACCAGTTGCGGAAATAGGTGTAGGAGGCGCCGATCTGCAAATGCTCGTTGGTGCGGTAGGAGGCGCCAACGCCCCAGGTGAAGAAGGTGTCGGTGCGCGGGAGCTCGTTGCGGCCGAGGAACTCGTTGCGGCCCACGGCGGTGTCGGCGGAGAACTCAAGCTTGCGGGAGAAGGTGTAGTTGGCGCGGAGGGCGGCGCTGGTGGAGTCGACCGAGGCGCCGGTCGCGATGGTGTTGAAGTCGCGGTTGAGGGAGCCGCCGAGGATGAACTTGCGGGTGACGGGCCAGTTGATGGAGGCCGAGGCGTTGAAGTGGTCGAAGGTCTCGCCGAGCCCGGCCCGGACATCGCGCACCTGGTAGCCGACGCGGACGGTGCCGGAGAGCTTGGAGAAGAGACCGCCGGTGGCGCCGACGTTGAACCAGTGGTCGGTGGTGCGCCCGCCGATGGAGGTGGTGGAGTTGCGCAGGCGGTAGCCGGCGAGCAGGTCGAGCTTGGAGGTGTAGACGTAGTAGGCGTCGACCGCCTGGCTGTAATCGCGGTAGTCGACGAGGGTGGAGTTGTCGCTGTAGCTGCGGCTGAGGAAGCCGGTGGCGGAGGTCAGGTAGAGGTTGTCGTTGACCGGGTATTTGAGGCTCAGGCCGAGCGGGAAATTCCAGGTGGTGGTGCGCAGGTTGACCGCGCTGTCGGAGCGGGTCTCGCGGTAGGCGTTGAGGGTGAGCGCGCCGGTGGTGCGGCCGGTGGTCTTGTTGAATTCCAGGTAGAGGCTGGGATTCAGGCTGTTCTCGTCGCGGTAGGTGCCGTAGGTGACGTAGTCGGCCTTGGCGGTGAGGTTGACGGCGATGATGCCGGCGCGCCGCTTGAGTTCCACGCCGGCGCTGGCGGAAACGGAGTAGTCGCCCCGGCCATCCGCCTCGGCGAACATATTGGAGTTGTAGCCGAAGGTGACGCCGCCGAAGACGAACACCTGGTTGCGCGAGCCATCAATATTCAGCAGGGCGCTGGCGGTATGCGGCAGGGCCAGGAGCAGGGCGACGGTGCACGCTCGGGCCAGAAGGCCGCGGTCGGAGCGAGAGGCGGATGGGCGTGGGTTTTTCAAGCTCAGGTACCGGGGAGGCGGTCAGGGCTGATCACGATGTTAGTGGGCGGTTCCTCGGGCACGGTGGGGCGGACGACGATCTCCTGATCGCTTTCGGCGCCGGCGGCCTCATCCCCGGCGGCCTCGGTCTCGCCGTTGCCGGTCCCTTCCTCGGCGGGGGGCGGGGCGGGGGCGGCGGGGTCCTCGGTGACGGGGGTCTCCTCCGGAACGTCGAGGCCTTGCTCGGCTTTCTTCTCAATGACATCGAAGGTGACGGTCTTCTTGGCGTTACAGGCGGTCTCGGTCCGGTTGTCGGCGGCCTGCTGGGCGGCCTGCGGGATCGGGCCGACGGTGATGGTGGGCTGGCCGCCGGTGCGGGAAGGAGTGATGGTGGCGCGTTCTCCGGCCCGGAGGATCTGCCCGCCGACGTCGCGCCCGCCGCTGCCGCGCACGGTGACGTCGCCGTCGAGGAGATCGACGAAGGTGACATCATCGCTGGTCTCGATCGAGACGCGACCGCCGCGGATGTTCACGTTGCCGTGCGGCGTGGAATAATTCATGGAACTGCCCGAGATCAGCTGGCTGGTGCAGATGCCGACGGCGCCGGTCGCCACGTGCACCTGGCTCTGCGAGATGGAGGGCTCGATGGGCGTGTCGAGCCGCTGGTTGTCGCGGTCCGGGCGGAAAGGTTCCTGCACGAAGCGGTCGATTTCCACGCGGGTGTTTTCGTCGACGAACATGCCGGTGCCGTTGGAGTAGACGAGGGCGTTGTGGGCGCCCGCCTTGGTCTCGATCACGGTGCCCGGGGCGTCGAAGGCGGTGGCCTGGCGGGCGGTGTAGATTTTGTCGCCGTTCTGGATCTGGCTCTCGCCGACGGTCTCCGCGAGGTAGAGCTTGCTGGTCGGGCCTTTCTTTTTGCCGAGCGAACGCTGGGCGAGCGCCACGGGAGCGGCGACGAGCGCGGACAGCGCGCAGAACACGAGGAGATGAGGGAGATTCGTTTTCATAGCCGATGCTTGTTGAGGTGCTGACCCTTGATTCCTCCCGACAGAACTAGGGTGTTACACCTATGACAAGATCAAATACGTGTATTCCCGTAGATACATTCCTAACCTACTCATACAATATAATTTATCAACCGGCCTTTTACATAAATTGTACGGCGAATAGTTTTTCCGGCCAGATGGGGGCCGGCTTTTTCATGGGCCAAGGCTAGGGCCATTAGGGCCTCTTCGTTAATGGCCGGGTCGACCAGCACATCGCCGCGGTGTTTGCCGTTCACCTGGATCACGATGGTGATGGTGCTTGCGACCAGTTTGGCCGGGTCAAAAACCGGCCAGCCGGCGGCCATGACGGCCCCGGATTCGCCGAGGCGGGCCCAGAGTTCGTCGGCGAGATGCGGGGCCAGGGGGGCGAGGAGCCGGACGAGGTCCAGGACGACCGGCCGCGGGAGGGAGGGCTCCTTCTGCAGGGCGTTCACCAGGATCATCAGCTGGGAGATGGCGGTGTTAAAGCGCAGGTTCTCGTAGTCGTCCCCGACTTTCTTGATCGTCTCGTGGAGCAGCTTCGCGGTCTCGGCCGTGAGCGTGGCGTCGGGGGCGATGCGGGGGTTGACCGCGCCCTCGGCGTCGAGGCACTCGCGCCAGACCTTCTTGAGGAAACGGTGCACGCCCTCGATGCCCTTGGGGTTCCAGGGTTTCATGGCGTCGAGCGGCCCGAGGAACATGAGGTAAAGCCGCAGGGTGTCGGCGCCGTAAGCGCGGATGATGTCGTCGGGGTTGACCACGTTGCCGCGGCTCTTGGACATCTTGACCCCGTCCTCGCCGAGGATGATGCCCTGGTGGAAGAGCTTCGTGAACGGCTCGGCCTGGGGCACGAGGCCGAGGTCGAAGAGCACCTTGTGCCAGAAGCGGGCGTAGAGCAGGTGGAGCACCGCGTGCTCGGCGCCGCCGACGTAGAGGTCGGGCACGCCCCAGTATTTCAGCGCCTCCGGGCTGGCGAGGGCACCGGCGTTCTGCGGGTCGAGGTAGCGCAGGTAATACCAGCAGGAGCCGGCCCATTGCGGCATGGTGTTGGTCTCGCGGCGGGCGCGGACCCAGGCCTCGCCGGCGGGCTGGGCCGCGGTGGCGGGCAGGCTGGCGCCGGTCGTGACGTTGAGCCAGATCTCGAGCCAGGGCGTGACGTTGGCCAGCGGGCTCTCGCCGGTGCCACTGGGCAGGTAGGATTGGACCTCCGGCAGTACGAGCGGGAGCGAGGATTCCGGCAGGGGCAGGGCGAACTGGGTGGCGCCGTTTTCGATGAAGGTGACCGGCTGCGCGGGCAGGTCGGGGCGCAGGACGGCGGCCCGGCGGTAGTCGGCCTCGCTGACCCAGACGATGGGGAACGGCTCGCCCCAGTAGCGCTGGCGGGAGAACAGCCAGTCGCGGAGCTTGTAGTTGATCGTGGCCCGGCCGATGCCGCGGGCGGCGAGGTCGGCGGAGATTTTCTTTTTCGCCTCGGGCCAGGCGAGGCCGTCGTAGCCCGGCGAGTTGATCAGCGTGCCGTCGCCGGTGTAGGGCAGGGTGTCGCTGCCGTCGGCCGCGGCGATGACGCGCGGGATGGGCAGGTCATACTGCCGGGCGAACTCGTAGTCGCGCTCGTCGTGGGCGGGCACGGCCATGATGGCCCCCGTGCCGTAGCCCATGAGAACGTAGTCGGCGATCCACACCGGGACCTGGGCGCCGTTGACGGGATTGATCGCGTAGCTGCCGGTGAAGACGCCGCTCTTTTCCTTGGAGGCGTCGGACATGCGCTCGACGTCGCTCTTGGCGGCGGTCTTTTTGCGGTAGGCCTCGACGGCGTCGCGCTGGGCGGGCGTGGTCAGCGACGGCACGAGCGGGTGCTCGGGGGCGAGGACCATGTAGGTGCAGCCGAAGAGCGTGTCGGGGCGCGTGGTGAAGATCTTCAGGTCGCCGAGCGTGGCATCGGCCAGCTTGAACAGCACCTCGGCGCCCTCGCTGCGGCCGATCCAAGCCTCCTGCATGCGCTTGGTGGAGTCGGGCCAGTCGACGTCCTTGAGGCCGTCAATCAGTTGCTCGGCGTAGGCGGTGATGCGGAGCACCCACTGGCGGAGGTTGCGGCGCTCGACGGGGAAACCGCCGACCTCGGACTTGCCGTCCACGACCTCCTCGTTGGCGAGGACGGTGCGGAGTTCCGGGCACCACCACACGGGGCGCTCGTCGACGTAGGCCAGGCCCTTGCGGAAGAGCTGGAGGAAGATCCATTGGGTCCAGCGGAAGTACTTCGGGTCGGTCGTGTCGACCTCGCGGTCCCAGTCGTAGCTGAAGCCCAGCGCCTTGATCTGCCGGCGGAAGTTGGTGATGTTGTTCTGGGTGTTGGCGGCCGGGTGGGTGCCGGTCTTCACGGCGTGCTGCTCGGCGGGCAGGCCGAAGGCGTCCCAGCCGATCGGGTGGAGCACGTTGAAGCCGCGGGCGCGCTTATAGCGGGCGAGGATGTCGGTGGCGGTGTAGCCCTCGGGGTGGCCGATGTGCAGGCCGGCGCCGGACGGGTAGGGAAACATGTCCAGCACGTAGAACTTAGGCTTGGTCGAGCCGTTTTCGGCGCGGAAGGGCTTGGCTTGTTCCCAGACCGCCTGCCAGTGCGGCTCGATCGTGAGGAAGTCGTATTCTTTGCAGGAAGTGGCGGCCATGTGGGTAAACGGTCACTTTGGAAGGTTCGCCCCGACCGTCAACCCCGGGAAATGGCTGATGGGAGGTCCATATTCACGAGCCGCGCAACCGGAGCGCGGCGCAAAATGACCATGCCGGCGGACTTTTTCTGGTGCTGGCCGATCCGTTCACTTAAGGATCAGGGCATGTTTACCGGTTTGGTCGAGGAAACAGCCCAGGTGGTGAGCTTTGCCCCCGCGCAGAACGCGTGGGGGTTGCAGCTGGCGGCGCGGGTCGTGCCGGCCGGCGTGGCCGTGGGGGACAGCGTGGCGGTGAACGGCTGCTGCCTGACGGTCACCCGCTGCGGGGATGGGCAGCTGGGGTTTGAAATGCTGGAGGAGACCCGCCGGCTGACGAATTTTTCCGAACTCAAGCCCGGATCCGCCGTGAACCTGGAGCGCAGCCTCCGGGCCGACGCGCGGCTCGGCGGGCATTTCGTGTCCGGCCACATCGATGGGCTGGGCCGGGTCGAGGTCTTTGAGGCCCGCGGCAAGGACCACTACCTGCGGGTGGCCGCCCCGGCGGGTGCCGGCCGGTATCTCATCCACAAGGGATCGATCGCCTTGGATGGCATTTCCCTGACGGTCGCCGAGGTGGCGGGCGACACGTTTGCCGTCTGGCTTATCCCGCACACGCTGGCTGCGACCAACCTCCGCGAGAAACGGGCCGGCTCGGGGGTGAACCTCGAGTTCGACCTGCTCGGCAAATACGTGGAGAAGCTGCTGGCCACGCGGACCGCCGCCTCGTCTTGAACACCCGCGAACAACTGCTGGCGCTGAATGACGAGCTTCGCCGCCTGAAGGCGGAGGGACGGCGCACGGTGTCGATTTCGCAGGAGAGCCTCGACGACCTGCGGGCTGTGCTTGCGGATGAGCCGGTGGAGGTGGGGCGGGCGGAATTTTCCGGAGGCGGTGCCGGGGCGTTCCGCGAGGCGATCGCGGCCGGAGCCGTGGTGCTGGATGCCGAACCGGCCGCAGCGAGATCGGCGCCACTCGCCGAGGCCCGCCCGGCCCCCGCCCGGCCGGCGACCGTGGCCAAGCCCGCGTTGCCGCCCCGCGCCGACGTGGTGCTGCCGGACGGGGACAAGGCGGCGAAGTGGCAGGCCTTGCGCGAGATCGTGCTCAACGACCCCGTCTGCCTGGCACGGGTGCATCCCGGCAAGCGGATCGTGTTTGGCGTGGGTGCGCTCGAGGCGGCGATCATGTTCGTCGGCGAGGCCCCGGGGGCCGACGAGGAGGACCAGGGCGAGCCGTTCGTCGGCCGGGCCGGCCAGCTGCTCAACCGCATGATCAAGGCGATGGGCGTGGAACGCAGCCAGGTCTACATCGGGAACATCCTGAACTGGCGCCCCGAGATGGGCCCGCGGGACGCCGACGGGGCCCAGACCGGCAACCGTCCGCCCACGGCGGAGGAGATGAATTACTGCCTGCCCTTCATCCGTGCGCAGATCGCCATCATCCAGCCGAAGGTGATCGTAGCCCTCGGCAAGACCGCGGTGGACGGCCTGCTCGGCGCCGACCGCTTCAAGTCGATGGGGGCGGCCCGCGGCACGTGGCACGCCTACGCGGACACGCCGTTGCGCGCGACCTATCACCCGTCCTATTTGTTGCGGCAGGAGGGCCTGGTCTCGGCCGCCGCGAAGAAGATCAAGCGCGACGCCTGGGAGGACCTGCTGGCCGTGATGGAGCGGGCCGGGCTGCCGATCTCCGAGAAGCAGCGGAATTATTTCCTGTGATGAAAATGATCATGCCGGCGGTGTATGGTTGGAGGGCGCGCGTCTCGGCGCGCCGAGGGCGATCGCGCCGGTCCGCCGGGACGCTGGTCCTCCAGCTCCTGGCGTTGACCGTGGCGTTGATTGACGGTCCACGCACCACCGCCGCCGAGTTCAGCTTTGAACTGCTGCAGCAACGCGCGAAAGACGTCGCCGCGCAGCCCTACGCTCCCACCGTCCGGCGCGTGCCGGCCTGGGTGGCGGCCTTGACGTACGAGCAGCACCGCGCGATCCATTTTGACCACGACCATGCGTGGTGGCAGGCGGAGGGCCTGCCGTTCCAGCTGCAGTTTTTCCACCCCGGCTGGCTGTTCAACGAGCCGGTGCAGATCCACGAGGTGGCGGCGGGCGAGGAGCAGCTCATCCGCTTCGATCCCGCGCTGTTCAACTACGGTCCCAACCGGCTGCCCGAGGCGGTGCCCGCGGACATGGGGTTTGCCGGACTGCGGGTGCACCACGCGTTGAACCGGCCGGACGAGATGAGCGAGCTCGCGGTGTTTCTCGGGGCGAGCTACTTCCGCAGCGTGGCGCGGGGGCTGCACTACGGCCTGTCCGCGCGCGGCCTGGCGTTGAACAGCGGCGAGCCGGTGCCGGAGGAGTTTCCGCGCTTCACGGAATTCTGGATCGAGCGCCCGGTCGCCGGCGCGGCCGCGGTCACCGTGCATGCGCTGCTGGACAGCCCGAGCGTGGCCGGGGCTTACCGTTTCGTGATCACGCCGGGCGATGCGACGGTGATGCAGGTGAAAGTCGCCCTCTATTTCCGGAAGGTGGAGGCGGTCATCGGCCTCGCGCCGCTGACCAGCATGTTCCTGCATGGCGAGAACACCGGCTGGTCGCGCGATGATTACCGGCCCGAAGTGCATGATTCCGACGGCCTCCTGATGCACACCGGGGCGGGGGAGTGGATCTGGCGCCCGCTGTCCAATCCGAGCAACGCGCGCGCCAGTGCCTTTGCGGACCGGTCGCCCAAGGGGTTCGGCCTGCTGCAGCGGGACCGGACCTTTGCGCACTACGACGATCTCGAAGCCAATTCCCACCTGCGGCCCAGTGCGTGGGTCGAGCCGGTGGGCGATTGGGGGGAGGGCGCGGTGCGGTTGGTGGAGCTGCCGACGCCCGACGAAACCAACGACAACATCGTCGCGTGCTGGGTACCCGCGCGCCGGCCCGTGCCCGGCGAGCCGCTGAGCTATGAGTACCGCCTGCATTGGTACGGCACGGAGGGCGGGCGCCCGCCCGGCGGTTACGTCGCGGCGACCCGGGAAGGCGCCGTGCTGCACCAGCCGGCCCGCCGGCGGATGGTGGTGGATTTCGCCGGGCCGGGGCTGGAGACGGCAGCCGACGGCGAGCCGCTCAAGGCCGTGGTCTCCGTGGGCGAGGGCGCGCGCCTCATCGGCGTGGGCGATGTGCAACGGATTGCGCCCACAGGTTTGTGGCGGGCTGTTTTTGAGATCGCGGCCGACGGCTCGCGCCGACCGATCGAGTTGCGCTGCTATCTGCGGCGCGGCGACCAAACCCTCACCGAAACATGGAGCAACCTCTGGACCCCCTGAACGCCTTCCGGCCGCGCACCGGCACAGCAGACCAGTGGAACGCGGCTTTCATCCGCGTCGAGGACTACCTGCGCGCCCACCGCGTGCACAACCGGCTGCAGCAGATCACCGTCCTGCAGAAGGTGATCGCCCGGGCCGCGGCCCGCCACGAGCAGAACCCGTCGCTCGACCCGACCACGCTGGCAGCCGAGGAGATTGACCGGATGATGGACGAGTGGTTTGGCGAACTGCTCGGCGACAAGAACCTGCCGCACGAGCGCATAGCCGTGGAGGGCCGGGTGGCGCTCCTGCTGTCGGACGGCGTGGAGCGCTGGCCGTATGCCTTTCTGGACGAGCAGCACGTGCCGCCCGAGTTCGCGTCGGAGATGCAGCGGCGCTCGATCCAGGCCGGGCCCGACATGACCGTGACGAGCATGGTGCCGCGTGAGATCGAACTCGGCACGCTGACCGAGGTGGCGGGCCAGACCTTCGAGCAGATCGAGAAATGGCCCATCCTGCGGGTGAGCCTCCTGTGGGCGGTCTTCCTCTCCGCGCTGGCCCTGGTTTTCTACGCCACCCGCTGACCATGCCCACCGCCTTCACAGTCGAACAGGTGGACAAGGCGCGCGTGAGCCGCCGGCGCGCGACGTTCTTCTCGCTCATCTTCCTTCTCACCACCTTGGCGGCGTGGTTCATGGCGGACCTGCTCTGGCAGGGGCCGTTCAAGATCGAGAACCTCGCCGACCTGCCGCTGCTCGTGCTGTTCACGATCCTGTTCGCGCATATCGCGTCGGGCTTCTGCACGGCGCTGCTCGGGCTCTACGTCATCAACCGCGGCGACACGGCGCGGATCAGCCGCACGCTGCGGGACGAGCCGCTGGCGCAGCTGCCGCTGGGGAGCACGGCGATCGTGATGCCGGTCTTCAACGAGGACCCCAGCCGCATCTTCGAGGGCCTGCGCGTGATCTACCGGTCGCTGGAGCAGACGGGCCGGCTCAACGAGTTCGATTTCTTCATCCTCAGTGATTCCAACGACCCGAACCGCTGGATCCAGGAGGAGGTGGCCTGGGCCGAGCTCTGCAAGCAGCTGAACGGCTTCGGCCGCATCTTCTACCGCAAGCGGCGCATGGCGCTGAACAAGAAGAGCGGCAACGTCTCCGACTTCCTCCGCCGCTGGGGCGGCAACTACCGCTACATGGTGGTGCTGGACGCGGACAGCATCATGACAGGCGGGTCGATCGTGAAGCTGGTGGCGATGATGGAGCGCAACCCCACGGTGGGCATCCTGCAGACCGCCCCGCGCATCGTGAACGGCGTCACGCCGTACGCCCGCCTGCAGCAGTTCGCCAGCCGGCTTTACGGCCCGTTGTTTCTCGCGGGGCTGAACTACTGGCACCAGGGGGAGAGCAATTTCTGGGGGCACAACGCGGTGATCCGGGTGGCGCCCTTCATCCAGCATGCGGCGCTGCCGGACCTGCCGGGGCGCGAGCCGTTCGGCGGACGCATCCTGAGCCACGATTTCGTGGAGGCCGCGCTGATGCGCCGGGCGGGCTGGAAGGTGTGGCTCGCCTACGACCTGGAAGGGAGCTTCGAGGAGGGACCACCCACGCTGATCGACGCCGCCAAGCGCGACCGGCGCTGGTGCCAGGGCAACCTGCAGCACAGCTGGCTGCTGTCGGCCCCGAATCTCCACCCGATCAACCGGTTTCATCTCTTCCAGGGCATCATGGGCTACGTGAGCTCGCCCATCTGGCTGCTCTTCATGCTGGTCAGCACGCTCCGCCTGTTTGGCCGCATGGACGAGGGGACGGCGGATCCCGCACGCTTCATGATGATCTTCGACCACGTGGTGCCCGTGCCCCAGGCGCTGGCGCTGTTCGGGCTCACGATGACGCTCATCTTCCTGCCGAAGGTGCTGAGCGTGGGCCTGGTGCTGAAGCACGGGCGCA
The DNA here is from genome assembly GCF_001746835.1 of Lacunisphaera limnophila. Classification (NCBI taxonomy): domain Bacteria; kingdom Pseudomonadati; phylum Verrucomicrobiota; class Opitutia; order Opitutales; family Opitutaceae; genus Lacunisphaera; species Lacunisphaera limnophila. The sequence goes on along the minus strand of NZ_CP016094.1, from coordinate 3,995,391 downwards.
GCGCGGCCTACGGCGGCCCGGTGCGGCTGGTCATCAGCGCGGTGCTGGAGACCCTCGCGTCGGCGCTGCTGGCGCCGATCAACATGATGTTCCACGCCAAGTTCGTGATCTACATCCTGCTGGGGCAGGGCGTCTCGTGGGTCACGCAGCAGCGCACGGCGAGCGACGATCCCGACTGGCGGGAGGCGATCATCACGCACTGGGGGCAGACGCTCTTCGGCCTGGTGTGGGGCGCCTCGGCCTACGTGCTCGCGCCAACCTTTTTCTGGTGGCTGTCGCCGATCCTGCTGGGATTGGTGCTGTCGGCGCCGCTCTCGATCCTGCTCAGCCGCGCCCAGCTCGGGCGCCGGGCGCGCGAACTGGGGCTCTTCCTGACGCCGGACGAGACCGAGCCCGCGCCGGAGCTGACCGAGCTCGAGCGCAACCTCGGGGAGTGTTACCAGCACATGCTGCCGATCCGCGAGCTGCGGCGTGATTTCGGGCTGATGCAGGCCATCCTCGATCCGTACGTGAACGCCGTGCACGTGTCGCTCCTGCGCCAGCGCCGGCCCGGCAGCTACTCGGTGCGGCGTTATTTCGTGGAGCTGCGCCGGCGCCTGCTGGCGGACGGCCCGGACAAGCTGACGACGCGCGAGAAGCTGGCGCTGCTGCTCGATCCGGAGTCGATGAACTGGCTGCACGAGCAGCTGTGGAAACAGCCGCCCGACAAGCTCTCGCCGTGGTGGCGCCTGGCGATGCGCCAGTACAACGTGCTCACGGCGACGCCGGTGACCGCGCTGTACCGATAGAGGGCGGGTCGCCCCGGGTCGCGGACCCACGCGAGGGGTGGTTTTTGCAACCGCCGGGGCCGGAACCGTGTCCTGACGGCATGGAAATCGCCATCTGGACCTTTGTCTTCCTGCTGATGTTGGTGGGCCTGGTGGGCTGCGTGCTGCCCCTGCTGCCCGGGACGACGCTGATCCTCGCCGCCGTGTTGCTGCAGAAGGGCTTGTTGCCGGACACGCTGACGGGGCTGGCCGTGGGCGGGATCGCGGCGTTTTGGCTGGCCTCGGTGCTGGCCGACCTGGGGTGCACGCTCGTGGGCACGAAAATGCTGGGGGGCGGGAAGTGGGGCATGGCCGGGGCCACGGGCGGGGCGCTGGCCGGGATGTTTTTTTCGCTGCCGGGGCTGTTGCTGGGCACCCTGCTGGGTGCGTTCGTCGGCGAGAAATGGGGTGCGCGCAAGACCGACGAGGCGGCGTTGCGCGCCGGGGCGGGCGCCGCGCTGGGCTTCCTCGTCTCGGGGGTGGCCAAGCTGGCCTGTGCCGGGGCGATGATCGCGATCTATGCGCTGTCGGCGCTGGGAGCAGCGGACCGCGTGGCGGCGGGCGGGGGTTGAGCCGGTGCGGCCGGCTCAGCGCACGTTGGCGTAGGCGCTGAAGATCAGTTCCTCGCCGGTGCCGGCCGTGGCGTGCAGGCGGAAGGCGGCGTTGGCGACTTCCGCGGTGGACCGAGGGGTGAGGTGCAGGCGGTAGGCGCGCCCGGCCGTGACCGTCTCCAGGCGGTGGGTGTAAGCGTCGCTGGTGGCCTGGACATGGGAGATCGTCAGCTCGATCCCGGGGATGACGGTGATGTCGACGGTCTGTTCCGTGGCGGCGGAGTGGAGCGGCCACTCGAGGCTGCGGGGGGTGAGGGTGGCGACCTCGGGCACGTCGAGTTCCACGGTGAGGGCGACCGGGGGCGTGCCCTCGTCGGTGCTGACGATGATGCTGCGGCGATACACGCCGAGACGGTCGCCGAGCGTGAACCGGACGTGGAGACGGCCGGTGGCACCGGGGGCGATGACCTTCGCGCTGGGCGTGACTTCCGTGCAGTCGCAACTCACGTCCACGCTGGTGATGGTGACGGGGCGGTCGCTGGTATTCTTGAAATCAAAGCCGGTGTCCGCGGTTTTCTGGAGCGGAACGGACCTCAGCGTCAGGTGCGTGGCTGGCCACTCCAGGGCAGGCGCGGTGACGGCGGCGAGCAGGAGGAACAGGGGGGCAAGAAGGCGGCGGTTCATGAGGGGGAGGCAACACCAGCAAAGTGGGCGGGGGCGGAAACTCAACCTAGCAGAAGTGGGGTCTGACGCCGCCCGCGGTTGGCAGGTATTCACGGGAGGGACCAAGACATTTTCCGCGGAGAGCGCGGATTCACGCGGATCAATAAAGACCGGATTGAGGAACCGCCGGTTTTCATCCGCGGTCATCCGCGATATCCGCGGAAAACCTGAGGGTCTCAGCGGTATTGTTTCAGGGCCTCGGCGACGAGGGCGAACTCGGTCTTGAGGGCGGGCAGGGTGGCGGCGGCGTCGGCGAAGGCGCCGGCCTTGCCCTGCTTCTCCATTTCAAACGAGACATGGCCGAGACCGGCGGTGCCAAAATTGCTGCCGCTGCCCTTGATGGTGTGGGCGGCGCGGGTGAGCAGGGGGGCGTCGGAGGTGGCGAGGGCGCGCTCGATCTCGGCGATGCGCTGCGGCACATCCTCGAGGAAGACATCGATCAGCTCGCGGAGGAAGGCGGGGTCCTCAGGGTTGAGCTCGCGGAGGGCGGCGATGGCCTGGGGGTCGACGGCGGGATTCATGCGGCGGCAGCGTGGAGGAATCAGGACGCCCATTCAAACGAGGAATTCTGCTCAATTTCATCGATGGTGGTGAGGCCGAGGAGGACCTTGCGGAGGCCGTCGTAGCGGAGGGGCTTGTAGCCGACGCGGGAGGCGGCGCGGGTGATCTCCTGGGCGCTCTTGCCCTCGGTGATGAGCTGGCGGATCTCCTCGGTGATGAGGATGAGCTCGTGGAAGGCAATGCGGCCCTTGTAGCCGGTGCCCCGGCAGTGGGGACAGCCGCGTCCGCGGTAAAACGGCACCTCGGCGAGGCCCTCATCGAGGAAGTATTTGGTGAGCACCTCCCGGGGCGGGTAGTAGGCCTCCTTGCAGCGCTCGCAGATGCGGGCGGCGAGGCGCTGGGCGAGGACGCCGATGACGGAGGGGGCGACCATGCTGGGTTCCACGCCGATCTCCATGAGGCGGACGATGGCCTGGGCGGCGGTGTTGGTGTGGAGGGTGGCGAAGACGAGGTGGCCGGTGAGGGCGGCCTCGGTCGCGATCTTGGCGGTCTCCAGGTCGCGGATCTCGCCGATGAGAATAACGTCGGGATCCTGGCGGAGCAGCGAGCGCAGGACGGTGGAGAACTTGAGGTCGATGTGCGAGTTGACCTGGCTTTGCGTGACCCCGGCGAGCTGGATCTCCACCGGGTCCTCGATGGTGGAGATGTTGATGCCGGGCTGGTTGATCTCGTGGAGCGCGGAGTAGAGGGTAGTGGTCTTGCCGCTGCCGGTCGGTCCGGTGACGAAGATGATGCCGCTGGGGTTCTGCACCAGGCGGCGCAGCGGGGCCAGGACCGGCTGCGAGATCAGCATCTTGTCGAGTGTCATCATCGACTTCTTGCCGGTGCCGGCGAGGATGCGGACCACAACCTTCTCGCCGTGGACGGTGGGCAGGGCGGAGAAACGGAAGTTGGCCTGGTTGGTGCCGATGGTGAGGGAAAAACGGCCGTCCTGCGGGAAACGGGTCTCGGAGATGTTGAGGCTGCAGAGGATCTTGAGCCGGGCGACGATGGCGCGGTGGAGCTTGCGGGAGAAGGTCAGGACCTCGCGCATCATGCCGTCCACGCGGAAGCGGATGCGCGACTGGAATTCCTGCGGCTCAATGTGGATGTCGGTGGCGCGCTCGCGCAGGGCGAAGTAGACCAGTTCGTCGAGGACGCGGATGAGCGACTCGGATTCCGCCACGGCTTCGAAGCGGTCGCCGGTGCCGTCCGGGCGGCTGAAAAAGCTGTCCTGCTCGAGGCCGGCGAGGCTGTCGGTGAGGGATTTCTCGGTGGAATAGTGGATGGCGACGGCATCCTCGATCTCGCAGGGCAGGCAGAAGACCGGGCTGATGGTGACCTGGGTGATCTGCTCGAGGCGGCGGACGAGTTCCTTGTCCGCGGGGGTGGCGAGCGCCACGGTGAGGACGCCGTCGATGAGGTAGAGGCCGAGGGCCGTGACCTTCTGGGCGACCGCGCACGGGATCTTGGCGACGGCCTCGTCGGTGATGGCCGAGGCGAGGACATCGACGTAGGCGATGCCGATGGAGTTGGCCCAGAGTCGGCAGGCCTCGTCCTTGGACAGGAGCTTGTGGTCGATAATGGCCTGCAGGTGGGCGAGGGTGCCGGCGCCGTGATTGGAACCGGTGGATTCGAGCTCGGTCAGCGCGGTGAAGCCCGGGTGGTCCCGGACCAGCTGCAGGAACTCACGGTTTGACGGATTTGGCGGCACGGCGGGGGCGGTTTTTTTGGAACAGTTTGGCGATCTCGACCTGCTCGAGTTTTTCCATGGCGAAGGCGGGCGCATCGCGCTCGAGCTGCACCTCGCGCAGCAGGTCGGGGAGGGAGTAGCGGACCTCGGTGAGTCCGGCGTAACCGGTGGGGGCCGGGGTGGGGCGGGCGGCGCTCATACGGGGGGTACCGGTTGTTCGCCGAAGCAATCGCTGATGATTTCCTGGAAACGGGCGGTCAGCTCATCGCGGGGGGTGTCCTTGCGGATGTAGTCCGCAGCGCCGAGGCGGAGGCACTCCTCGACGGTGTGGCGGTTGGCGAGAGAGGTCAGCATGACGACGAGGGCGTCGGGATCGTGCTGCTTGATCTGCGCGAGGGCCTGGAGCCCGTCGAGGTTGGGCATGTTCACGTCGAGGAGAACGAGGTCAGGTTTTTCCTGCGCGTAGAGCTGGACGGCGATGGCGCCATCCGCGGCCTCGAGGATGCGGGGCTGGTCGAACTGACGCAGGACGAGGCCGATGAACTTCCGGATGTGCGGTTCGTCGTCGGTCAGGAGGATGGTGCGCGGCGAGCTCATGCGGCGGTGGGGAAGGCGATGGTGAACACGCTGCCGCCGGCGGGGTGGCGGTCGGCGCCGATGCTGCCGCCGTGGGCCAGCATGATGCGCTGGCAGATGGCGAGGCCGAGGCCGGTGCTTTTCTCGCCGCCAGTGGGGCGGACGGAGGTGCGGCCAAAGTCCTGGAAGAGCTTGTGGCGCTCGTTCTCGGGGATGCCCGGGCCCTGGTCGCGGACCAGGATGGCGTAGCCGGTCTCGCCGTAGCCGGCGCTCACGGAGATCACGGAGCGGGGCGGAGAGAACTTGATGGCGTTGCTCAGGAGGTTGTCGATGACCTGACGGACCTTGTCGCCGTCGAGGCTGAGTTCCACCTGCGGGTCGGGGGGCGCAAGCTCGATGCGCGAGCCCTTCTTGGCGGCGTGGATATTGTTGAGGTAGACGGATTTTTTCAGGAGCTCGGCGATACTGCGCGGCTCGGGGTGGATGCGGAGCTCACCCGACTCGATGACGGACAGGTCGAGCAGCTCGTTGACCATGGCGAGCATGCCCTGGCTCGTTTCCTGGATGGTCTGGACCAGGTCGAGCTGGTCGGCGGAGAGGGGACCGACGGTGCCGTCGCTGAGGAAGTCAGCCAGGCCGCGGATGGAGGCGAGGGGGTTGCGCAGGTCGTGGGCGACCATGCCGAGGAGCTTGTTCTTGGCGGCGTTGGCCGCGCTGAGCTGCGCGACGAGCTGGCGGTTTTGCAGGTGGGTGCGGAGGCGCGCGAGGACCTCGCGGCCTTTGAAGGGCTTCGGCAGGTAGTCGACGCCGCCGGCGGCGAGCCCCTCGACGATGTCGTCCGACTCGGACTTCGCGGTGATGAAAATGACAGGGGCGACCAGGTCGCCGTGGCGGGCCTTGAGGGTGCGGCAGGTTTCGAAGCCGTTGATGCCGGGCATCACCACATCAAGCAGGACCAGGTCGGGCTTGAACGCGTCGTAAGACGTCAGCGCCTCCTCGCCGGAGTGGGCGGAGAGCAATTCATAGCCTTCGGGGCGCAGGATGCTGGTCAGGATGCGAACATTCAACCGATCGTCATCGACGATCAGGATCCGGCGACCAACCTGGCTGGGCTTGGACGTCTCTAGGGTAGGCGTCATGGGATGTGCTCCCCCCTGAACGGCACAAAGCCGGGTGGGCCTTAAGGATAAACAGACCTATGTGGCAGATATATCATGGAATCCCGATGCGATGATATTTTACTTGCCTGAGGGTGATTTGTGCCGTTGTAAGGGGCATGGCTAATTCCTTTGTTTTCTCCTCCGAGTCGGTTGGCGAAGGCCACCCCGACAAAGTTGCCGACCTGATCTCCGACAGCGTGCTCGACGCCTGCTTGACGCAGGACAAGCACAGCCGCGTCGCCTGCGAAACCATGGTTAAGTCCAACATGGTCATCCTCGCCGGCGAAATCACGACCAGCGCCAAGCTCAATTACGAAGCCATCGTGCGGGCCGCGATCCGCGACATCGGCTACGTGAACAACGACGACGTGTTCCACGCCGACCAGGTGTTCATCAACAACTACCTGACGCGCCAGTCCCCGGACATCGCGCAGGGCGTCGACGCCAAGAAGGCGAAGGGCAAGAAGACGGCCGAGCAGGGCGCCGGCGACCAGGGCATCATGTTCGGTTACGCGTGCAACGAGACGCCCGAGCTCATGCCGACCCCGATCATGTTCGCCCACCGCCTCGGCCGTGAGCTCACCAAGATCCGCAAGTCCGGCAAGGCCCCGTGGCTCCGCCCGGACGCCAAGTCCCAGGTTTCCGTCCGCTACGAAAACGACATCCCGGTTGAGGTCGTGAACGTCGTGATCTCCACCCAGCACACGGCGGACGTGGCGCACAGCACGATCGAGAGCTACCTGATCGAGAACGTGATCAAGAAGGTCATCCCGTCCCGGATGCTGACCAAGAAGACCGAGTATCTCATCAATCCCACCGGCCGTTTCGTCATCGGCGGCCCGCAGGGTGATTCCGGCCTCACCGGCCGCAAGATCATCGTCGACACTTACGGCGGGTGGGGCCGCCACGGCGGCGGCGCCTTCTCGGGCAAGGATCCGTCCAAGGTCGACCGTTCCGCCGCCTACATGGGCCGCTGGGTCGCCAAGAACATCGTGGCGGCCGGCCTGGCCACCCACGCCGAGATCCAGTTCGCCTACGCCATTGGCCACCCGCAGCCGGTCTCCGTCCGCGTCGAGACCTTCGGCACCGCCAAGCTCGGCATCTCCGACGAGCAGATCACGGCGGCTGTGACCAAGACCTTCAGCTTCAAGCCCGCCGACATCGTCAGCGAGCTCAACCTGCTCCGCCCGATCTACCGCCAGACGACCAATTACGGTCACTTTGGCAAGAGCGGCCTCCCCTGGGAACAGACCAACAAGGCCGCCCTCCTGCGCGCCGCCATCAAGTAACCCGCCACCATGCCCACCACCACTTCCCCCGCTCCGACCAACGACTACCACGTCAAGGACATCACCCTGGCCGAGTGGGGTCGCAAGGAGATCTCCGTCGCCGAGCATGAGATGCCCGGCCTCGTCTCCGTCCGCAAAAAGTTCGGTCCGTCGCAGCCCCTCAAGGGCGTGCGCGTCACCGGCTCGCTGCACATGACGATCCAGACGGCCGTCCTGATCGAGACCCTCAAGGGCCTCGGCGCCGACGTCCGCTGGGCCTCGTGCAACATCTTCTCGACGCAGGACCACGCCGCCGCGGCCATCGCGGCGACCGGCACGCCCGTCTTCGCCTGGAAGGGCGAGACGCTCGAGGAATACTGGGACCTCACCCTGAAGGCCGTGACCTTCCCGGGTGGCAAGGGCCCGCAGCTCGTCGTCGATGACGGCGGCGACGTCACCCTCCTGATCCACAAGGGTTGCGAGCTCGAAGAGGGCAGCGACTGGGTCAACACCCCGTCCGGTTCCCACGAGGAGCAGGTCATCAAGAACCTGCTCAAGAAGGTCCACAAGGAGGACCCGCTCAAGTGGACGACGATCGCCAAGGAATGGCGCGGCGTCTCCGAGGAGACCACCACCGGCGTGCACCGCCTCTACCAGATGATGGAGAAGGGCAAGCTCCGCGTCCCGGCCATCAACGTCAACGACTCGGTCACCAAGTCGAAGTTCGACAACCTTTACGGCTGCCGCGAGTCCCTCGCTGACGGCTTGAAGCGCGCCACCGACGTCATGATCGCCGGCAAGGTCGCCTGCGTGTGCGGCTACGGCGACGTGGGCAAGGGCTCCGCGTTCTCGCTCAAGGGCTTTGGCGCCCGCGTCATCGTCACCGAGATCGACCCCATCAACGCCCTGCAGGCCGCGATGGAGGGCTTCGAGGTCAACACGATCGAGTCCACGCTCGGCACGGCTGACATCTACGTCACCACGACGGGCAACAAGGACATCATCACGCTCGAGCACATGCGCGCGATGAAGGACCAGGCCATTGTCTGCAACATCGGCCACTTCGACAACGAGATCCAGATCGACCGCCTGAACACGTCCGACGCCAAGCGCGTCACGATCAAGCCGCAGTACGACCTCTACACGTTCCCGAAGGGCAACAGCATCTACATGCTGGCCGAGGGCCGCCTCGTGAACCTCGGTTGCGCCACCGGCCACCCGTCGTTCGTGATGTCCAATTCCTTCACCAACCAGACGCTCGCGCAGCTGGACCTGTGGAAGAACAAGGACAGCTACAAGGTCGGCGTCTACCGCCTGCCGAAGCACCTCGACGAGGAAGTCGCCCGCCTGCACCTCGAGAAGATCGGCGCCAAGCTGACCGTCCTCTCGAAGGCCCAGGCCGAGTACCTCGGCGTCCCGGTCGAGGGCCCGTACAAGCCCGAGCATTACCGTTACTAAGCCAATTCAGGCCTGACCAAGCAAACCACCAAAGCCCGCGCGCAAGCGCGGGCTTTGTCTTTGTAGGGCGGGATCACCGAATCCCGCCTTCGTTCGAAGGTCATGCCACGCTCGAGGCGGGGTTCAGCCGTCGCCAAGGCTATGGCGGTCGCAGGCGGAGACCCCGCCCTGCTATCAGGTCACGTCGTAACTCCGGCCCTTCCGCACGACCTGCAGCTTCGCTCCGAACAGCCGCGAGAGGCGGGCCGAGGTCAGCAGCTGCGCCTTGGGGCCGTCGCCGACGATGCGGCCGTCCTGCAGGAGGATCACGCGATCGATCTCGGGGATGACGTCGGCGATGTGGTGCGTCACGAGCAGGAGCGTGCGATCGGCGCGGGCGAGGCGGCGGAGCAGGTCGCGGAATTCGCGCACGGCGCCCGGGTCGAGGCTGTTGGTGGGCTCGTCGAGAACGAGGGCCCCGGGATCGTGCACGAGGGCGCGGCCGATCATGGCGCGGCGTTGCTCGCCGGAGGACATCTCGGAGACGGGCCGGTGAGCGAGGTGGCTGATCTCGAGGAAGCGCAGGATCGCGCGGGCGTGTTTTTCCTGGGCCGGCTTCACCCGGTGGTGCGGCCAGAGACCAAGGCTGTTGAAGTAGCCTGAGAGGACGAGTTCGCGGGCGGTGACGCGCCGGAGGGTGACCTCGTGCGAGAGGTTGTGCAGCTGGTCGAGGGCGACGATGCCGAAGTGGCCGCGCAGGTCGTTCACGTCCCAGTCGTCCTGGCCCAGGAGCTGGAAGCGGAGGCCCGGGCGGTCGACCGGGTAGATCTCGCGGGTGATGGCCTTGACGAGGGTGGACTTGCCGGAGCCGTTGGGGCCGAGGAGGGCGACGTGCTCGCCGCGGCGGATCTGGAGCGAGAAGTCGCGCAGGATGTAGCGGTCGCCGCGCGGGACGGTGAGGTGGGCGAAATCGAGCAGGAGGGGGGCAGCCACGGATTTTTTAACCACAGATGGGCACGGATTAACACGGATAAAATCAGACCAATCCGGTTTACCGCCAATCTGCGCCAAGGGGCGCTATCCCATCCGGCGCTGACCAGCCCGGGATAGCGGTGCAATCCGGGGCGAAAGGGTATTCCTGCCCTTGGGAAAAAGCCCTTGCACTCGCCGCGCCCGCCCGATTGCCTGCCGGTTCAGTTTCGGAGAGATGGCCGAGTGGCTGAAGGCACAGCTTTGCTAAAGCTGCATAGGGGAAACTCTATCGAGGGTTCGAATCCCTCTCTCTCCGCCACTTTTACGCAGGCGAACCGTGCAGCAGGGGCCACGCCGGTGCTCACGGGCGAAACCCGCCGCCGCCATGCGTCCCGCAGGGACGCGGGCCCTCCAATCAGACCAGGCCGGCGTAGTACTTGGGTTTCAGGACGCCGATGCAGGGGAGGTTGCGGTAGCGCTCGTTGAAATCGAGGCCGTAGCCGACGACGAACTCGTTGGGGATCTCGAAACCCACGTAGTCGGCCTCGAAGGGCACGGCGCGGCGGGCTTTCTTGTCGAGGAGGACGCAGGTCTTCACGGAGAGGGCGCCCTTGTCCTTGATCATGCCGGCGACGGCGGCGAGGGTCTTGCCGGTGTCGAGGATGTCGTCGACGAGGAGCACGTTGTGGCCGCGCACGTCGAGTTTCATCGAGTCCACGATGCGGGGCTCGCCGACGGCCTTGGTGCCGTCGTGGTAGCTGGAGGCGCGGAGGCAGTCGAGGCGCAGGGGGCTGCGCATCTGGCGGAGGAGGTCGGCGGTGAAGATCAGGGCGCCGTTGACGATGGCGATCACCATCAGGTCCTTCTTGGCGTAGTCCGCATTCAACTGTTCCCCCAGGCCGGCGATGCGGCGCTTGATCGCCAGCGGGGTGACGAGGACGTGATCGAGGTGCTTGAGCTCGGGCGGGCCTTTCAGGGAGGGCATGGAGGTACATCAAAGTACCGGGGAACAAGTGCCAAGTGCCAAGTGCCGGGGGTCATGTAACAAGTTTCAAGGACCAGGGATCAGGGGCCGATGCCGTGGTGCCGGGGGGGATCCAAGTGGCGGCGGGTTAATCGCTTTGACTTGGCCGGGGGCGTGGGTTGCCTCGGGAAGCGCGAGCACCTCATGATTTCCATCCAGGTCAAGCAACTCACCAAGCAGTTCGGCAGCGTGGTCGCGCTCCACGGGCTCGACCTGACCATCAACCCCGGGGAGCTGTTTTTCCTCCTTGGGCCCAGCGGGTGCGGCAAGACAACGCTCCTGCGCAGCCTGGCCGGGTTCTACATCCCGGAGAAGGGTCAGATCCTGTTCGGGGACGAGGACGTAACCCGGCTGGCACCGCACAAGCGGAACACCGGCATGATGTTCCAGAGCTATGCGCTGTGGCCGCACATGAGCGTCGCGGAGAACGTCGCCTTCGGACTGGAGGAGCGCAAGGTGTCGGCCGACGAGATCAAGCGGCGCGTGGGCGAGGCGCTGGAATCCGTGCGCATGGAGAAATACGCCGAGCGCAAACCCAACCAGCTTTCCGGCGGCCAGCAGCAACGCATCGCCCTGGCCCGCGCGCTGGTCATCCGGCCGCGCTGTCTGTTGCTCGACGAGCCGCTGTCCAACCTTGACGCGAAGCTGCGGCTCGAGATGCGCACGGAGATCCGGCGCGTGTGCAAGGAATTCAAGCTCACGACCGTCTACGTGACGCATGACCAGAAGGAGGCGCTTTCGATCGCCGACCGCATGGCGATCCTGGAGAGCGGCCATATCCTGCAGGTGGGCACGCCGCGCGACGTCTACAAGCGACCCACGCGGAAGACCGTGGCCCATTTCATCGGGGAGACGGATTTCCTGCCCGGCAAGGTGCTGGGCATCGCGGCGGGCTTTGTGACCGTGGAGACCGAGGTGGGCAAATTTGACGGCATCTTCGGCGATCCGGCCAAGCCGCCGGCGGTGGGGGCCGAGGTCACGGTTTCCATCCGCCCGGAGTGCTGGGAACTGCACCGGAATGCGGAGGCGCGCAACGTCGTGCGGGGCCGCATCGGCGACTCGGTGTACCTCGGCGAGGTGGCGCAGTATGATTTCGTAACCACCAACGGGACCAAGCTGAAGATCTTCGAGCGCAACCCGCGCTTTGTGGACGGCAGCAGCCGCGGGGAACTCTACGCCACGGTCGAGCCGGAGGATGTGGTGGTGTTGACGGAGTGAGGGCTGACCCCGCGCCATGAACCGCGTGCTGATCATTTTGGCGCTGGTGGCCGTCGTCGCGCTGCCCTTTGTGCTGCGGCCGAAAAAGGCGGCGGCGAGCAAGGCCGACGGCACGGTGGTGATCATCACGCCGCACAACGAGGCCATCCGGCAGGAGTATGCGCAGGGCTTCCAGGAGTGGTACCGGGCGAGGACCGGGCAGACGGTGACGATCGACTGGCGGGTGATCGGCGGCACGAGCGAGATCGCGCGCTTTCTGGAGTCGGAGTATGTGTCGTCATTTCAGAACCACTGGACGCGGAAGCTGGGCAAGGCCTGGAGCATCGACGTGCAGGCGGCGTTTGCGAACGGCCGGCTGGCCAAGGACGCCAGCCCCGAGGCGCTCGCGGCGCGAAAGGAATTCATGGCTTCGGAAGTCGGCTGTGGGATCGATGTGTTTTTCGGCGGCGGCACCTATGATTTCATCCGGCAGGCCGATGCCGGCCGCATCGTGGATTCGGGGTTGTTGCAGGCGAAGCCGGAGTGGTTCACCGACGACGTGATCCCGGCGAGCTACACCGGGGAGCCGTATCGCGACAAGGCGGGCCGCTGGCTTGGGCCCGTGCTCAGCGGCCACGGCATGCTGTACAATCTGGATTCGCTGGAGCGGCTGGGCGTCCCTGCGCCCCGGGGCTGGGCGGACCTGACGAATCCGCGGCTCTTCGGCGAGGTGGCCGTGTGCGACCCGACCAAGAGCGGTTCGATCGCCAAGTCCTTCGAGACGATCATCCAGGAGCAGATCTACCGGGAGTGGGCGCGGCTGGCCGCGGCAACGGGCCAACCGAAGGCGTCCCTCGAAAAACAGGCCGTGACACAGGGGTGGGAGCAGGGACTGCGGCTGCTGCAGCTCATCGGGGCCAATGCGCGCTACTTCACGGATTCCTCGCAGAAGCCGCCGATCGACGTGGCGGCGGGCAACTGTGCCGTCGGCATGTGCATCGATTTCTACGGGCGTTACCAGGAGCAGAGCTCGGCCGAGCGCAGCGGGCGGCAGCGGCTGGGGTTCCACATGCCGGTGGACGGCACGACGCTGTCACCCGATCCGATCGCGCTGATGCGTGGCGCGCCCAACCGGGCGATCGCGGTGGCTTTTCTGGAATACGTGATGTCGATCGAGGGGCAGAAGCTCTGGAATTTCAAACCCGGCACCCCGGGCGGTCCCGGTCATTTCGCCCTGCGCCGGCTGCCGATCCGCAAGGATTTCTACACGAACCCGGCGTTCGCCGCCCACCGCTCCGATCCGGACGTCAACCCGTACGCGGGTGAGTCACCGCTCGTCTACAACGCGGCCTGGACCGGCGGCCTGTTTCGCGAAATGGCGTTCGTGATCCGGGTCATGGCCATCGACACGCACAACGAGCTGGCCGCCGCCTGGCGGGCGATCAACGCGCCGGGCCTCGACCCGGCGAAACGCGAGCAGGCGCTGGCGGTGCTGACGGATTTGTCGGTCGTGAACTACGCGGAGATGTTCAGCCGCGTGAAGGTGGCGTTGAACGCCAAGAACAAGGTGGACGAGGTGCGGCTGGCGAGCGACCTGGCGGATCATTTCCGGGCCCAGTACCGGCGGGCGGAGGAGCTGGCGCGCTGAGGGAGGGCGTGCTTTGAGCTGTAGGGCGGGGTCGCCGAACCCCGCCTTTGTCCGGACGCGATGCCGCGCCCGAGGCGAGGTTGCTTCGCCATCTCCGCCAAGCCTCCGTCGGCGCCCCCGCCCTACATATTATAGCCACCTCAGTCGTAGCGGCGGCGGAGGTTGCTGGGGAGGAGGCCGAGTTCCTCGCGGTATTTCGCGACGGTACGGCGGGCGATCTTGAGGCCCTTTTCCTGGAGCAGGCCGACGATCTCCTGGTCGCTGCGGGGGGCGCCGGGGTCCTCGCCGGCGATGATGTCGGCGATCATCTCCTTCACGCTGGTGTTGGCGACGGAGGCGCCGGCGTCGGACTGGTAGCCGGAGGTGAAGAAGAACTTCATCTCGAAGACGCCGTGCGGGGTCTTGATGTACTTGTTGGCGAGGGCGCGGCTGACGGTGGTCTCGTGAACGCCGATGATGTCGGCGATCTGGGTCATCGTGAGCGGCTTGAGCTTCGAGACGCCCTCGGCGAAGAACTCGCTCTGGTGCTTGATGATCTCGCGGGTGATGCGCTCGATGGTGCGCTGGCGCTGCTCGATGGCGTTGATGATGAATTTGCCGGAGCGGAGCTTCTCGCGGAGGTAGTCGCTCTCCTGCTTGCTCAGCTTGCCCTTGGCGATGAGGTCGCGGTAGGTGCTGCTGAGGCGGAGGCGGGGGATGTAATCCTGGTTGAGGAGGACGATCCAGATGCCGTTGTCGTTCTCGACCGTGACATCGGGCACGACGACGCGGTTGGAGTCGTCGGCGAAGCGGCGGCCCGGGGCCGGGTCGAGGGCGCCGATGATGCCGATGGCTTCCTGGATGATCTCGGGGGAGAGACCCATCTTGCGGGAGAGATCGGGGATGCGGCGGCGGACGAGGAGCTCGAAGTGGTCGCGGACGATGCGGGCGGCGACGGTCTTGCCGCGACCCTGGTGGTTGAGCTGGATGAGGAGGCAATCGCCGAGGTTCTCGGCGCCGATGCCGGGCGGATCGAAGGTCTTGAGCAGCTTGGCGGCCTCCTGGACGGTGCTGAGGGGCAGGCTGGCGAGCAGGGCGAGGTCGGGCAGGGTGGCGGTCAGGTAACCGCGGTCATCGAGGCTGCCGATGAGGTAGCGGAGCGCCTCGTGGGCCGGCACGGAGCAATCGGCCATCTCGGCCTGTTCCATCAGGTGCTGCTGCAGCGAGGTGTCGGTGGTAAGGGAATCGAAGAAGTGCTGGCGGCGCTCGTCCTCCTCGCCGGTGGTCTGGCGGACCCCGCCGGTATCGGACAGGTGGTCGTGCCAGTCCTGGCCGATGCGCTCGAGCATCTTGAGGTCCTTGGAGAAGTCCATTTCCTCGCGCGGGTCGTCCTCGCGGCCGGTGTTCTCGTCGCCGCTGGTGGCGTTTTTCTCGAGGCTGATGTCGTCCATCGGCATCTCCTCGAGGGTGGGGTTGGCCTGGAGTTCCTCCTGGATGGTGGCGCGGAGGTCGAGGGCGGCGACCTGGAGGATCTTGAGCGACTGCCGCATCTGCGGCGCCAGCATGAGCTGCTGGGTCTGCCGCTGTTGGAAGCTCTGGTTGAGTCCTGGGCCGCTCATACGATCACGGGGGCGTCCCGTTATGCCCGGGCCTGAAAGATGCTGGGAAACGACGGGGCCGAGCCGGGTTTATCAGGGGGGAAGATCTCGGCCAGGTAGACCGCGAGCTTCTCGTTGGTGGGACCATAGCGGTCGCTGTAAAGGTAGAGCTCGAGGTCGGTGAGGAGCTCGTAGGCGGACTGGTAGCGCTTGTCGCGGTCGCGCTGGAGGATCCGGGCGAGGATGGCCTCGAGTTTGGGGTCGATGTCGCTGCGCAGGGTGGCGAACTTCGGCAGCGGCATCGTGAGGATGTTGCGGCGCGACTCGAGGCGGCTGGCGCCGCGGAAAATATTGCGGCCGAGCAGGGTCTCCGTGAGCACGATGCCGAGGGAGAAGAGGTCGGAACGGCCGTCGGTGACGGCGTAGCTGGCGCCCTCGGTGGAGAGGTACTCATCCTTGCCGGGGATGACCTTGCCTTCCTCGTTATACATCAGGTCGAGGGCCTTCGCGATGCCGAAGTCGGTGAGCTTCACGTCGCCCTCGACGGCGAGCATGACGTTCTTCGGGTTGACGTCGCGGTGGACGATGCCGAGGAGGCGGCCGTCGGCGTCGCGCTTGTTGTGGGCGTAGCTGAGACCGCGGCAGACGCGGGAGGCGATGAAGACCGCCATGTCCACGGGGATCTGGCGGCCGAGTTCGGCGTGGCGCTCGATCAGTTGCTCCAAATTCACGCCGCGGACAAATTCCATCGTCATGAAATACTGCCCCCCGATCTGGCCGAGGTGGTAGGTCTGGACGATGTTGGTATGGATGAGGTCGGCCACAAGGCGGGCCTCGCCGATGAAGTTCTTCTGGAACTCGGGGATGCTGGAGTATTCCTCGCGGATCAGCTTGATGGCAACGGTCTTGCGGAAATTACCCGAACCCTTTTGGGTGGCCTCGTAGACGACGCCCATACCGCCTTCGGCGAGCTTGCGGGTCAGGTCGTACTGGAGTTCGGTGAAGATGTTCTTGAGCGCTGACACGCGTTCAGGAAAGCGCGGGCTCCGACCAGTGGCAAGAATTCTGCGAGAATATTGCACGGTTCCTGCTTCCGGCTTGCATTGCGGACGGAAGGGCAGGTTGACAGGGCGGTCGGCGGGCCTACGTTGCGCCGCATGATCACCCTGACATCCCGTGCCGCCCGCCAGGTGCAGACCATGCATGCCGCCCAGGGCGATCCGCAGAAAAAATTGCGGGTCTTCGTCGAAGGCGGCGGGTGTTCCGGGTTCCAGTATGGCATGTCATTCGACCTGCCGAAGGCCGAGGACCAGACGATCGAGAGCGAAGGCGTGCAGGTGCTGCTGGATCCGACGAGTCTGGCCTACCTGAGCGGGACGAGCATCGATTTCGACGACGGTCTGCAGGGCAAGGGATTTGAGATCCGCAATCCGAACGCGCAGAGCACGTGCGGGTGCGGGAAGTCGTTTAACTGAGGCGTCGGTCCGGCGGGAACATTGCCCCGGATAACGCGGACGCCCGCGGATCCCGAAAATTCAACCTTCAGGCCGTGGCCTCGTGGAGGGCCACGATGCCGAAGGTCAGGGGGGTGGCGCGGACCGAGGTGAAGCCGGCGCGACTGATCTCGGCGCTCATGGCGGCGCGGTCGGGGAATTGTTCGATCGACCCGCCCAGGTATTCGTAGGCCGAGCGGTCGCCCGTCACGAGGCCGGCGACGGTGGGCAGGATGAATTTCAGGTACGCGTAATAGAACGGGCGGAACCAGAAGTAGGGTTGGGAGAATTCGAGGACGAAGAGCCGGCCGCCGGGCCGCAGGACCCGGCGCATCTCGGTCAGGGACTTGTGCCGGTCGGCCATGTTGCGCAGGCCGAAGGAGATGGTGACCGCGTCGAAACCGTGGTCGGGGAGGGGGAGGGCCAGGCCGTCGCCCGGTTTAAAGGCCAGGGGGGCCCAGCGGGGGTTGTGGGCCTGTTTGAGGACGGCTTGGTCCAACATGGGCTGGCAAAAGTCCATCCCGGTGATGCGGGTGCCAGGCGGGAGGCCGTCGGCCAAAGCGAAAGCCACATCTCCGCTACCCGTAGCGAGATCCAAAATCACCCGGCTGTGCGAGTCATGGACGGCCCGGACGAGTTTTTGCCGCCACCAGAAGTCCACACCCCCGCTCAGGAGGTGGTTGGCGAGGTCATAACGCCCCGCGATACGGGCAAACATGGTGTTGACGGCCTTGGGATCGGGCATGGGAGGAGTCCTAGCCTTTGTGCGGCTTTGCGATTGACGCAAGCACTGGGTGGTGAATTATTTGGGCCAGAAAGCTCCACGGATCAAATTTAACCCCCGCCAAGCCATGTCCACCAACCTGACCAAACGTGAGATCGTCCTGGAAATCTACGAGAAGACCGGGTTTCCGCAGAAACAAATTCAAGACACGGTCCAGATGACCCTTGATATCGTGATGGATGCGCTGGCCGCCGGCCGCAACGTCGAGCTCCGTAACTTCGGTGTGTTGGAGGTTCAGGTGCGCAAAGCCCGGGTGGGCCGCAACCCGAACAAGCCCGAGACCGAGGTCGTCATTCCGGAGCGGGCCGTGGTGAAGTTCAAGTCGGGTAAGATTCTGAAGCAGAAGATCAAGGCGCTGAGCCTCGAGAAGCTGAAGTCCAATCCGCCGCCGGCCGCCTCGGCTGACTAAGCCCCCCGCCGTCAGGCATGGCCGGCTTTCAGTCGCTCCCAGGCTTCCGGGATTTTTATCCGGAAGATTTTTCCCGTCGTCAGCACATCTTCCGTGGCTGGCGTTCGGCTGCCACCGCGTTTGGGTTTCAGGAATATGATGCCCCGGTGTTGGAACCCCTTGAGCTGTATACGACCAAGTCGGGAGAGGAGATCGAGGGGCAGTTGTTCAGTTTCACGGACAAGGGCGGTCGCGAGGTGTCGTTGCGGCCGGAAATGACCCCGACGGTGTGCCGGATGGTCGGGGCCAATGCCAACGCGTTGAAGCGGCCGATCAAGTGGTTCAGCATCGGCGAGTTT
Source organism: Lacunisphaera limnophila (assembly GCF_001746835.1). Taxonomy (NCBI): domain Bacteria; kingdom Pseudomonadati; phylum Verrucomicrobiota; class Opitutia; order Opitutales; family Opitutaceae; genus Lacunisphaera; species Lacunisphaera limnophila. Next base: position 3,977,195 of record NZ_CP016094.1, on the reverse strand, counting down.
TACCGCTACGAGCGCGCGCAGAAGGGCCGCTTAAGGGCCTTCAATCAATTTAATGCGGATATCTTCGGCGAGGCGGGCCCGGAGGCGGAGATCGAGCTGATCGCCCTGCTGATCCAGTGTCTGGCGGGTTTCGGCCTGACGAAGGATGATTTCTACGTGCGGCTGAGTGACCGGAACCTGTGGTTCTTTTTCCTGGAGGCGCTCGGTTTTGATGAGGCCCAGACGCGGGGCATTTTGGGCGCGGTGGACCGTTTTGAGAAGATGGGCGACGATGCCTTCAAGGGCTACAGCGAGGCGCACGGCGCGCTCGATGAGGGCAAGAAGCAGCGGATCCTGGGATTTCTGAAGATCAAGAGCCTGGCGGAGCTGGAGGCGGCGCTGGCGCCGTTCCCGTCCGAGAAGATCACCGCCCGCCTCGCCGACTGGCGCAAGGTGCTGGGCGGCGTGGGCGCGATGGGCTTGCAGGATTTCATCGCCGTGGACCTCGGCGTAGTGCGCGGCCTGGCCTACTACACGGGTTTCGTGTTCGAGGCCTTTGACCGGAAGGGCGACCTGCGGGCGCTGGCCGGCGGCGGGCGCTACAATGATCTGGTGAAGAAGCTCGGCGGCCCGGACCTGCCGGCGGTGGGTTTTGCCATCGGTGACGTGACGACGGGGCTGTTGCTGGAGCAGCGCGGCCTGGCGCCGGCCTTCGTGAATGCGCCGGATGTGTACGTCGTGATCGGCGGCGAGGCGGAGCGGACGGCGGCCTTTGCCGACATCCAGCGGCTGCGCGCGGCCGGGATGCGGGTCGACTATCCCTTCAAGGACCTGGCCTTCGGCAAGCAGTTCAAGGCGGCCGCGGAGTCGGGGGCGAAATTCGCGCTGATCTACGGCGGTGACGAACTGGCCAAGGGTGTGGTGAAGATCCGGACCATGGCCGATCGCAGCGAGCACGAGGTGCCGCGGGCCGGGGTGCTGGCCGCGGTGGTGGTGCTCGTGGGCAAGTAGTCGCCGGCGGATCCCTGACGTGCACCGCGTGGAATTCAGCCGAAGCGTTGCCGGGTCCCGCGGGAGGGAGATTGTCGCCCGGGTTGGCTGACATGCGGAAAATGCCTGAACTCCTTTCCAGCGTTGGTCGCATCCTGCTCCTGTTGGCGGGCCTGTATGTGGTGTGCGCCGTGGGCGCGCACCATTTGTCGCTGAGCATGATGTTCCCGCGGCCGCCGCTGAAATACGGGCCGGGGCCGGAGATCATCGCGCTGAAAGCGCCTGATGGGGTGACGGTGTACGCGCGACACTGGCCGAATCCGGCGGCCAAGCACACGCTGCTTTACCTGCACGGCAACTACGAGGACCTCGGCAGCCTCAACGACTACATCCCGGCATTTGTGCAGGCGGGCTATGCGGTGTTTGCGATTGATTATCGCGGGTACGGACTCAGCGGCGGCACGCCGGACGAGGGCAATTTGTATGCCGACACGCAGCTGGGTTACAACTACATGCGGACCAAGCTCGGCCTGCCGGCGGACCGCATCGTGCCGTTTGGCTACTCGCTCGGCGGCGGGCCGGCGGTGGAGCTGGCCCTAAAGCAGCCGGTGGCGGGCCTGGTGCTGCAGGGCGCGTTTGTGAGCGCCTATCGCGTGATGACGCATATCCCGGTGTTCCCGGGGGACAAGTTTGTGAATCTGCGGAAGATGCCGGAGCTGCGGTGTCCGGTGATGGTGATCCACGGCACTGCGGACGGCACGGTGCCCTTCTGGCACGGGCGGAAGCTCTACGAGGCGGCCACGAGCCGCAAAGCGTACCTGTTTGTGGACGGCGGACCGCACAGCGGCCTCGCGGATTTCACGGGCCCGCGGTACGCGGAGGAGCTGAGGAAGTTCACGGATTCGCTGTGAGCATGTAGGGCGGGGGTCTTCGAACCCTGCCTTGAATGCGTTTCATCCTCGAACAAGGCGGGATTCGGCGATCCCGCCCTACATGCGTTCCGATTCAATTAGGAATAAGGAAGGGGGCGCGGTATCAGTGGGCTCCGTCGACTGCTTTTGCTTGATGCAGCAATGCCATAATCCGCTCCAAGTCTTCTGATTCGAGCGGGGGTCGGATTTGATTGAACTTGGCGAGGGTGCTTTCAATGGGAAATTCGCTCAGTGGAATGTCTTTCCTAGTGCCAATCCCGTAGCGGTTGTCCTCCCAGAGGGATTCAGCTCTGAAACCATCCTCGGGTCTCCAGCAAAACATCAAGGCCCCAGTCGCCGTTGGTGCCGTGACAATAATCAGACAGTCATTGTTTCCGGTGAAGGAGTAATGCACCTGCATGTCGTCGACCACGGCATGCTTGGTTTCCATGGATCCAGAGTGATCGAACTCCTCAAGCCAGGTCGGCGGGGCCGAAGGCGGCGGGGAGGAGGGACTTGATCGCGGTGTCGATGCGGTCGAGGCCGGCGCAGAAGGAGATCACGCGGATCTTGGGGCCGAACTCGAAGATCACCTGCCGGCAGGCGCCGCAGGGGGCGGTGGCCGTTTGGGTGGGCGTGTAGACGACCACGCATTTGAATTTGCGCTCGCCGGCGGAGACGGCGCTGAAGATCGCGGAGCGCTCGGCGCAGTTGCAGAGGCCGTAGGAGGCATTCTCCACGTTGCAGCCGGCAAATATCCTGCCCGATTCCGTAAGGACGGCGGCGCCGACGCGGAATTTGGAATAAGGCGCGTAGGCCCGGCCGGCGGCGGTTTTGGCGGCGGCCTTCAGTAGCTTTAGTTTGGCGGCGGAGGGCATGGCGGGTTTTGGGAGATGGAAGGGAAGAAACTAGCTGATGTCACGTGACGAGTGGGCGGCTCGCTCGCGCTCCGGTCGGACAGTGGGGATCACAATTTGAACTCGGCTTTGATTTCGGCGAAGGCGTTGATGGCGAAGGCGAGGTCCTCGCGGCTGTGGGCGGCGGAGACCTGCGTGCGGATGCGGGCCTGGCCCTGCGCAACCACGGGGAAGAAGAAGCCGACCGCATAGACGCCTTTCTCGAGCAGGCGGGCGGAGACCTTTTGGGCGAGCACGGCGTCGCCGAGCATGATCGGCACGATGGGGTGGGTACCGGGCTTGATGGTCAGGCCGGCCGAGGTCAGGCCCGCGCGGTAGTAGGCGGTGTTGGCGTGGAGTTTGTCCCGCAGGGTGGTCGAGGCGGTGAGTATTTCCAGGCACTTCAGCGTCGCGCCGGCGACGACGGGCGGGATGGTGTTGGAGAACAGGTAGGGGCGGGAACGCTGGCGGAGGAGGTCGATGATTTCCTTCCGGCCACTGGTGTAGCCGCCGCTGGCGCCGCCGAGGGCCTTGCCGAGCGTGCCGGTGAAGACGTCCACGCGCCCCATGACGCCGCAGTGCTCATGCGTGCCGCGGCCGGTCGCGCCCATGAAGCCGGCGGCATGGCTGTCGTCGACCATGACGAGGGCCTGGTATTTGTCCGCGAGGTCGCAGATGCCCGGCAGCGGGGCGATGGTGCCGTCCATGGAAAACACGCCGTCGGTGGCGATGAGCTTGAAGCGGGCGCCGGCGGCGTCGGCCTCCTTCAGCTTGGCCTCGAGGTCGGCGAGGTCGGTATTCTTGTAACGGTAGCGTTGGGCTTTGCCGAGGCGGATGCCGTCGATGATCGAGGCGTGGTTGAGTTCGTCGGAGATGACAGCGTCCTCGGCGCCGAGCAGGGTTTCGAACAGGCCGCCGTTGGCGTCGAAGCAGGAGGAATAGAGGATGGTGTCGTCGGTGCCGAGAAAGCGGGCAAGGGCGGTCTCGAGGTCGCGGTGGATCTGCTGGGTGCCGCAGATGAAGCGCACGGAGGCGAGGCCGTAGCCCCAGCGGTCAAGGGCGGCGTGGCCGGCGGCGATCAGGTCGGGGTGGTTCGCGAGGCCGAGGTAGTTGTTAGCGCAGAGATTCAGGACCTCCTGGCCGGTTGAGACGGCGATATGCGCCGTCTGCTGGGTGGTGATGATGCGCTCGCGCTTGGTCAGGCCGGCGGAGTCGATGCCGGCGAGGGTTTGCTTGAGGTGGGCGGTGAAGGCGGGGTTCATGCTATTGATTTAACCACAGAGACACAGAGGACACAGAGACGGAGATTCCGGATATCCCAGGGTTCACCCTTTGCGTGGGTTCTTTTTCATTCCCAATTCAGGATGATCTTGCCGGAGCGGCCGGAGCCCATCAGCTCGAACCCCTCTTGGAAGTCGGCGACGGGGAGGCGGTGGGTGATGACGGGGGTGATGTCCATGCCACCCTGCACGAGGGCGGTCATCTTGTACCAGGTCTCGAACATTTCGCGGCCGTAAATGCCCTTCAGGTGGAGCATTTTGAAAACGATCTTGTTCCAGTCCACCATCGCCTCGGCCGGGTGTACGCCGAGGAGGGCAATGCGACCGCCCATGACCATGTTGTCGATCATCTGGTTGAGCGCGGCGGAACTGCCGGACATCTCGAGGCCGATGTCGAAGCCCTCGGTCATGCCAAGTTCCTGGTGCCAGACCTCGGAGAGGTTTTCGCGGGCCACGTTGACGGCGCGGATGGGGCCGAGTTTCTTGGCCAGCTCGAGGCGGCCGTCGTTGATGTCGGTGATGACGATGTGGCGGGCGCCGGCGTGCTGGGCGACGGCGATGGCCATGCAGCCGATCGGGCCGGCGCCGGTGATGAGGACGTCCTCGCCGACCATGTCGAACGACAGGGTGGTGTGGACGGCGTTGCCGAGCGGGTCGAAACAGGAGACGACATCGGGGTCGAGGCCGGCGGGGATCTTCCAGACATTGGAGGCGGGCACGCAGACATAATCGGCGAAGGCACCGTCGCGGTTCACGCCCACGCCGATGGTGTTGGGGCAGAGGTGGCGGCGGCCGGCGAGGCAGTTGCGGCAGTGGCCGCAGACGATGTGGCCCTCGCCGGTGACGAGTTGGCCGAGGGTGAAACCGCTCACGCCGGCGCCGACGTCCGCCACGGTGCCGACGTATTCGTGGCCGATGACGAGGGGTGGCTTGATGGTGCGGGCGGCCCAGGCGTCCCACTTGTTAATGTGGACGTCGGTGCCGCAGATGGAGGTCTTGCGGATCTTGATCAGGACATCGTTGAGGCCGGGCCGGGGCACGGGCACCTCGGTCATGATGAGTCCGGGGCCGGGCGCAGGTTTGACGATGGCGCGCATTTTGGGAGGCATGGGGCGGGAGATTGTCCCGACGCTAGGGCCGGCGGATTATGACACAACAGCGAACGCGCCGGGGGGCGGGCGGCCCGCAGGGAGCCTGCCAGCCCGCGCCCCTGGCTGGTCCGGTCGGAGACCGGCCCTACATGAGCCAAAGGGTGGCGATGCCGAGAAAGAAGCCCATGCTGGCCACGTCGGTGGCGGTGGTGAGGAAGATGCTGGAGGCGGTGGCGGGGTCGGCGCCGAATTTCTTGAGGGTGAGGGGGACCATGACGCCCGAGACGCCGCTGAGGAAGCAGCTGCCCACCATGGAGAGGAACACAATCGCGCTCAGCACGTAGGGGGAGACCGCCGTCTGCTGCCAGGTGGCGTAGAAAAACATGCCGAGGCCGGCGGTGATGCCGACGAGCGCGCCGTTGGCGAGGCCGAGGGCGGCCTCCTTGACGAGGAACTGGTTTTCGCGGCCTGGTTTCAGCTCCCCGAGGGTGAGACCGCGGAGCGAGACGGCGAGCGCCTGGCAGCCGGTGTTGCCGGACTGGCCGGCCAGCACAGGCAGGAACACGGCGAGCACGACGATCTGGTCGATGGTGCCCTCAAAAAGCCCGACGACACCCGCGGCGATGAACGCGGTGAGGAGGTTGAACTGCAGCCAGGGGTGGCGGAACTTGAGGCTGCGGAGGAAGGGGGTGTTGACCCGTTCCTCGCGCTCGACACCGACCATGGCGCCGGGCTGGGCGCTGATCTCGACGGCTTGTTCCTCGAAGATGCGCGAGCCGCGCACGATGCCGAGCAGCATGCCCCGGTCGTCGCAGACGGGGTAGGAAGGATAGTGGCGGTTCACCGTCTGGCGCATGGCCTCCATGAGCGGGTACTCGGGCCGCAGCACAAAGGGATTGCGGAGCATGAAGGCGTCGAGCCGGGCCTCGCGGTCGTGCAGGAGGAGATCGCGCATGGTGACGACGCCCTGCAGGATTTCCGCCTCGTCCACGATGTAGCAGTAGGTGAAGAGCCGCTTGGTGGCGAGTTCGCGGACGCGCTCGACCGCCTCGGCGACGCTCAGGTGGCCGGGAAAAACGGCGACGGGATTTTCCATCAGCCGGCCGATGGTGTGCTCGGGGTAGCTGTCGGCGCGGAACGGGGCGGTGGTTTGGTTCATGGACGTGGAGGGAAGGTCAGGGGGTGTCGAGGGAGCGCCAGAGGTACCAGCTGGCGACGGAGCGGCAGGGTTGCCAGGCGCGGGCGTGACGGAGGATGGCGGCGGGCGTGGGCGCGGTGCGGCGGCGATACAGCCGTTGGAAGGCGAGCCGGATGGCGAAGTCGCCCGTCGGCATGACGTCGGGCCGGCCGAGGTGGAAGAGGAGCAGCATGTGGACGGTCCACGGGCCGATGCCGCGCACGGCGGTGAGGCGGGTGATGAGTTCGTCGTCGGGCAGTTTCCGCGCGGCGGCCAGCGTGGGCACGGTGCCATCGAGGCAGCGCGCCGCGAGATCGCGCACGGCGAGGTGCTTGTTGCGGGAGAGTCCGGCGGCCCGCAGGGCCTCGTCGGAGGTCGCGGCGGCGGCGGCCGGGGTCGGGCCGCCGGCTTTTTTCAATTCCGCCAGCACCCGGCCGTGGATGGAGGCGGCGGCCTTGCCGTGGAGCTGTTGGTAGACGATGGAGCGGAGCAGGGCCTCGAACAGGCTGCGGGTCGGGGTGAGTTGCAGCGAGAAGGGGCCGATCCGGTGGATGAGCGCGGCCAGGACAGGGTCGGCGGCGCGGAGGTGGGCGACGGCGGCGGCGGGGTCGTAGGGAAGCGCGGGTTTCATGCCAGGTGGCTGGCCCACAGGGAGGAGGTCATTCCGACAGCAACTCCGCGCCTTCGAGGGTGAGGAGGCGCGTTTTGGTGCGCACGCCGCCGGGGGCGGAGAAGCCGGTCATCTTGTCGCTGGCGGAGACGACGCGGTGGCAGGGGACGATCAGCGGCCAGGGATTGGTGGCGAGAGCGGTGCCCACGGCACGGGCGGCCTCGTGACCCAGGGCCATGAGCTTGGCGATTTCGCCGTAGCTTTTCTTGTAACCCGGCCTGATCGCGAGGGCGTGCAGGTAGACGGCCTGCTGGAAATCGGTCACACGGGACCAGTCCAGCCGGGCGTCGGTGAAATCCTGCAGCGTGCCCTCGAAATGTAACTGGACGCGCCGGATGAGTTTCTGAACCCAGTCGGGAGCCGCCTCGGTCGCGCGCTGACTGCGGGCCTTGGCGCCCAGGTGCTGCTCGGTCAGGGCCTCGGTTTCCTCGGGCAACTGAAAGCCGGTCAGGCCGGTGTCGTTCCACGCAAGGCCACAGGTGCCGAAGGCCGTGGGGAAGAGCGTGTGGGGCATGAAGCCGCAGGCTGGGGAAAGCGGGGCGGGAGGCGATGCAAAAGGCGGGGGCGACCCGGCTCTACAGAGATCGAACCGATTACGTCGCCTGTTCGGGCGGGAGTTCGAGCAGCTTGATCTCGGGGTTCTTCTCGGTGAAGTAGCGCATCGTCCACTCGTTGGGGAAGAGGCCGATGGGGTGGTCGAACTTGTCGGAGCCGAAGCTGACGCCCGTGGCGACGATGAGGCGGGTGAAGTCGAAGCCCTTGTTGGGGGTCTGCATGGAATCCGGGATCTGCAGCCAGCGTAGGACGGTCCAGGGCGTGGGGGTCAGGCGGGACTCGGCGCCGTATTCGCTTTGGAGGCGCCATTGCACGACTTCAAATTGCAGCGGACCGACGGCGGCGAGCAGGGTGGCGCCGGCGGGGGCATTCTTGGCCGAGAAGGACTGGACGACGCCTTCCTGCAACAGCTGCTCCAGGCCCGCGCGGTACTTCTTGGCGTCGCCGGTGTTGGGGTTGGAAATGTAGGTGAAGACCTCGGACGGGAAGCGCGGGATCGCGTCGTAGACGATGCTGCGGTCGGTGGTGAGGGTGTCGCCGATGCCGAAGGCGTCGTGGCCGACGAGGCCGATGACATCACCCGGCCAGGCCACGTCGACGGTCTCGCGTTCCTGGCCGAAGAGCTTGTGGGAGGAGGAGAGGCGGACCGATTTGCCCGTGCGCTGGTGGGTGACGACCATGTCGCGTTCGAACTTGCCGGAGCAGACGCGGCAGAACGCGATGCGGTCGCGGTGCTTCGGGTCCATGTTGGCCTGGATCTTGAAGACGAAGGCGGAGAATTTCGGGTCGTCGACGGGCACCTCGCGCGCGGTAGTCGGCTGGGCCATGCCCGGGACCGAGACGCTGACGGACGTGCGCGGCGCGGGCGGCACGGAGTCCTGGAGAAAGCCGTTCAGGAGGAGCTCGATGCCGAAGTTGTTCACGGCGGAGCCGAAGTAGACGGGCGTCTGCTTGCCGCGGCGTACGGCGTCGAGGTCGAAGGGGTGGCCGGCGCCGTCGAGCATCTCGAGCTGTTCCTTCACCTCGTTGTAGGTGTAGTCGTCGAGCTTGTCGCGCACGGCGGGGTCCTCCAGCGAGGTGACATTGACGGGCGCCTGGAACTTGCCGCCGGGGACGCGCTCGAAGAGGTGGACCTCCTTGGTGCGGCGGTCGATGACGCCCTTGAAGGTGGGGCCGTTGCCGAGGGGCCAGATGACGGGCGAGGACTGGAGGCCGAGAACGCTTTCCAACTCGTCGAGCAGGTCGAGCGCGTTGCGCGTCGGCCGGTCGCACTTGTTCATGAACGTGAAGATCGGCACGCCGCGGCGGCGGCAGACCTCGAAGAGCTTGCGGGTCTGGGTCTCGACGCCCTTGGCGGCGTCAATGACCATGAGGGCGGCGTCCACGGCGGTGAGGACGCGGTAGGTGTCCTCGGAGAAGTCCTTGTGGCCGGGGGTGTCGAGGAGGTTGACGGCGCAGCCGGCGAAGTCGAACTGGAGGACGGTGGAGGAAATGGAGATGCCGCGCTGTTTCTCGAGTTCCATCCAGTCGGAGGCGGTGGCGCGCTGGTTCTTGCGGGCGGTGACGGAGCCGGCGAGGTGGAGGGCGTTGCCGTAGAGCAGGAACTTCTCGGTCAGCGTCGTCTTGCCCGCATCGGGGTGCGAGATGATCGCGAAGGTGCGACGGCGGGCGATTTCCTGGGCGGGGGACATGGACGGAGGGCGGACGACGGATGACAGAGGGCGGTTGGAGAGGGAGAGTTGGACAGGAAACGGGGGTGGGGCGGGAAGGGGAAGCCAAATTTGAGCCGGGGGGCGTCGGGGCGGGCGGGGCACTTTTGGGGTAAAGTGCCGGCCAGGTGTGCCGTAGGAGGGGGCATGACCGCCGCTGTGATCATTTTACTCATTGTCGCCCTGAGCGGGGCCTTGCTGGCCTCGGTCAATCATGCGCGGATTACGCGCTGAAATCCGGCTCAAGCCGAGGGTGGAATGAGACGATGGAGAGAGGTATGAAAGACCCCGTGATGGCCAAGCTGAAGGCGGATGCCGGCATCGTGCTGGCCGACCTGTGGCGGGCGTGGCGGCACCAGCCTCCGGTGGAGGCGGCGGATTGGTCGTCGGACCGTTTGGTGCAGGTGCGGGTTACCGAGGGGCAGGACTCTTCGCCGCGCGTGAGCCCACCGAGCGGGCTGTGCTATTTTCACCTGAACTGAGCGACGGCAGGTTGCGGCGCGGGACGTCGTTAGGCTGCCTGGGGCTAGGCAAACCCGTCCGGAGGCCGGGTTCCACCTTGGGGCGGGGTTTTTGCTTCCCAGGGCCCGGTAAGCCGGAAACAGTCCGGACATGTCTGCCAGCCTGAAGCTCAAGCCCAATGCCAATTCCCGCGTCCTCGGCGGCCACCCCTGGGTGTTTGCCAACGAATGCGAGGCCCTGCTGCCCGCCGAGCAGGATGGCGCGGTCGTGGAACTGCGTGACCGGACGAACCGTTTCATCGGCACGGGCATCTACAACAGCAAGTCGCAGATCGTGTGGCGGCGGCTGAGCCGGGAGCGCGTCGAGCTTGATGAGGCGTATTTGCGGGGCGCGATCACGCGGGCGGTGGAACGTCGGGGCGCAAAGCCCCTCCCGCACCAGGCGTTTCAGCGGCTGGTGTGGAGCGAGTCGGATGATCTGCCGGGCGTGGTGGTGGACCAGTTCGGCGACACGCTGGTGGCGCAGATCCAGACGCTGGCGATGGAGCAGCGCAGCGGTCTCATCGGCGACCTGCTGGCGGAGCTGACGGGGGCGACGGAGATTATTTTCCGGAACGATGCGAACATCCGCAAGCTCGAGGGCCTCGCGAGCGAGGTGCACACGCGGACGGGCGCGGCGTGGGAGCCGCGGTGGGTGACCATCGACGGCTTCGACTACTGGCTCGACCTGCAGAACGGGCAGAAGACGGGGTTCTACCTCGACCAGCGCGCGCAGCATGCGGTCGTGGCGAAATACGCGGCCGGGCGGCGGGTGCTGGATGCGTTCTGCAACCAGGGCTCGTTCGCGCTGCACTGCGCGAAGGCCGGCGCGACGCGGGTGCTGGGCTTGGACAGCGCGTTTGACGCGGTCTCGCAGGCGAAGAAGAACGCCGAGCGCAACGACGTGCAGGCGGATTTCCAGGGCGCGAACGTGTTCGACTGGTTCACCGCGAAGCGCGACGAACCGGCGGCGTGGGACCTGATCGTGCTGGATCCGCCACCCTTCGCGAAGTCGAAGAGCGCCCTCGACGGCGCGATGCGTGGGTACAAGGAACTGAATTTGCGGGCGATGAAGTCGCTCACGCCGGGTGGCGTGCTGGCGACGTACACCTGCTCGCACCACATGCAGGACACGCAGCTGCGCGAGGTGATCGGCGAGGCGGCGGCGGACGCCAAGCGGCGCGTGCACGTGCTGGAATTCTGTCACCAGCCGGCGGATCACCCGGTGCTCGTGACGATGCCGGAGAGCGAGTACTTGCGGGGGTATGTGCTGCGGGTGGAGTGATAACCCCGCGGGCGGGGTCGCCCGCACGCCATAATCTGGAGCCACGGCGACCTCGCCGTGGACCACTCGCTTCACCGCTGGGCGGCGGGGTCGTCGAGGTTGCGGCGGGTGAGGCGGAGCTGCTCGATCTCGGCGTCCATCATGGCGCGTTCCTCGAGGGTGGCGGGGCGTTTCATGGCCTCGAGGACCATGCGTTCCTGCTCCATGAGCATGACGCGGCTGGCGGCGACGGCGGAGAGGTGGGTGGCGGAGTTGCCGCCGAAGATGGCGGCGGCGCTCGAGACCTTCTCGTTGTTGAGGGCCTTGTCGAGGTCGGTGGCCTTCACTTTTTTGCGCTCGCGGTTGATCATCTTGTCGAGGCGCTTGAGATCCTTGTCGATTTGCTTGGTTCGCTGGGCCGTGACCTCGAGCTTGGGCAGGACGAGCGGCTGGTCGGCGGCGGGCGCGACGGCGGGTTTGGGCTCGGCCGGGGGCGCGGGCGTGGGCTCGGCTGCGGCCAGCAGGGCGGGAAGGGCGATGGCGCAGAGGCAGGACAGGAGAAAGCGGGGATGAGCGGGCACGGAATGAGGTTGGGGTGTTGGCGCGGGCCGGGCAAGGGTGAGATGGCGGCGGGAGGAAATGGTTCCGGGCGACTCCGCCCTACAAAACTAAAATGGAAAAGGCCGGGCGCCTTGCGGCGTCCGGCCTTTCCTTGCTGTGTGTGTACTTACGGGGCGGCGGGGTAGTACCGTCCCGTAAAGGGTGCGCCTCAGAGGCGGCCGGCGTAGATCGCGCTCTTGCCGAGCTCTTCCTCGATGCGGAGGAGCTGGTTGTATTTCGCGACGCGGTCGGTGCGGGAAGCGGAGCCGGTCTTGATCTGGCCGGCGTTGGTGGCGACCGCGATGTCGGCGATGGTCACGTCCTCGGTCTCGCCCGAGCGGTGCGAGATGATGGTCGTGTAGCCGTTGCGCTGCGCGAGGGCGATGGAGTCGAAGGTCTCGGTCAGGGAGCCGATCTGGTTGACCTTGACGAGGATCGAGTTGGCGGTGCCGGTGTCGATGCCCTTCTGGAGGAACTCGACGTTGGTGACGAAGAGATCGTCGCCGACGAGCTGCACCTTGGAGCCGATGGCGTCGGTGAGCTTCTTCCAGGTCACCCAGTCGTTCTCGGCGCAGCCATCCTCGATCGAGACGATGGGATACTTGGCGCAAAGGTCCTGGTAGTAGCTGACGAACTCGTCGCCGGTGAAGGAGCGGTTGTCGGACTTCTTGAAGACGTAGGTCTTCTTCTCCTTCACGTAGAACTCGGAGGCGGCGACGTCGAGGGCGAGGAAGATATCCTTGCCGAGCTTGTAGCCGGCGCCCTTCACGGCCTCGGCGATGGCGTCGAGGGCGTCGGTGGTGGAGGCGAGGTTGGGGGCGAAGCCGCCCTCGTCGCCGACAGCGGTCTGGAGGCCCTTGGCCTTGAGGACCTTCTTGAGGGAGTGGAAGACCTCGGCGCCGGCGCGGAAGGCCTCGGCGAACGAGTTGAAGTTCTTCGGGACGATCATGAACTCCTGGAAGTCGATGGGGGCGTCCGAGTGGGCGCCGCCGTTCATGATGTTCATGAGGGGCACGGGCAGGACCTTGGCGTTCGGGCCGCCGAGGTACTTGTAGAGGGGGATGCCGGCGGCGGCGGCGGCGGCCTTGGCGGTGGCCATGGAGACGCCGAGGATGGCGTTGGCGCCGAGCTTGGCCTTGGTCTTGGTGCCGTCGAGCTTGAGCATGGCCTGGTCGACGCCGATCTGGTCGAAGGCGTCGAAGCCGAGGAGGGCGGGGGCGATCTTGCCCTTCACGTTGCCGACGGCCTTGAGGGTGCCCTTGCCGCCGTAGCGGGCCTTGTCGCCGTCGCGGAGCTCGATGGCCTCGTGTTCGCCGGTGGAGGCGCCCGAGGGGACGGCGGCGCGGCCGAAGTGGCCGGAGGCGAGCTTGACGTCGACCTCGACGGTGGGATTGCCGCGGGAATCAATGATTTCGCGGGCGGTGATGGCGGTGATGCTGGTATTCATTCGGTGAAAAGAAGGAGGCCGGATTGGAGGGAAAACCGGGGGGCGAGGCGAGCGGCAAAACGCTTATCACTCGTTTCAGCCAAGATATGCACAGGACCGGTTTCCGGCCGGTTCAGGAGTAGGGCGGGCGGGAAAAACCGGTGCGGTACAGAAACTTCTGAAAGGGGGTGGGCGGCTTGGGGCGGAACTCCTCGGGCAACTGGTCGGCGTGGCCGTTGTGGATGGCGGCGCCGATGGGGGTTCCGCCGGTGTAGTTGCGGATCATGAGCGTGGCGCGGTTCAGGAATTCGCGGGGGACATCCTTCAGGTGGCCCTCGACGGCGGCGGCGTGGAGGGGGGTGTCGCCAAAGTCGTTGCGGGAGATGAGCAGGTCGAGGGTCAGGCGCTCGCGGGGGATCTGGCCGAGGAAGCCGGACTCGGCGGCAGCATGGATCGGGGTGTGGCCGGACTTGCTGGCGAGGACGAGGTGGTCGTGGGTGAGGACCTCAGGGGGGATCTGGTCGAGGTGGCCGGCGATGGCGGCGGCGTGGAGGCAGGTGTCGTGGTTGGCGGTCTTCTGCAGGAGGGTCTCGGCGGTGAGGAAGTGGGGCGGGATCTGGTCGAGATGGCCGTTGAGGGCGGCGGTGTGGAGGACGGTCTCGCCGCTGATGTTGGGGGAGACGAGGGTGGCGTGCGTGAGAAATTGAGCGGGGAAGCGATCGAGGGCGCCGTTTTCGGCCGCCTCGTGGAGGAGGCTGTTGCCGGAATCGGTCTTGGTGAGCACGAGATCGAGGGTGAGCAGGCCCGTGGGCAGCTGGTCGAGGTGGCCGGCGGCGGCGGCCTGGTGGAGAGGGGTCAGGCCGCTGTTGGAGCGGGTGAGCAGATAGTCGCGGGTGAGCAGGGCCGCGGGAAACTCGGTGAGGGTGCCCTCGCGGGCGGCGAGGTGAAGGGGGGTGTAGCCGGCGTCGTTCTTGACGAGCAGCAGGGCGGGGGTGAGGACGGCGGCCGGGAGCTGGCCGAGGTGGCCGTATTTGGCCGCGATATGCAGGGGGGTGTTGCCGGAGGCGTTGCGCGCCGTGAGGCTGGCCGCGGAGAGATAGTCCGGCGGAAACTCGGCGAAACTGCCCCGGCGGGCAGCGGCATGCAGGTCAACGTTGTCCATTCCTCCCTTACGAATAAATTTCGCCGGGCCAGTGGCAAGCAATCATCGGCCCCGCAGGTGGATAGGGGCGAATAGCCGCATTTGGGTTTGCCATGCGGTAAAGCACTTCCAGCATGCCGGGGCATGACCATGGAGAACCCGACCCCGGAAGCCCCCAAATCTTCGCGCGGGGCTGTCCTCCTGGTGGATGACGAGAAGCCCTTGCTCGACCTGTATGCGGAGGCGTTGTCCCCGTTTTTCGACGTGGCGGCGGCGACCAGTGCCAAGGAAGCCGGCTTTTTGCTGCACAAGCGGGCCTTCAAGGTCGTGGTCTCGGACCACCTGATGCCGGGCGGCAATGGCCTGAGTTTCCTGGTGGATGCGCGGGAGGAATATCCGGATATGCAGCGGGTGCTCGTCACCGGCTACATGAAGCCCGAGATGCTGCTGCGCAGCGTGAATGAGGCGGCGCTGTACCGTTATCTGCTGAAGCCGGTGTCCCTGCCGGAGCTGGTGAAGACGGTGGTCGAGGCGGCCAAGCTGCACGACCAGAGCGTGGCGCCGAAATAAGGTTTCGCCGCGGCGTAATCAGGCCGGCTGGCCGAAGGCGAGGTCGTGACCGTCGAGGTCCTGGACGCCGAATTCACGGATGCCGTAGGGCTTGTTGCCGAGGCCGTAGTCGATCCTGGCGCCGCGCTGGGTGAACTCGGCGTGAAGGGCGTCGACATCGTTCACCCAAAAATAAGCGTTCCACATGCCATGATTGACTTTCCAGTGCGGCGTGAGGATCGCGTTGGCCGGGGCCTGGCTCAGCATCAGCTGGAGGCCGTCGCGGCGGAGGATGACGAAATTCGGCGGCTCGCCCCAGAAGCGGTCGTAGGCGAAGCCGAGGGCGTCGCGGTAGTGGTGGGCCGCGGCGACGACATCGCGGACGAGCAGGACGGGCGCGGAGGCGGTGAGGCGGTGAGGCGGGCTGCGGGCATGGGGGGATTGGCCGCTAAAAACGCAAAAAGCGCAAAAGCTAAACCGAGGGATCGCGGTGGTTTTTGGGATGAAGTCTGGCTTCGAGGTCAGCGATGAAGGCGTCTCGATTTTCTGGGGAAATCACGCGCGAACCTTCCTGCAAGGTGACCTTCACTCGGCGGAGGGACAGGCCCGGGGCGCCGAACAGGGAGATGGTTTTTTCGACGCCGCGGATAGCGCGCAGCGGCACTTCCTCTTCGATCAGGCCGGATTGAATTTTCAATGATTCGTTAGACAGCGTGTAGCGGCACGGGAGGGTCAGGGCGGCGATCATTCCGCCGACGAGCAGGCCGGTTGCTATCACCACGACGCCGGCGCCGATCGAGTAGGTGAGGGTAAAGAGCCCCAGGGTGACGGCGAACAGCGGTGCGCCGATGAGGAGGCAGGCGAGCCAGGTATCTACCCGCGTGGGGTACACGGTTTTCATCGGGCGCATGATGGGCGGGACCCCACGTCCCGTCCCCGCGAGTGGGCCGGGGCGAGGGGATGGGGCGCCTGGGCCCGGTGCGGTTCAGGGCCTTCTGCCTTCATCCACCTCATAGAAATCGAAGAACGTCAGGATATCGCTGCGATGTCCCAGGCCGTACTGCTCCTTGTATTCGGGGAACTCGCTGGCGGGGGCATCGGTATCCCGCCAGCCCCGTTTGATCATATACTCGTTCCACACGAGGATCTCGGTCTCGCTTGGGCGATGGCCGTGGGTGCAAGCCCATTCGAGGATCTCATCATCGGAACCGCCCGCCAGGACGCGGGCGACCAGCGCCTCATGCTCGATCCGCAGGAACCGCAAACACCGGCGATCGAAGCCGAGGCCCATGTAGGCGTGGTATTCCTCGGGCAGCCGGCCCTCGGCGCGCAACCGGATCTTCCGGAGCATGCGAGGAAACCACACCAGCCCTCCCACTTTTTCGTATGGACTGACAAACATGGTAATCGCGTTTGGTGAATCGTGACGGATCAGAAACGAGCGGGCGAGCGTGGAGTGGAGCGACACCAAGGATGAGGGCGCTAAACGGGGAAATCACGCAACGCGAAGACGGCGCGGGCGCCACTTTGCACCAGTAGCTTGGGCCGCGGCCCCCGGTTTACCCGTGGCGGCGGCTCCAGGCTCACACCAGCATCTTGCCGTTTTGGTAGACGACCTGGCCGGAGACTATGGTGGTTTTCACGCGACCGGTGAGGGTCTGCTTGTCCCAGGGGGAGTTGATGGACTTCGAGAAGGCGCCGTAGGTGTTGTAGAGCCAGGCCTCGCCCGGGTCGAAGATGCACACGTCGGCGCAGGCACCGGGGGTGAGGGTGCCGGCGGGGAGCTTCAGGATGTCGGCGGCCTTGCGGGTCATCAGGTCGATGACGTGGCTGAGCTGAAATTTGGATTTCTTGACGAGGATATCGAGGCACACGGGCAGGGCGGTCTCGAGGCCGATGATGCCGTTGGGCGCGTAGTCGAATTCCTTGTCCTTCTCCTCGGGGGCGTGGGGGGCGTGGTCGGTGCCGATGCAGTCCAGCGTGCCGTCGCGCAGGCCGCCGATGATGGCGAGGCGGTCGGTCTCGGTGCGGAGCGGCGGGTTCATCTTGAAATGCGTGTCGTAGGTGGCGAGCGCGTCCTCGGTGAAGGCGATGTGGTGCGGCGTGGCCTCGGCGGTGACGTTGATGCCGTCCTTCTTCGCCTGGCGCATGAGCTCGACGGAGTGCGCCGAGCTGATGTGCTGCATGTGGATGTGCGCGCCGGTGTAGCGGGAGAGGATGATGTTGCGGGCGACGATGATGTCCTCGGCGGCGTGGGGCCAGCCCTTGAGGCCGAGGCGGGTGGAGACGACGCCCTCGTTCATCACGGCCTTCTCGGTCATGGACTCGTCCTGGCAGTGGTCGAGGATGGAGAGGCCGAACATCTTGGCGTACTCGACCGCGCGGTGCATGAGCTCGTTGGACTGGACGCAGAGGCCGTCGTCGGTGAGGGCGACGACGCCGGCCTTCTGGAGGGAGCCGTGGGGGGCGAGGGCCTGGCCCTTCATGCCGACGGTGATGCAGCCGGTGGGGTAGACGTGGACGGGGGCGGCGGCGGCGACGGACTTGATGAGGGCGACGGTGCCGGCGTTGTCGACGACGGGGGAGGTGTTGGGCATGCACACCACGGTGGTGAACCCGCCGGCGGCGGCGGCCTGCGAGCCGGTGAGGATGGTCTCCTTGTGGGTCTGGCCGGGCTCGCGGAAGTGGACGTGGATGTCGACGAGGCCCGGGCACACGACGAGGCCCTTGGCGTCGATGACCTTGGCCTGCTTCTTCTGCGCGGGGGTCAGGGTCTTGACGAATTTGCCGTCGGCGATGAAGACGTCGCCCTTGGCGTCGCGCTTGGACGCCGGGTCGATGACGCGGCCGTTTTTGATGATCAGGGAAGGCATGAGGAAATTTACCGCGGGTTACGCGGATGGTCGCGGAGGGATGCTGGCGGTGTTTTTATCCGTGTTCATCCGTGTGATCCGCGGGGAAATTGGCTTGGGATGGAAATCACTCGACCGGGGTGAGGACTTGCTCCGGCTGGCCGCCGGCGCAGAGGTAGAGGACGGCCATGCGGACGGCGATGCCGTTGGTAACCTGCTGGAGAATGACGCTGCGGGGGGAGTCGGCGATGTCGCTGTCGATCTCGACCCCGCGGTTGATCGGGCCGGGGTGCATGATGATGGCGTCGGGCTTCACCCAGCTGGCGCGGGTGTAGTTGAGGCCGAACATGCTGGTGTACTCGCCGAGGGAGGGGAAGTGGCTCACGCCCTGGCGCTCGTGCTGGATGCGGAGGAGCATGACGACGTCGGCGTCGGCGAGGGCGGTGCGGAGGTTGTGCGAGACGCGGACGCCCATGGACTCGAACCAGTGCGGGACGAGGGTGGAGGGGCCGACGATGGTGACATCGGCGCCGAGCTTGGTGAGGGCGTGGATGTTGGAGCGGGCGACGCGGCTGAAGAGGATGTCGCCGAGGATGACGACCTTGCGGCCCTTCAGGTCGCCGAGCTTCTCGCGCATGGTGAAGACGTCGAGGAGGGCCTGGGTGGGGTGCTCGTGGGCGCCGTCGCCGGCGTTCACGACGGGGATGCCGAGGACCTTGCTGAGGTAGAGCGGGGAGCCGCTGGCGGCGTGGCGGAGCACGATCATGTCGGCGTTGAGCGCCTGGATGTTCTGGGCGGTGTCGCGGAGGGTCTCGCCCTTGGTCGTGCTGGAGGCGGAGGCGTCGAAGGAGATGACGTCGGCGCTGAGGAACTTGGCCGCCATCTCGAAGGAGATCCGCGTGCGGGTGCTGGGCTCGAGGAAGAGGTTGACGATGGTCTTGCCGCGGAGGGCGGGGACCTTCTTGACCTTGCGGTCGAGGACGCGGCGGAAGGCGGCGGCGGTGGCGAGGATCTGCTCGATCTCGGCGCGCTTGAGTTCCTCGATGGTGAGAAGGTGTTTGCGATGCCAGGGCACGGGGAAAGGGAGAGTTTAAGGAGGACGTTTAAGTTTAAGTCAGGGGCGGGCCGGCGCGGGCTTCGCTTTTTTCGCGGGCTCGGTGACGAGGGTGTCTTTTTTCGGGTCGGCGGGGTCGAGGCGGACGCGGACTTTCTCAGTGGGGCCGGCGGCGAGGGTGAGGCCGCAGTAGGTGGCGGCGAAAGGGAGGAGGCGGCCGCCGCGGTCCACGAGGATGGCGAGCTCGACGGCGGTGGGGCGGCCGTGGTCGAAAAGTTCGTCCAGGGCGGCCTTCAGGGTCCGGCCGGAGTGAAGCACGTCGTCGGCGAGGATGACGGTGGCGCCGTTGACGTCGTGGGGGATGAGGGTCGGGGCGTGTTCCTTCGGAATCGGGTTGGCGCCGATGTCGTCCCGGTGGAAGGAGGTGTCGAGGGTGCCGGTGCCCGGCTTCAGGCCGGCCTGCTTGAGGCGGGCGGCGAGGCGGCGGGCGAACTCGATGCCGCCGTTCGCGATGCCGAGGATCAGGAGACGCTCGGTGCCGGCGTGGCGGGTGGCAATGGCGGAGGCAACGCGGTCAATCGCTTGGTGGATGCTCTGGGCGTCGTGCTGCGGGGGTGTGGCCACGAGCCCAAGGTTGTGGGGAGTGGGGTTGGGCTCGTAAAGCGCAAAGGGGGATGGCGGACGCGGGCTGGAGGAGAGACCTGAAACGTGAGGTCTTAAAACTGAAATCCGAAGGGGCTGGGAGCCTCCCGCATTAACCCGACAATCCGGCGACGGGGGCGATGCAGTCGGGGGATTCGTGGCGAACGTGGTTTACCGCCGAGTCCACGCGGTGGGTGGCCATGAGATCGGGATTGAGGGGGCGGCAGAGTTGGGCGAGGCGGGCGGGGTCGAGGGGCTCGTCGCCGAGCCAGGCCGGACCGCTGTTGGGGCCGAGCATGACGGGCATGCGATCGTGGACGGGGGCGACCAGCGGGTTCGGCGTGGTGGTGACGATGCAGAAGCTGGCGGGCGCGAGGTCGGTCGCGGGTTCCCAGAGGCCGGCGAAGAAAAAGGGGCGGCGGTCCGCCAACGTGAAGTAATGGGGCAGGCGGGTGCGGCCCTGTTTCTCGAATTCGTAGAAACCGTCGGCTGGGACCAGGCAGCGGCGGTGGCGAACGGCGCCGCGGAAGGTGGGTTTCTCGAGCACGGTTTCGGCCCGGGCGTTGGCGAGGGGGGCGGGCTTGGGGCGGTCGGGGTGGGGCGGCGGGAGCAGGCCGAACGCGAGCAGGTCGAGGGTGGCGCGGCCGTCGCGGCGCGTGAGGACGGGCATACGCTGCGTCAGGGCCACGTTGTAGCGCGGGGTCCAGTCCTCGGCGAGGGCGTCGGCGAGGACGGCGTGCAGGGCGGCCAGCGCGGCGCGGGAAGCCGCCAGCGTGTAGCGGGTGCACATGGCTCAGGACGCCGGGTGGAGCCAGCGGGCGAGGCAGGTCTGGAGGGCGTCGGAGCGGACGGGCTTGGCGAGGAAGTCATCCATGCCCGAGGCGAGGCAGGCGGTGCGGTCCTCGGCGCGGGCGTTGGCGGTGAGGGCGACGATGGGCAGTTCGCGGCCGCCGAGCATGAGGCGGGCGCGGCGCGTGGTCTCGAGACCGTCGATGCCGGGCAGCTGGCAGTCCATGAAGACGAGATCCCAGGCGCCGGCCTCGAGCGCGTTGAGGGCGGACGGGCCGTCGGGCACCACTTGGCAGTGCAGGCCGAGGCGCTGGAGCATCAGGGTGATGACGCGCTGGTTCACGACGTCGTCCTCCACCACGAGGATACGGGCGTCGAATTGCTTCGGGAGGGTGGAGTTGACGGCGAAGGGGAGCGGGGTGTTGCGTTCCTTCGCGGTGGGCAGCGTCAGGGTGAATTCAAAAAGGGAGCCCTGCCCAAGTTCGCTGCGGGCGGTGATCTGGCCGCCCATGCCCTCGACCAGTTTCTGCGAGATGGCGAGGCCGAGGCCGGAGCCACCGTAGCGGCGGCTCATGGAACTGTCGGCCTGACGGAACGGCTCGAAGAGGCGCGCGCGGGTTTCCTCACTCATGCCGATGCCGTGGTCGCGCACGCGGACGGTCAGGCGCACGCGGCCGGGCTCGGCCTCGGCGCCGAGGAGTTGGAGGCCGACCTGACCGTGTTCGGAGAATTTCACGGCGTTGCCGACGAGATTGAGCAGCACCTGGCGGAAACGCATGGGGTCGCCGAGGACGCGCAGGCGGGCGGCGGGCTCGGCGGCGAAGTCGAGTTCGAGGGATTTGGCGGCGGCGCGGGGCCGGAGGAGGTCGAGGGTGTCCTCGGCGACGGCGGCGGGCCGGAACGGGATGGATTCGAAGTCGAGCCGGCCGCTCTCGATCTTGGAGAAGTCGAGGATGTCGTTGAGCAAGCGAAGGAGGGAGTCGGCGGAAGCGGCGGCGGTGTCGACCTGTTCGCGTTGGGCGGGGGTGAGGGCGGGGGTGTTGAGCAGGTCGAGCATGCCGAGGATGCCGTTCATCGGCGTGCGGATCTCGTGGCTCATGGTGGCGAGGAACTCGCCCTTGGCCTGGTTGGCGGCCTCGGCGCGCTCCTTGGCGGCGCGCAGCTCGGCTTCGACCTGGCGGCGGGAGGCGACCTCCTCGATCAGGTCGCGGTTGAGGGCGTCGATCTGGATTTTCTCCTCGCGCAGCTCGGCGGCGAGATCGGCGAACTCGAAGCCGAGGCGCTGGGAGTTGCTGAGGCTGCGGTGGTAGCTCCGGCCCATGGCGATGAGGAAGGCCGTGTAGAGCACGGCCAGCACGCCCATGATGGAATGGGCGGTGCCGCCGCCCTGGAGCATGCGGGCGATAAGCGGGGCCATGCTCAGGAGTTGGAAGGCCCAGCAGGCGGGGAGGTTCGGCCCGAGGGAGCGGGTGGCACCGGCGGTGATGCCGGCCACGATGAGGATCAGCAGCGGCAGTTCCTCGACGGAGAGGATCGGGTAGAAGACCCAGGCGGCGAAGCCCCAGCCGAGGCCAGCCAGGGCCGAGCCCAGGATGAAGAGGCGGTTCCACGGCCGGTGGCGCCCCGGACCGTGGGCGGTGCGGCGGTAGAGGTAGACGGAGAGGCCGCGGCTGGCGCTCAGGAGGGTCATCAGGCCCAACCAGACCCAGACGAGGTTCCCGGTGTCGGGCTTGGCTGCGACCCAGGCGAGGCCGCCCGTGGCAAGCACGGTGGCCCCGAGTCCGGCGGGCAGATCCGCGTAACCCTGGCGGACCAATTCGGCTTCGACGCGCTGGGCGCTGTCGGGAGCGGTCGTGGGGACGCTGGGTTCCATCAGGTGCAGCGTAGGGAAAGAGGGCCCCGCGGGGAAAGCTTTATCCAGCCTCGAAACAGGCGGGTGCGGGGGCTGGGCGTCCGGTGGACACCGGGGGCTGGCTGGGGATCGAGCGGGACCGCCTTCGCTGCGCTTCGGCGCGGCAGTCTTCGCCGTAACAATCGGTTGCTGGATGAAAACCAGGAGTACCTTTTTGCGGCTTGCCGAGTCGTAGCCCAAAGGGCGAAGACTGGCCTGCCATCCGTAGCCCGGCCTGACGATGATACCCAATGTCTTCTAACGGAAAACCTGCGGAATCATGCTCCCCTTCGGTACACGAAGGCGAAGGATGGTGGACCTTACTGGACTCGAACCAGTGACCTTTTCGATGTCAACGAAACGCTCTAACCAACTGAGCTAAAGGTCCGCAAAGAGGCAGGAGTGAATGGTTCGACGGGGGTGGTGCAAGGATAAATCTGGGGGCACGGCAGAATATGTCAGGAGGGTTGCCCGGGGGGCGCTGCGGTGCTTGAATTTGTGTTAATTCGTGTCCATTCGTGATTAGAAAATGCTCCAATCGCTCCGCATCCGCAATCTCGCCCTCCTGCATGAGGTCGAACTGGATTTTGAGGCGGGGTTCACGGCGGTGACGGGGGAGACGGGGGCGGGCAAGAGCATCCTCCTGGGGGCGCTCTCGCTGCTGGCCGGGGCCCGGGCCGACAAGACGATCATCCGCCAGGGGGCGGACGCCTGTGAGGTGGAGGCCGCGTTGTTTTTCGCCGACACCCGGCGGCTGGACATGGTGCTGGCCAACCTGAGCTTGCCGGCCTGTGACGATGGCGTGCTGATCATCAAACGCAGCCTCCCGCGCGAGAAGGCGCCGAAGCTCTCCGTCAACGGCGGGCTCGCCACCCTCAGCGCCCTGCAGGAGCTGGGCGCGCAGTGGATCGATTTCCACGGTCCCGGCGAACCGCGCCGCCTGCTGAAGGAAAACGGCCAGCGCGAACTGCTGGATCTGTTTGCCCGCAACAGCGGGGTCCTGGAGCAGTACCAGGCACGGTACGGCCTCTGGCGCGACCTCATCGCGGAACGCGAGCGGCTGGCCGGTGCCGACAAGCTCTCACCCGACCAGATCGAGTTTTTGAAGCTGCAGCTGGCGAAGATTGACGCCCTGGAGCTGACCGAGGAGGCGATCGGGGCCTTGGAACGGGATTTCCAGCGCCAGCAAAGCGCGCAGGAGATCGTGCAGCTGGCCGCCCGGCTCAGCCATGGCCTGAGCGGCGAGGAAGGATTGCTGGGGCAGTTGTCGGCACTGCTGCGGGACGCGCGGCAGCTTGAGGCCTTTGATGCCTCCAGCAAGCCGCTGGCCGACCGCCTGCAGTCGGCCTCCCTCGAGCTGGGTGACCTGGACGCGGAGTTTTCCTCGCTGGCCACCTCGCTGAATTTCGACCCGGAGCAGGCCGAGGCGCTGCAGACGAAGATGAATGCCTGGCTCGAGCTGAAGCGGAAGCACGGGGCGAAAGTCGAGACGGTGGTCGCCGCGGGCTACGAGATGCGCCGCCGGCTGGAGCTGCAGGGTGACGTCGAGGGCTCGCTGGCGCGGCTGGACCGGGAGATCGCGGCGGCGGAAAAGGCCGTGCGGCAGGCGGCGGCCGAGCTCCGTGCCACGCGCGAGAAGGCGGCGCAGCAGCTCGCGAAGGTGGCGGCACGCGTGATCGTGCAGCTCGGCTTCAAGAAGGCGGATTTCCGGGTGCAGCTCATCCCGCTGCCTGCGCCCGGCCCGCACGGCGACGGGGGCGTGGAGTTCCTGTTTTCCCCCAATGTCGGCGAGGCGCCGCTGCCGCTCCACCGCATCGCGTCGAGTGGCGAGCTGGCCCGCGTGATGCTCGGGCTCAAGGCCGTGCTGGCCGAGATCGACGACGTGCCGCTGCTGGTCTTTGACGAGGTCGATGCCAACGTGGGCGGTGAAATCGGCCGCATCGTGGGGGAGAAGATGGCCGATATCGCGGAGCGCCACCAGGTGCTGTGCGTGACCCATCTGCCGCAGGTGGCGGCGCAGGCGGCGAATCATTTTCTCGTGACGAAGGACCAGAGCGGCGACCGCGCCGCGGTCAGCATCGAGTCGATCCATGGCAGCCGCAAGGAGCGGGTGGGGGAGCTTGCCCGCATGCTGGGTGACCGCAGCGCCAAGAGTGCGCAGGCCCACGCGGAGGAACTCCTGAAGTTGCGGGGGTGAGGGGGTGGCGAGCCTGCTGGCGCCACGAACCGGATGCCGCCCGCGTGGCGCCAGCGAGCTGGCCGCCCACCTGGCCAAGGAGCTGCACCGATCCCGGGCAGCTATGACTTAATTTTTGCCGCGGCTGTGGTGATACGGGGCTGGCGCGCCGCGGGGGAATATGATGCGTTAGGGCCATGTCCGATCCTCTCCCGCTCTTCGCCCGTCGCATGGACCAGATGCGCCCCTCGACGATCCGCGAAATCCTCAAGGTCACGGCGCAGCCCGACGTGATCTCCTTTGCCGGCGGCCTGCCCGCGCCGGAACTGTTCCCGGTGGCGGAGGTGCGCGCCGCGGCCGACGAGGTGCTGGCGGAGCATGGCAGCCGGGCCCTCCAATACGGCCAGAGCGAGGGGTACCCGTTGCTGCGTGGGTGGATCGCCGAGGAGATGGCGCGACGCGGGATCAAGGCCGCCGCGGATGACGTGCTCGTGACCAACGGCTCGCAGCAGGTGCTCGACCTGGCGGGCAAGCTGTTCCTGAACCCGGGCGACGTGGTGTTGACGGAGAACCCCACCTACCTCGCGGCGATCCAGGCGTTCCAGACCTTCGAGGCGAAGTTTGTGCCGGTGCCGACGGATGAGCACGGCCTGATCCCGGAGGCGCTGCCCGAACTGATCCGCCAGCACCGGCCGAAGTTCCTCTACACGATCCCGAATTTCCAGAATCCCACGGGCATCACGCTCTCGGCGGCCCGCCGCCAGGCGCTCGCGCGGATCGCGGCCGAGCACAACCTCATGGTGATGGAGGACGACCCGTACGGCAAGTTGCGCTACCGGGGCACCGAGATTCCCCCGGTGAAACATTGGGACGAGGCCGGGCGGGTGATGTATGCGAGCACGTTTTCCAAGACGATCGCCCCCGGCCTGCGGCTGGGCTGGGTGGTGGCGCCGCCGGAGGTCTTCAGCCGGATGCTCATCCTCAAGCAGGCCTCCGACCTGCACACCTCGAGCTTCGACCAGCTCGTGGCCTACACCTACCTGACGCGGCACGACCAGGCGGCGCATTTGGAGAAGATCCGCCGGGCCTACGGCGAGCGTTACGAGGTGCTCGACGGCGCCCTGCGGAGCGCGATGCCGCCGGGCTTCAGCTGGACGAAGCCCGAGGGCGGGATGTTCCTCTGGATCACCGGGCCGGACCAGCTCGACGCCCTGGAGCTGCTGCAGCGGGCGATCCGGAACAAGGTGGCCTTTGTCCCCGGGCGGGACTTTTTCCCCGCGGAGGGCGGCCGGAATTTCCTGCGGCTGAACTATTCCAACGCCACCCCGGAGCGCATTCGGGAAGGCGTGGGGCGGCTCGCGGCGCTGTGCCGGGGCTGACGGTCCGAAGCGGTCCGGCCAACGCGCGGTTGCGTTGGACGGGCGGATCGTCCTAGGTTGGTGGGATGACCTACCCCGTCTCCCGTCGCACCGCGTTGAAACAGCTGGGCGCCGGCACCGTCCTCGCCAGCGGCCTCGGCCTGCTGCAGGCATCCGAAGTTGCCGCCGTTCCGTCTACCGCGCCCAAGGGCCGGATCAAGCAGTCGGTCTGCCAGTGGTGTTTTCGCGGCATGCCCCTCGACGAGCTGTGCGCCGCGGCCGCGGGCATGGGGCTGAAGTCGGTGGAGCTGCTCGGCCCGAAGGATTTTCCCACGCTCAAGAAACACGGGCTGATCTGCGCCATGGTGACCAACCCGACCGCCAAGGTCGGTAACCTGTCGGTCGGCGGGATCTCGCACGCGTGGAACCGCCTGGAGTACCACGATGCGCTGGTGCCGGCCTACGAGGCGCAGCTGCAGGCGGCGGCCGAGGCCGGGTATCCGAGCGTGATCTGTTTTTCCGGCAACCGCGCCGGCATGTCCGACGCCCAGGGGCTGGAGAATTGTGTGATCGGTCTGAAGCGGATCCTGCCTCTCGCCGAGAAGCTGGGCGTGAATGTCGTCATGGAGCTACTCAACAGCCGCGTGAACCACGCCGACTACATGTGCGACCGGACGGAGTGGGGCGTCGAACTTTGCCGGCGGGCCGGCTCGGAGCGCCTGAAGCTGCTCTACGACATCTACCACATGCAGATCATGGAGGGCGATGTGATCGCCACGATCCGCCGGCACCATCAGTACATTGGGCATTATCACACGGCCGGCGTCCCCGGCCGCAACGAGCTCGATGAGAACCAGGAGCTGTTCTATCCGGCGATCATGCGGGCGATCGTGGAGACGGGTTATCAGGGTTATGTCGGCCAGGAGTTCATTCCTCGCGCCCGGGAAACGGCCGCGGCCCTCGCGGCGTTACAGCACGGCGTGCGCGTGTGTGACGTGTGATGTTTTCCCTGTCGCGGCGGTCTATGCCCGCCGCAATAGGAGGGAACGGAGTCGGCGGCCTTGGATTGCCGGTTGCACCGGCGGGGTGGGGTGGTTCAATCGCCGCCGATGCAACCCCGTACCCCCCGTCTGTTCATCGGTCTGGCCTTTGGGCTGGCCGCCCTGTCCGCCGTCGCCGCGCCCCTGCGCGTGCTGTATTTCACGAAGTCCTCCGGCTTCGAACACAGCGTGGTCAAGTGGACGGAGGGCAAGCCGAGTTATTCGGAGAACGTGCTGACGGCGCTCGGGGCGAAACACGGCATCGAATTCACCTTCAGCAAGGACGGCTCGCTCTTCAGCAAGGACTACCTGGCGCAGTTTGATGCGCTGATGTTCTACACGAGCGGCGACCTGACCAGCACCGGGACTGACGGCCATCCGGGGATCACGAATCCGGGCCTGCACGCGTTGTTCGACTATGTGGCGGCGGGCGGCGGGTTCGTGGGTCTGCACGCTTGCAGCGACACCTTCCACACGCACGAGCGTGGTGGCGGCAACAACCAGCGGCGTCTTCCGCGTTACCGCAGCTATGGCGAGGGCGGGGATCCCTACGCACGGATGCTCGGCGGCGAGTTCATCCGCCACGGTCCGCAGCAGGTCGCGAAGGCGACCGTGACCGACCCGAAATTCCCCGGCTTCGGCGAGGCCGGGGCCGAGCTGAACGTCAACGAGGAGTGGTACACGCTGAAGGATTTCGCGCCCGATCTCCACGTGCTGCTGGTGATGCAGACGGCCGGGATGGAAGGCACCGATTATGCGCGCCCGCCGTACCCGCTGGCATGGGCCCGGCCGCACGGGCAGGGGCGCGTCGCCTACAACGCGATGGGTCACCGGGACGACGTCTGGGACAGTGCTTATTTTCAGGCGATGGTGGTCGGCATGCTGCAGTGGGCGGCGGGCCGGATTGAGGCGGATCTGACGCCCAATCTGACGGCCGTGGCCCCGGGCCACGCGACGCTCCAGGCGCCGCCCCCGGAGATGAAGCAATAGGCTGGTTTCGCCTGACGGCCGGCGATCGTGACCCGCTCGCATCGCCCACCCGGATGGAGGTACAAACCCCAGATGAATGGGGTTCCTTGTGGCGCATATTTTGACAAGGCTTGCGCACGTGGTCGCAACAGATGCGCAGCCCTTTAGACGATGTTCTGACATGATGTCGCACAAGCAATCAGGCTTACTGCACCAAATACCCCCAACCTTAGACAAGAATTCACCATGAGCTACAAACCAAGCTGGTCCAAAACCACGATGATTTTTGGCGGCACCGCCCTCTGGGGAATGTTCCTCGTTGGCTGTGTTGTCGTGCAACGCACCGTCGTCGCGCCGCCCACGATCGCGGGCGCCACCTACGTCGGCGACAGCAAATGCTCCCAGTGTCACGAGGACGTGACCTCCAAGTTCCATGATGCGACCCACGCCAAGCTGTTCGCCGAGGACGTGAAGGGCGAGGCCATCGGTTGCGAGTCCTGCCACGGCGCCGGCTCCCTGCACGCCAAGGCCGGCGGCGGGCGCGACAACATCGTCAACCCGAAGAATTCCCCCGAGACCTGCTTCCAGTGCCACTTGGACAAGCGCGGCGAGTTCGCCCTGCCGAACGCGCACCCGGTGCTCGAGGGCAAGATGAACTGCAGTGACTGCCACAGCCCGCACACCGGCGACGCCATCTCCGAGGGCGGCACCAACTTCACCGCGCTCAACGAGTCCTGCGTGAAGTGCCACGTGCAGCAAGGCGGCCCCTACGTGTTCGAGCACGAGGCCTCCCGCGAAGGCTGCATCACCTGCCACAGCCCCCACGGCTCGCTCAACGACAAGATGCTGAAGGCGCGCAACGCCAACCTCTGTCTGCAATGTCACTTCCAGCAGCAGACCGCCCCCGGCGTCATCCTGATCGGCGGCCGCGACCACGCCTCCTTCCTCTCCCGCGGCACCTGCTGGTCCGCCGGCTGCCACGAGGCCATCCACGGCTCGCATGTCAGTTCCTCCCTCCGCTTCTAACCGCCAACCCAGGATACCGCGATGAACCTCAACTCTTCCATCCCCTCCCTTAGCCGGCCTGTCGTGTTGGTG
Organism: Lacunisphaera limnophila; assembly: GCF_001746835.1. Classification (NCBI taxonomy): domain Bacteria; kingdom Pseudomonadati; phylum Verrucomicrobiota; class Opitutia; order Opitutales; family Opitutaceae; genus Lacunisphaera; species Lacunisphaera limnophila. The sequence goes on along the minus strand of NZ_CP016094.1, from coordinate 3,948,588 downwards.
TGCGCGGGCCTCTTTCTCGCCGCCGGCGCACTGCCGGCTGCCGAACCGAAAGAAGCCCCGCTCGAGAACAACATTGATTTCGCCTACGGCTACGTCGACACCGACGGCCACAGCCCGGCCTTTCAAAAACACAACCTGCTCGACAAGAACGGGTTTGGTGGCGTCGAGGATCTCTACCTCACGAAGTCGCTCAACGACACCACGACCCTGGTCCTCAAGGGCCGGGCGCTGGCGGGCAACAACGACTACCTCTTCGACCTCACCGTGACCAAGGACGACGTCGGATTCGTGAAGCTCGGCTACAAGGAATTCCGGGTCTGGTATGACGGCCGCGGCGGTTACCTGCCGTCCCGGATGTTCACCCGCTCGCTCTATGACGAGGACCTCGCCATCGACCGGGGCAACCTCTGGTTCGAGGCCGGCTTCCTCCCCGAGGACAAGCCGCATTTCAACGTCCGGTACGACCTCTTCACCCGCAAGGGCACGAAGAGTTCCACCTCCTGGGGTGACACCGGCTTGGCCGTCAACGCGGCGAACACCCGCGGTCTCCTGCCCACCTTCCTCGGCATCGACGAGAAGCGCCACCAGCTCTCGGCTGACGTCAGCCAGGCCAAGGACAACAGCGCTTGGGCCTTGGGTGTTCGCGTCGACCAAGGTGACTACACCAACTCCCGCAACATCAACCGGCGCGCCGGCGAAGCGGGGCTGGACCGCAAGATTACCGCGAAGGAAGGTCAGGATTACGACCTCTTCCAGGTGCGCGGCTCCTACGAGAACAAGATTCACGACAAGCTGATGGTCACCACGGCCGTCGCGACCACGACCATCGATACCACTCTGAGCGGCAGTCGCATCTACGGTGCCGACTACGACCCGGTGTATGACGGTGCCTTCGTCAACCGCCAGCAGCGCGACGAGGGTTTCTTCGCCCTGCACGGCAAGTCCGAGATGAAGCAGACCATTGGCACACTCAGCGCCCGCTACCAGCCGCGCGAGACCCTGGTCATCGTCCCTTCCGTCCGCTTCGAGACCATCGACTGGACCAACGAGGTTGAGTTCGAGGAGACCAACTTCGGCGGCGGCACGACCCGCCCGCCCGCGGTCGAGCTCGTCGGCGCCGACAGCGAGAAGGACTGGGAAGTCGTCGCGGCCAGCATCGAGACCCGCTACACCGGCATCAAAAAGGTCTCCCTGAACTTCAAGGCCGACTGGACCGATTCCGAAGGTGATCTCACGGAAGAACGCATCCTCGAGCCCGGCACGACTCATGCCATCGTCTCGATCGACCGCGACACCCGCTTTGAGCGCATGAGCGAGAAGTACGCCGCCACGGCGACCTGGTATGTCATGCCCGGCACCACGGTGGCGGCCCAGTACTACTACAAGGTTCGCACCAACGATTACCGGAACACCCGCGACAATACCGTCAGCTCGGCCGACCGTTATCCCGCCTACCTGGCGAACCAGGACTTCGAGACGAACGACTTCAACGTCCGCCTCAGCACGAAGCTCGGTGCCCAGCTGCGCTCGGTCACCCGCTACGATTATCAGGATAGCTCGATCACCTCGCAGGACATCGGCCTGGCCTTCAACGAGAGCGGCAGCATGACCACGCACATCATCTCCGAGACCATCAGCTGGACCCCGCGTCCGCGCTGGTACGTGCAGGGTGCAGCCAACATGGTTTGGGACACGCTGCGCACCCCCGCCGCCCCGCTCACGGGCGCCGCCGGCGGCCTGGTGAAGAACTCCGACGCCAACTACATCTACCTCAGCCTGGGTGGCGGCTACGTGCTCGACGAGCAGAGCGATGTCTACTTCGACTACGCGGTCACCGAGTCCAAGGACAGCTTTGTGGACAACTCGAATCGCACGGTCGCCTATGGTTCCGATGCGAAGACGCAGCTGGCCTCCGTCACCTGGACCCGCAGGCTTGACCGCCGCACCTCGGTGACGCTAAAGTATGCCTACGCCAAGAACGATGACGTGCCGAATGGCGGTTATGCCGACTACGAGGCGCACATGCTCTACGGCAAGCTGCAATACCGGTTCTGATCTGCTCCACCCCCTCCGATTCACTCCGATGAAAACCACCACGAAACTCGCTCTGCTCGGCCTCACGCTGGCCTCCGTTTGTGTTGCCGGCCGCGCCGCCACCGCCGCGGAAAACTGGGAAAACCTCTGCGCCTCCTGTCACGGTGAGGATGGCAAGGCCCAGACCAAGCAGGGCAAGAAACTCAAGATCCGCGACTATTCCGACGCTGCGGTCCAGGCCGAACTCAAGGATGAGGAGATGCTCAAGGCCATCCTCGAGGGTGTCACCGAGAACGGCAAGGAGCGCATGAAGGCGTTCAAGGACGAACTCGAGAAGCCTGACACGGAGGCCAAGGACCTGGTCGACTTCATCCGCAAGCTGAAGGCCTGAGCCTTTGCCGATTCCTCTTTTCCCGACGTGAGCCCAGCCGTTCACGCCGGGAAAATTCTTTTATCACCCAACGATCCACGCCATGAGTGACGCTCCCGTCCCGCCGCCCGCCGCCGCATCCAAACCCCGTTCGGATTTCAACAATTGGATCAGCGCGATCGGCGCGGTGCTCTCGCTCGGGTCCCTGTTCTCCTTTGCCCTGCTGACCTGGATGGACCTCACCGGGTCCAACCAGAATCCCTACCTCGGCATTTTCAGCTACATCGTCGCGCCCGGCTTTTTGATTGCCGGCATCGCCCTGACTTTCTTTGGGGCCTGGGCTCAGCGCCGTTGGGCGGCGAAGCATGCGGCGACCAAGCCCGACAAGTGGCGGCTGGATTTCAGCAACGCCGCGCAGCGCCGCCTGCTCGTCCTGTTTGGCGCCGGCGGGGTGGTTTTCCTGCTGCTCAGCGCCTTCGGCAGCTACCAGTCCTACCATTACGCCGAGTCCAACCAGTTCTGCGGCCAGGTCTGCCACACGGCGATGAATCCCGAATTCCAGACGTACCAGCGCGGCGCCCATGCACGGGTGGATTGCGTGCAGTGCCATGTCGGCTCGGGGGCGACGGCCTTCATTCAGGCCAAGCTCAACGGCACCCGCCAGCTCATCGGTTACACCCTCGACAACTACCAGCGCCCGATCCCGACACCCGTGCACAACCTCCGCCCGGCCCGCGAAACCTGCGAGCAGTGCCACTGGCCGGAGAAGTTCCACGGCAACGTCGAGCTGGTCTATGACCATTACCTCTCCAACCGGAAAAATGACACCCACACCATCCGCATGCTCATGCACGTGAATGCCGGCCGGCCCGGGAGCCCGATCGGGGGCATTCACTGGCATGTGAGCCCCGACAACGTGGTCGAGTATTACGCCGTGGACACCAAGCGCCAGGACATCGTCTGGATGCGCGTGACCGACAAGAAGGCCGGCACGGTGAAGATCTTCCGCAACGAGGAATTCAAGGGCGAGCCGCCCGCCGACCTGGTGCGCGCCATGGACTGCATGGACTGCCACAACCGTCCGGCCCACGTCTTCCCCACGGCCAACGAGACCGTGGAGCACGCCATGGCCCTCGGCAAGGTCAGCACCAAGCTGCCCAACATCAAGCGCAGCGCGGTCCAGGCCATGATGCAGGAGGAGATCACCACCTCCGCCGAGGCCCCCGCCAAGATCGCCGAATTCCTCCAGGCGAAATACAAGGACCACGCGGACCTGCCCGGCACCATCGCCGCGGTGCAGGAGATCTACGCCACGACCATCTTCCCCGAGCGCAAGGCCGACTGGCGCGTCTACCCGAATAACATCGGGCACAAGGACTGGGTCGGCTGCTTCCGCTGCCATGATGACAAGCACAAGACGGAAAAGGGCGAGACCGTGCGCGCCAGTGACTGCACCTCGTGCCATACCATCATCGCGCAGGGCAAGGGCGAGGAGCTCGCCTCCATCAGTCCCACCGGCCTTGAGTTCGTGCACCCCAACGGTGAGTACGACGAGGAACTGACCTGCGCCGACTGTCACAACGGCGGCATCCAGGGCAAGTAGCCGGCCGGTCGGGCAGGGGATCCGTTTAATCTCGCTGAAGGGTGGAAGCCCGCCCTTCAGCCTTTGCCAGGCCTGATCCCGTGCGTTCACGGCAAGAGACCAAGCTAGCGTAGCATTCGCTCGTGGCACGTGGGGCGTTTCGTTTGCGCGCGAGACGAAATGCTTACGCTTTCCGCTACCGGGCGGCCGCGGCGGGGTGCCACTCACAAGATACGCTCCGCGCCTGCCAACTCCTGCGCAGCCGGCGGTCGCGGGATGTGGCACTTTGTCGTTCCGCAAGGGACGATGAACACTTCAGCTCTGCTCCGGCTTTTTGCCGGCGTTGTTTGGGTCGGGCTCAGCGCGGCCGTCTGGGTCCGCGGGGAGGAAGCCATCGTTGGCGGCAAGCCGCCGCCGGTGGTGCCCAACAGCGAGTGCCTCGACTGCCATGAGGCGGAATTCAAGGCGCGCAAGAAGGGTCAGCCCAAGGAATGGATCGGGATCAAACCCGCCGCCTACGAACAGTCCGCCCACTGGGGGCTGGCCTGCGTGGAATGTCACACGAGCATCACCGAGCCGGAACATCCGTCCAAACTGCCGAAGGTGGACTGCCTGTCGTGCCACGAGGACACCGCGGCCAAGCATGCCTTCCATCCCCGGATGGCGTTGAACCCGCGGCCGGAGGGCGAGGACACGAGCTGCGCGTCCTGTCACGACCCGCATGAGATGCTGGCGGGGAAGCACCCGGACTTTCCGTTTGCGGCCCGCGTCCAGGCGGAGGCCTGCGGGCGCTGTCACCAGGAAGCGCAACAGGGATTCCTCGCCTCGGCGCACGCCCTGAATGTACCCGGCTCCGACCGTCGCCCCCCCAACTGCCTGTCCTGCCACCGCGACCCGATCAGCGCGCAGGCGCTGAAGAGCCCGACGGTGGAGCTGAAGCTGGCCCAGGCTGTCCTCTGCGAATCCTGCCACGTGGGCCATCCCGGGGCGGGGGAGCAGCCGACGGCTGGCGCGAAGTTCGTGGCCGGTTTTGATCTTTCCGTGCACGGGGCCGCGCTGCAGGCCGGCAAGGCGGACGCCGCCAGCTGCGTGGACTGTCACGGCGCGCATGCCATGAACAAGGCCGCGGTGGGCTCGGCGTCCATCAATCGGCTGCACCTCACGGAAACCTGTGCGCGCTGTCATGAAAAGCAGGCGGACGACTACCGCCAGAGCGTGCATGCCATCGCCCTCGGCCAGGGCAACCTGGACTCCGCCGGGTGCACCAGCTGTCACGGCGAGCATGACATCAAGCCGCACAAGGATCCGGCCTCCCGGGTCCACTCGGCGAACCTGGCTCAGCAGGTTTGCGCCGAATGCCATGACTCGGTCCGGCTTACCCGCCGTTACGGGCTTTCGAGCGACACCTTCAAAACCTTCACCGACAGTTACCACGGCCTCGCCGTGCGCGGGGGCGCGGTGAGTGTCGTCAACTGCGCCAGCTGCCACGGCAGCCACATCATCAAGTCACAGGAAGACCCGACCTCGAGCGTGCACAAGGCGAACCTGGTGCAGACCTGCGGCGAGTGTCATCCCGGCGCCGGCGACCGGTTCACGATCGGCGCGGTCCACTCCAGCGACGAGCACCGCGACGGTTCCCCCGTGTTGTACTGGATCGCCACGTTCTATCTGATTTTGATCGCCGGGACGGTGGGCGGCATGCTCGTGCACAACGGGCTGGATTTCCTGAAGAAGATCCGGCGGAAGCTCGCCATCCAGAAGGGCGAGCTGGTGGAGCCCCACGTCGCCCACCGGCTCTACGTCCGCATGACCGGGCATGAGCGACTGCAGCATCTGGTGCTGGTGATCAGCTTTGTCGTGTTGGTGGTCACGGGCTTCATGCTGCGTTTCCCCGAGGCGTGGTGGGTGGTGGGGCTGCGCAGCCTCAGCGCGCGGGCCTTTGAGTGGCGCGGCCTGATCCACCGGGTGGCCGGCGTCATCATGTTGGCCGGCGGCGCCTGGCATGTCTGGTACCTCGCCGGGACCCGGCCGGGCCGGCAGCTCTTCCTCGATCTGTTGCCGCGGTGGCGCGATGTGACCGATCCCTGGCGGGTGTTGCGGTACAACCTCGGCCTGGCGCCGACGAAACCTGCTTTCGGGCGGTTCAGCTACATCGAGAAGGTCGAATACTGGGCCATGGTCTGGGGCACGCTGCTGATGGGCATCACCGGCGCCGTCCTCTGGTTCGACAACACCTCGATGAATCTCTTCGCCAAGCTCGGTTTCGACGTCGCGCGCACGGTGCACTACTACGAGGCCATCCTGGCGACGCTGGCGATCATCTGCTGGCATTTCTATTTCGTGATCTTCAACCCGGATGTGTATCCGATGAACCTAGCCTGGCTCACCGGGCAGATGTCGGAGGCCGAGATGCGGGAGGAGCATCCGCTGCAGTTGGAGGCGATGAAAGCGGCGGAGCAGACCCCGCCGCCGGGCCCACCGCCGGGCGGGTCGGACCCGGCTTGAGCGCGGCACTGCGCAATTCCTGCAAGATACGCCCACGGGCACGCAAGGACTGCGGAGTCGCCACGCTCCGGTTGAGGCATACTGGCCAACATGGACAAGGTCTCCTCATCGTGGGTCCGGATCATGCTGGCGCTGGTCGGCGTCTGGGCCTTGGGGTGGGGGACGGTCCGGGGCGCCGAGCCGACTGAGCCCGTCGCGCTGGCGGCCGCTCCGGCGGTCATCCCGAACAGCGAGTGCCTGGATTGTCACGAGGCCGAGTTCAAGGCGCGCAAGCGGGGCCAGCCCAAGGAGTGGGTCGGCGTGCGGCCTGAGATTTTCACCAAATCGGTGCATGGCAAAATCAACTGCGTGGATTGCCACGCCTCGATCACCGAACCCGAGCATCCCTCCAAGCTGCCGCCGGCCCAATGCGCGAGCTGCCACGCGGATGCGGTCACCCAGTTCAACCACAGCATCCACGGGGTGAGCCATGAGATGGGCTCGTCCGACGCCGCCACCTGCGCCAGCTGTCACGGCACGCACGACATGGTGCCGGTCAAGCAGGCGGACTCGCCGGTGTTCGTGTTCAACCTGGCGAAGACCTGCGCGAAATGCCACGACGACGCGAAGATCACCAAGGATTACCGCATGGGCCAGTCAAAGGCGGAGGGCCATTATCTCGACAGCATCCATGGCCGGGCCCTCGTCAAGATGGGTCTGGTGGTGGCGCCCACCTGCAACGACTGCCATGGCGTCCACGACATCAAGCGCAGTGTCGACAAGGAGTCGCACACCAACCACGCCAACATCGCCAAGAGCTGCGGCACCTGCCACCTGGGCATCGAGGACACCTACAAGGAGAGCGTGCATGGCCAGTTGTTGCTGAAAGGCGACAAGCAGGGTCCGGTCTGCACGGACTGTCACAGCGCGCACGACATCGAGAAACCGGCGAACGCCCACTTCAAGGCCAACAGCGACCAGAGCTGCGGCAAGTGCCACGAGGATCGGCTGGAGCACTACCGCGAGACTTACCACGGCAAGGCCATGGCCCTCGGCCAGCCGAACGTGGCCTCCGATGTCGCCGCGTGCTACGATTGCCACGGCCACCACGACGTCTTCCCGGTCAGCGACCCGCGCTCGCGACTGTCCAAGGACCAGATCCTGACGACCTGCCAGCAGTGCCATCCGGGGGTCGGGCCAAAGTTCACCGAGTACCAGCCGCACGCCAACCCGCTGGACAAGGAGAACTACCCGATTCTGAACAAGGTCTTCTGGTTCATGACCTCGCTGCTCATCGGCGTGTTCAGCTTCTTCGGGCTGCACACGGCGTTCTGGCTCTTCCGTTCGATCTACCTCTACCTGCACGACACGAAGACCTTCCGCGCGGCCGTGGTGCAGACGCACGTGGATGATGAGAACTACACCCGCTTCACGCCCTTTGAGCGCTTCCTGCACCTGATGATGGTGACGAGTTTCCTGGCCCTGGTGATCACCGGCATGCCGCTCAAGTTCTACTACACGGACTGGGCGAAGCTCATGTTCCGCCTGCTGGGCAACGCCGAGGTGGCGCGCACCCTGCACCACTATGCGGCGGTGGTCACCTTTGCGTACTTCGGCCTGCACCTTGGCGCGCTGGTGCGCGGCTTCTGGCGGAATCGCGGCGGCCTGAAGGATCCGGTCACGGGCAAGTTCACGCTGGCGCGCCTTTTTGGGATCATCTTCCACCCCGACTCGATGGTTCCCTCACCGCAGGACTGGCGCGACTTCATCGCGCACCAAAAGTGGTTCTTCGGCAAGGGCCCGAAGCCGCAGTTCGACCGCTGGACCTATTGGGAGCGCTTTGACTATTTCGCGGTTTTCTGGGGCGTGGCGATCATCGGTTTCTCCGGCCTCATCATGTGGTTCCCCGGCTTCTTTACGCAGTTCCTGCCGGGCTGGGTGATCAACATCGCCCTGGTGGTGCACTCCGACGAGGCGTTGCTGGCCGCCGGCTTCATCTTCTCGTTCCACTTCTTCAACACCCATTTCCGCATCGAGAAATTCCCGATGGACACCGTCATCTTCTCCGGCCGCATCTCGAAGACCGAGATGCTCCATGAGCGGAAGCGCTGGTACGACCGCCTGGTGGCCGCCGGCCGGCTCGAAGTCTTCCGGGTGAAGTCCGACGATTGGGAAGGCCGCAAGCACATCGCCAAGACCTGGGGCTTCATCTTCTTCGGCACCGGCCTGATCCTGCTCGCGCTCATCGTCTACGCCATGGTTTCCCGTCTGGTCCACTGAGGACCGGCGCGGAGTTCAAAAAAAGGCCGGCTGGGTTTCAGTCCCAGGCCGGTTGTGCCGTTAATCCCTGCGAGAGGTAACAGCATTCCACGCTGTCCGGTTGCCTGTCAGCGACCCGCTCACGCGGGCCGATGGAACAACCATGACCCTCAACGGCAAAATCCTCCTCTCCCTCCTCGGTGGCATCTCGGCCATCTACCTCGGCTCGCAGGCCGTGCAGTGGCAGCGCAGCAACAGCCTGGTCAAGGCGCTCGCGGCCGACAACCTGCGCCATGAGGAAGCCGACCAGTGGCAGTGGATCGAGACCCTGGAACATGCCACGGAAAGCGCGATTGTCGACGCCATGTCGGAGGGCGAGATGGACAAGGTGCGCTTCCTCGTCGAGGAACAGCGCAAGGTGCAGGGGGTGCAGGAGCTTTCGGTCTACGGCACCAAGGGCAAGGTCCTCTACAGCTCCCGCCCGGAGGCGTTGAAACGGCCCCTGCCCGAGGCGCTGCAGGGCCTCTTGAAATCGCCCGAGGTGGTGAAGCAGCAGACGGACGACTCCTTCATCATTTATCGTCCCATGGCCGTCACGGAATCGTGCTTCGAGTGCCATAAGAACTACCGCGGGCGGGCGGTGGCGGGAATCATCGCCTATCAATTCAGCAATGAGTCGCTCAAGCAAAGCCGTGTGCAGTGGACCGGCGCGGCGCAGCGCCTGCAGTCGGACATGTTGCGCAGCACAGTGCTGACCTCGGTCTTTTTGCTGGGGGGCGTCGCCCTGCTCACGCTGTATCTCATCCGCCGCCAGGTGGTGCGGCCGTTGCAGGCCATCGCGACCCGGCTCGGGGTGCAGGCCGGGGCGGTCGGGGAGGCGGCGCGCACCATCGCGACGTCCAGCCAGTCGATGGCCGCCGGGGCCAGCCAGCAGGCGGCCGCCATCGAGGAGACCGGCGCCTCGCTGGAGGAGCTGTCCGGCATGACCAAGCAGAACGCCGAGGCGGCCAGCCAGGCCGAGACCACGGTGCGGGACGAGGTCACCCCCAATTACCAGCGCATCGCCGGCCTGTCGGCGCAGATGGAAGGGACGCTGGCGCAGGCCGTCACGGCCGGCGCCGAGACCGCGAAGATCATCCGCACGATCGACGAGATCGCCTTCCAAACCAACATCCTGGCCCTCAATGCGGCGGTCGAGGCCGCGCGCGCCGGCGAGGCCGGCAGCGGATTCGCTGTGGTGGCCGAGGAGGTCCGCAACCTCGCCCGGCGCTCCGCCGAGGCGGCGAAGACCACCGAGGGGCTGCTGGAAAACTCGCGCCAGCATCTGCAGGAAACCCAGCGTGATTTCGCCCAGGTCCGTGCTGCAATCGTGGGCAACGCCCAGGCCACGGAGCGGCTGGGCCAGCTGGTGGCCGGCATCAGCCAGGCCAGCCGGGAGCAGGCGGCGGGCGTCGGCCAGATCAACCAGGCCGCGCGCGAGATGGATGAGGTGACGCAGCGGAATGCGGCGGGCGCGGACCAGAACGCCGCTTCGGCGCAGCAGCTGGCCGGGCAGTCCGAGCAGCTCGATGCCGCCGTGCAGGCGCTGGCCAGCCTGATCGATGGGGGCGCCCCCGCCACAGAGGAAGCACTCGGTGGCGGCCCAGATGTTTTCCGCCAGCCGGTGCGCGAGTCCCTCAGCTTGACCGGAGCCGCTGGTTAATCAGGCCGTGGCCGGCGTCCGGAAGCTCCGCCATTTCTCGAGCGGGATCAACGTCAGCGCGATCAGCAGCAGCTGGCTGGAGACAAAGGCGATGAGCCAGTAGAAGGCGGCGTCCATGAAGCCATAGCTGTGGAGGCCGACGCCCAGCATGTTGGTGCCGAACCAGCTCCAGCTCGTGACAATGTTGCCGAAGAGGGCGAGGCCCATCAGGCCGCGCTGCTTCACGATGCCGCCCCAGCGGGCGTGGAGGATGACGGCGTTCCAGATGACGATGAGCAGGGCGCCGTTCTCCTTCGGGTCCCAGCCCCAGAAGCGGCCCCAGGACTGGTCGGCCCAGATGCCGCCGAGCACGGTGCCGACGAGGCTGAAGAGGGTGGCGAAGCACACGATGCCGTAGACCATGCGGGTGAGGGCGTCGGCCGTGGTCTTGTCCAGCGTCCGGGTGAGCAGGCCGCGGGCGACGTAGATCGCGGCGAGGAAGCCCGCGAGGAAGGTGGCCGAGTAGCCGATGGTGATGATGATCACGTGCGTCGCCAACCAGAAGTTGGAATCCAGGACGGCGCGCATCATCTCGAGGGTGTCACCGCTCAGCGAGAGGTGATGGGCAATTAGCAGGGTGGCGAAGCCGATGAGGCCGCCGGCCACGCTGCCGATGGCGTTGCGGTAGAATTTCTCGAGGAAGAGACAGAGGAAGACGGCACCCCAGCCGACGAAGAGGGCAGAGGAGTAGAGGTTGGTGACCGGCGGACGGCCCTCCAGCCACATGCGGGCGAAAATGCCGGCGCTGGTGGAGACAAAGGCGAGGGTGAGGAGCCAGAACGCGGCGCGGCCGAGCTGTTCCGGCCACTTGAGCCAGGAGACGACCGCGAGCAGGAAGGCCCAGACGTAGAGCGTCATGCTGCTGTAGAACGGGCCGGCGGCGTTGAAGCGGGACTCGATGTCGCTCTTGCGCATGGCCTCGGGGTAGCGGGGCTCGAGTTGGTCATGCAGGGAGGCGACGATGCGGTTGAAAGTGGCCGTGTCGCCCTTGCGCCAGGCCTGACCGAGGCGGGCGTACTCCATGACGGTGGGGTTGATCTTGCCGGTGCCGAAGGACCCGAGGAGGGTCGTGCCGGTAAGTTCCCAGTGGCTGGGATCGTTGTCGCCGTCGGCGGGCGGCACGAGGCGCAGGTGGCCCAGTTGCTCCATGTAGGCGAAACGGTCGGCCATTTCCTTCATGACGCCGAGGGCCTCGGTGCTGTGGGCTTCGCCCCGCTGCTTGGCGAGGACGGCGGCGATGCCGGCGGGCAAGGCCTTCTCAAAGAGCTCGAGCTCGGTGAGGAAGTCCGTGGATTCGGGCATCTGCACGGAGAGGCGCAGCTGAAGGTAGAGGATGACGCGGTTGCGGACGGCGATGACCTGCTTCTGGAACGGCGTGCGCAGCTGGGACTCGACGGGTTCGGCCAGGCGGCCCTGGCGGTCGAGCTCGGGCAGCCTGGGCTTCAGCTGGGCGTAGGAGAAACGGGACTTGGTCGAGGGGAGGAAGCCGAGCACGGCCATCGTGCGCTTGGCCACGCTGTCGTACTCGATGCGGATGTCCTTTTCCTCCAGGCCGAGGAGACTCAGCACCTCGGGGGAGTCGATCTTGATGATGGGAAAAGTGTCGGCCTTGGCGGCATCGAAGAAGACCGTCGCGAGCCACTCGGAGGGCGAGCTGACAAACGTGCCGGTTTCCGGCGAGCTGACGCGCTGGCGGGCCTGCATGGTGAGCAGGGAGGTGCGGGCGACCGTGTCGAGCGGCTTGATGCGGCCGTTGACGAGGACGGGGACGCGGCCAAAGCCGGCGAGGTCAAACCCGGTCGGGTTTTTCTCGGGGCGCAGCGTCGAGGCGAGGTAAACGACGCCGAGGAGCAGGACGATGAGAGGGAGGAACTTTTTCATTGGGCGGCGGCGGCGGAGCGCTTTTTGATGAAACCAAGAAGGGAGTAGCTGAACTGCCAGGTGAGGCCGATGCCCATGAGGATGCAGGCGATGTAGGGCATCAGCCAGCCGGGGTTGCGGACGACCTGGAAAGCCGACATCTTGCCGGCGGCGTTCATCTGATACTGGTAGAACGTGTGGCCGCCGTGGCGGAGCGGGTTGTTCATGAAGATCACGACCTCGCGGTCCTCATGGCCGGCATCGTCCTTGAGGCGGATGCGGCTGGCGAAGTTCTTGGGGATCTCGGTGCCTGGGTATTTGTCGTGGGTCACCTGGAGCAGGTTGATGGAGAAGGGATAGTAGTGGCGCTTGAGGCGCAGAACGATTTCCCAGGTGCGGCCCTCGAAGGAGAAAGTTTGGGGCATGCCGACGAGCGGCGAGACGGCCCAGGTACCGATCGGGCCGGAGGGCCCGACGATCTCCACAAAGGCGGCGGGCGTGTTGATCTCATCGGGTTTGTAGGTGAGCGGCATCGGCACAACCTGCACGCGGCTGCCGATACCCTGGGTGGCGACGGGATCGCCGGGCCGGGCGGCGGGTGCGCCCATCTGCATCGAGGCGTTGGCGTAGAAGGCCTTTACGTTGACCTGGAAAGGAAGCTTCGGGTGCTGGATGCTGCCTTGGTCGGCGAGGACGGCCTCGGGGACGGCGACGACCTCGTCGAAGGCCGGATCGGTGCGGTCGAGCAGCGCGAGCTCGTGGTCACGGAAGCTCTCGGAGTAGGCCTTGGTCTGGCCTTCCTCGAGGCGCATGGAGCTGTCCTTTTGCAGGATGCCGGTGATCAATTCGCCGACGAGCAGGACGATGAGGCCGCCGTGGGTGAGCTGGATGCCGAATTTTTTCCAGGTGAGGCTGAAGCGGTAGATGTGCGCGGCGATGAGATTGATCAGCAGCAGCCCGCCGATGAAGTAGCCGCCCGGGAAGACGGGGAGCGCGAGGTTGGAATCCGGCAGCCGCCAGAGGACGAAGAAGCTGCGGAAGTATTTTTCCTGCACCGCCCAGATGCCGAGGTTGACCTGGTCGAGGGTCGCCACGAAGACGAGCAGCAGCGAGAGGATCAGCAGCACGACCGTGAGCTGGAGGGAGACGAAGAAATCGCGGAACTGGCGAATGAGTGGAGTCATCGGATCAGGGGGCCTGCACGGTTTGGAGGAACTGGAGGAAGGCGGGCTTCTCGGCCGCCACGAGGGCGTCGGGGCCCATCAGCTTGAAGAACCAGCTGTTGCCATTGAAAGAGGTGATGGCGCCCAGGAGGCGGGTGCCGGAGGGGCCGGCGAGGTCGACCACGTCGTAGTGGAGGCCCTGGCCATCGAGGTGCTGGACGGCCGCGTCGAGTTCGGCGGGGCTGGCCGGGGCCAGGCCAACCTGGCCGCGCCAGCGATTGATATTGGCGTGAAGCCCGCCGGTGTCGCCAGGGAAGGCGGTGATGGCCAAATCGGCCTCGGCGCCGTTGCCTTTGACCGCGTAGCTGCCCTTGCGCATCGAGGAACCGCTCTTGGGGGTCCAGGCCGCCGGGGCGATCCACTTCAGGTCGTTGCCGCCCGCCGTGGGCACGGCCGTGTTGGCCATGGTGGCCATGTCACCACCCGGCATCGCGGCGGGCGTTCCGCTCGCGCCGCCGACCGGCGGGTGATCGGGCGGGAGTTGGTTGCCCGGGGTCATCGCCGGGGCGACCGGCACGGGGGCGGCGGGATCCTTCGGGGCGCGGTAGGCGGTGATTTGCCGGTCTTTGCAGCCGGTGAGCAGCACGAGCGTGGTCAGGAGCAGGATGAATGGGGTAAGGCGTGGTGACATGCTGGTACGACAGCATAACAATCCCGGATGAACCGCAATCTTTACAGAAATGTATGAGTGGGGCGGCAAGTTGGAATTAGATGGAGATTTTGGCTGCGAAACGCGCAACAACCCTTAAGGCAGAGGCATGCAGATCACACCCTTGGGCGACAGTGCGCTCATGCTCGTCTTTGGCGACTGGATCAACGAGTCGATCCACCGTCAGGTGCAGACGGCGTGGCGGGCTTTGGCGGCGGAGCCGCTGCCCGGGGTGAGTGAAGTGGCTCCGGCTTACACGACGGTGACGGTGTTTTACGACGTAAGACGGGTGGTCGAGGCAGGGGCTCCGGAGAATGAGATTGTGAACTGGCTTTCGGCCCGCGTGCGCGAGCGCCTGAAGGATCCGCCCAAGTCCGCCAAGGTGAAGCCGCGGCATGTTGAGATCCCGGTTTGTTACGGCGGAGAATACGGCCCTGACCTGGGGCGGGTGGCGGCGCAGGCGAAACTGTTTCCGGACGAGGTGGTGAAACGGCACAGCCGGGCGAGTTACCGGGTGCACCTGATCGGTTTTGCGCCGGGCTTTCCCTATCTGGGCGGACTGCCGAAGGAACTGGTGACCCCGCGTCACGCCAAGCCGCGCATGTCCGTGCCGGTCGGTTCGGTCGCGATCGGCGGGGAACAGACCGGAATTTATCCGCAGTCCACGCCTGGTGGGTGGAATCTCATCGGCCGGACGCCGCTGCGGCTGTTTCGGCCGGAGCAGAATCCGCCGGTGCTGCTGCAGGCCGGGGATGAAGTGACCTTCAAGCCCATCACGCCGGCGGAATTCGCCCAGTGGCAGGAGGTCCGCGCATGATCCGCGTGCTCAAGCCGGGGTTGTTGACGACGGTGCAGGACCTGGGCCGGCCGGGTTACCAGCAGTACGGCGTGGCGGTCGGCGGAGCGCTCGATGCCTTTGCCGCGCGCGTGGCGAACCTGGTGGTGGGCAACGACGAGAACGCCGCGTTGATCGAGATCGCGCAGACGGGGCCGGAGCTGCAGTTCGAGCGCGAGACCCTCGTGGCGTGGAACGGCGGGGATTTCGAGCCCACGATCGGAGGCGAGCCGTTGCCCCGGGATCGCGCGGTGCGCGTGGCGGCGGGGGAGAAGCTGGTTTTTGGCGTGGCCCGGGCGGGCCTGCGGGCGTGGCTCGCCGTCGCGGGCGGCATTGACGTGCCGCTGGTGATGGGCAGCCGCTCCACCTACCGGCGCGCCGGGATCGGCGGCCATGAAGGCCGCCCGCTCGCGGCGGGCGATGTCCTGCCGTGTTATGGTCCGGGCGAGCGGTCGGCCGCGGTGCTCGCCTCGTTGAAAGTGCGGGGCCAGCGCGGCACAGTCTGGACCGTGCGCCCCGAGACACTGGGCCAGCCCGCGCCGGCCGGCGTGGTGCGGGCGATGTGCGGTCCGGAGTGGGACTGGTTTGCGGCCGAGGCCCAGAAAGCATTCTTCGCCTCGGCGTGGGAAGCCACGCGCGAGGCCGACCGCATGGGTGTGCGCTTGCATGGGCCGGAGCTGCTGCTGGCGCCGCCGCGCGAAATGATCTCCGCCGCAGTGAACACCGGCCTCGTGCAGGTGCCTCCCTCCGGCCAGCCGATCGTGCTGCTGCCGAGCCGGCAGTCGGTCGGCGGGTACCCGCGGATTGCGGCGGTGGCGGCCGTGGACATCGGGCGGTTCACCCAGCTGCGGCCGGGGGAGAAAGTCACCTTCTCGCGGATTCCGCTCGTGGTGGCACTGGATCTCCAGCTGAAGCGCGAGCGTGATCTGACCCGCGTGCGGCTGGGCCTGGCGCGACTGGCCGGCTGACGCCATGCCCCCGGTCGACCTCAACGGGGATCTCGGCGAGGGTGGGGGGCACGACGCGGCCCTGATGCCGTTCCTCACCTCGGTCAACATCGCGTGCGGCGCGCACGCGGGTGACGTGGCCACGATGTGGGCGACGGTGGCCTTGGCGCAGCGGCACGGGGTCGCCGTCGGGGCGCACCCGGGGTTTGCGGACCCGGAAAACTTTGGACGCCGCGAATGGCCGGTGACACCCCAGGAGGCGGCGGCATTGGTCCAGGCGCAGGTGAAACAGTTGCAGGGGATCGCCGGCCAGGCCGGCGTCGCGCTGCATCACGTGAAATTGCATGGCGCCCTCTACAACCAGGTATCGCGGGACCGCGAACTGGCGGCGGCGGTCGTGCAGGCCGTGCGGGAGGTGGATAAAAATCTCCGGCTGTATGCCCTCGCCGGCAGCGAGCTGGTGCGGGCGGCGCAGGCGCGCGAGGGGTTGGTGGTGGTCAGCGAGGTGTTCGCCGACCGGACCTATCAGGCGGATGGCACGCTGACCCCGCGCGACCGGCCGGATGCGTTGATCCGGGACGAAGCCGCGGCCGTCGCGCAGGTTTTGCGCCTGATCCGCACCGGGCGGGTGCGGGCGACGGACGGCACCGACGTGGCCCTCGTGGCCGGGACCATCTGCCTCCACGGCGACGGCGCCGACCCGGTGGGATGGGCGCGTGGCTTGAGCGCGGCGCTCCGGGCCGCGGGGATCGAGATCAGGCGGCCCGGCGCCTGATCCGGCGGCGCCAGGCGAGCAGGCCGCCGGCGGTCGCGAGCAGCAGCGCGCCATAGGTGGACGGCTCGGGCACCGGCGTGACCTGGCGGTCATACGACTGCCACTTGGTGTCGGCGGCGGGAAAGCCGGTGAAGGTGATCTGGTTCATGGGCGCGGCGCCGGTGGCATCCAGGGTCGCGCCGGTCCAGAACTGCGTGAAGAAATAGTCCGAGGCATTGGCCCAGTTCTGGACGGTGAGGGTGACGCCGCCGCTGATGCTGAAGTTTGTCAGGGCCAAGGTGGAGACGCCCGCGAAATCGATGATGCTGTTGCCGGTGATGTTCAGCGTGTCGAGCACCAGGTTCATGGTGCTGAGTTGCAGGGTGCCGCCGGCGAGGTTGAAGGTGCCGGCGAAGGTGAGGTCGTTGGTCAGCGTGAGGATCCCCGCGCCCTGCTTGGTGAACGTGCCGCTGCCGGCGAGGTCGCCGGAGAAGGTGGTGGAGCCCGCGCCGGCGGCGATGAGGGTGCCACCGGAGCCGAAGTCGACCGTGCCGGCGCCGGCGAGTGTGGCGATGGTGTCGGTGAAGCCATTGACGGCGAGCGTGGCCCCGCTGGCGACGGTGACGGCGGTGGAGTTCGACAAGAGGTTGTCGGCCCCGAGCCGCAGCGTGCCGGCGTTGAGGGTGGTGGCCCCGGTGTAGGTGCTGGCGCCGGTCAGGGTGGTGGTGCCGCTGCCATTGTGATTGAGGGAGCCGGTGCCCGTGGTGATGCCGTTGATGGAAAAATCGCCGGCGCCGGTGAGCGTGAGCGTGCGGTTGGCGCCGGTGATGCCCCCGAGAGGGTGAGGTCCCCGGCGTCGGCGGCGATCTGCGTGGTGTTGGTCAGGGTCACGACGCCGCCGTAGGTGTTGCTGCCGGAAATATTGCGCAGGGCGCCGGTGCCGCCGACCCCGGTGCCGGCGACCGACAGGGCCTCGGCGCCGACGTTGATGCCGCCCTGCAACTCGAGGGCCGCGCCGGAGCTGACGGTGGTGCCGGCGGTGGTCGCCCCGAGGGCGGTGCCGGAGCGCAGGTTGAGCACGCCGTTGCTGACGGTGGTGGCGCCGGAGTAGGTGTTGGCGCCCGAGAGCACGAGGGTGCCCCCGCTGGTGATCTTGCTGATCGCGTTGGCGCCGGAGATGTCGGCGGAGATGACGAGGTCGTCGACGACGGCGGTGCTGTTGCCAATGTTGAAGGTGCGGTTCGCGCCGCCCAGATCGAGCTGGCCGGAGATCGTGGCGCCGTTGGCGTTGTTGGTGGCGGAGTAGCTCACGTTGCCGCCGAGAGTGAGGGTGCCGGAGCCGGTGGCCACGGTGGCGGTCGTGCCCGTGGCGCCGCCGCCGAGGGCAAGGGCGCCGATGGTGTCGTTGAAGTTGTTCAGGTCGACGGTGCCGGCGTAGAGGGTGAGGGTGCCGCTGGCGAGACCGTTGGCCGCGCCGAGTTGGACGGTCCCGGTGGTGGCGCCGCCTGCGGTGCCGATGGTGGTGGCACCGCTGGAGGAGTTGGTGCCGGCCAGGGCGAGGGTGCCGGCGTCGAGTTTGGTGAGGGTGGCGCTGCCCAGATTCATGGCACCGCTCAGGGTCAGGTCGCCGGCGCCGGCCACCGTGAGGGCCTGGTTGGCCGCCGTGATGCCGCCGGAAAGGGTGAGCGCGCCGGCATCAGCGGTGATGCGGGTGGCGCCGGCGAGGGTGAGAGCGCCGGCGTAGGAGTTGGTGCCGGAGATGTTGCGGAGGGCGCCGGTGTTGCTCACGCCGGTGCCCGTGAGGTTGAGGGCTTCGGCGCCGACGGCGATGCCGCCCTGGAGTTGGAGTTCCTCGCCGGTGGTGACGGTGGTGCCGGCGGCGGTCGTGCCTAGGGCGTCGCTGTGGCGGATGTTGAGCACGCCGGCGTTGATGTTGGTGGCGCCGGTGTAGGTGTTGGCGCCCGTGAACACGAGGGTGCCGGTGCCGGTCTTGGTGATGGCGTTGGCGCCGGAGATGACGGCGGCGATGGCGAGGTCGTCGGCCACGGCGGTGCTGTTGCCGATGAGGAAGGTCCGGTTCGCCCCGCCGAGGGCGAGGTTGCCGGAGATCGAGGCGCCGTTGGGGTTGTTGGTATTGGTATAGGTGACGTTGCCGCCGAGAGTGAGGGTGCCGGAGCCCGTGGTCACGGTGGCGGTGGTGCCGGCAGCACCGCCGCCGAGGGTGAGGGCGCCGATGGTGTCGTTGAAGTTGTTCAGATCGACGGTGCCGGCGTAGAGGGTGAGCGTGCCGCTGGCGAGGGCGTTGGCCGCGCCGAGCTGGACGGTCCCGGTGGCCGTGCCGCCCGCGGTACCGATGGTGGTGGCACCGGTGGACGAATTGGTGCCGGAGAGGGTGAGGGCACCGGCGTCGAGTTTGGTAAGGGTGGCGCTACCCAGGTTCATGGCGCCGCTCAGAGTCAGGTCCCCGGCTCCGGCCAGGGTGAGGGCCTGGTTGGCCGCCGTTATGCCGCCGGAAAGGGTGAGCGCGCCGGCATCAGCGGTGATGCGGGTGGCGCCGGCGAGGGTGAGAGCGCCGGCGTAGGAGTTGGTGCCGGAGATGTTGCGGAGAGCGCCGGTGTTGCTCACGCCGGAGCCGGTGAGGTTGAGGGCCTCGGCGCCGACGGCGATGCCGCCCTGGAGCTGGAGTTCCTCGCCGGTGGTGACGGTGGTGCCGGCGGCGGTCGTGCCGAGGGCGTCGGCGTGACGGATGTTGAGCACGCCGGCGTTGACGTTGGTGGCACCGGTGTAGGTGTTCGCGCCGGTGAGGACGAGGGTGCCGGTGCCGGCCTTGTTCAGGGCGTTGGTGCCGGAGATGACGGCGGAAATGAGGAGGTCGTCCGTGACGGCGGTGCTGTTGCCGACGGTGAAGGTGCGGTTGGCGCCGCCGAGGGCGAGGTTGCCGGCGATCGTGGCGCCGTCGGGATTGTTGGTGTTGGTGTAGGTGACGTTGCCCCCGAGGGTGAGGGTGCCGGAGCCGGTGGTGACGGTGGCGGTGGTGCCGGCGGCGCCACCGCCGAGGGTGAGGGCGCCGATGGTCTCGTCGTGGTTGTTCAGGTCGAGGGTGCCGGCAAAGACGGTGGTGGTGGCGTTGGCCAGGATGTTGGCGGCTCCGAGGCGAAGGGTGCCGCCGGACGTGCCGGCGGCGGTGCCGACGGTGGTGGCACCGGTGTTGGTGTTGGCCCCGGAGAGGGTGAGGGTGCCGGTGCCGGTCTTGTTCAGGCCGCCGGTGGTGGTGGTGATCGCGCCGGTGATCGCGGTATCGCCCGAACCGGCCACGGTCAGGGTGCGGGTGTTGCCAGTGATGCCGCCGGCCAGGAGCACCGTGCCGGTGGCGTCGTTGGTCAGGGTGCGACTGCCCCCGTTGAGCAGCAAGGAACCGTTAAAGGTGAAATCACCGGCCCCAGCCAGGGTCAGATTATTGTTCAGGGTGACGGCGCTGAAAGCCAGATTGCCGCTGGTGGCGTTCCAAGTCTGGGCGGTCGCGACGATCAGCGTATTGTTGAATGTCTGGGTGAGACCGGACTGGTTATCGAGGCCGATGGTGCTGACCCCGTTAAGGGTGAGGGCCAGACCGGTAAAAATCTCGGCGTCCGCCCCGCTGGCGAAGAGCACTTGGCCGACCGCGGCCGCGCCGGTGAGGTTCGGGTCGTTGGGCGTGGTGCTGTTGAAGGTGGCGGTGGCGGCGGCGCCGGGAACCCCGCCGGTCCAATTGCCTGCCGTCGACCAGGTTGCGTCGGTGGCCCCGGTCCAGATTTGGGCGAGCAACCTGGTGCCGCAGAGCAACGAGCCAAGCAGCGCTGCCACGAAGGAGAGTCTGCGTCCTCGATTGGGCGCAGTAAACGTACGACCAAGCAGTTGGGAAGCGACGAGCATTAACCGGAGGGACGTCTATACTATACCTCCGGTATGGGGTGCCGACAAGGATCGTTTTGAGAGGGCGAAACCGGGGTTTAACGACGGCGTAAGGCCAGGCGGCGGCGAATCAGGGTGGTGGCGACCAGGCACGCCAGCAGGCCGGCGCCATAGGTGGCGGGCTCGGGGACCGGAGTGATCTGGTTATCGTAAGCATGCCAAGAGGTGTTGTTGCCCGAGAAACCGCTGAAAACGACCTGGTTCATGGGGCTGGAGCCCGCGGTGTTGAAGGTCGCGCCGGTCCAGAATTGGGTGAAGAAATAATCGGTGGCCGTGGCCCAATTTTGGATGGTCAGCGTGACGCCGGCGCTGATCGTCAGGTTGGTGATGTCGAGGGAGGAGGTCCCGCCGAAGTCGATGATGGAGTTGCCCGTGACGAGCAGCGTGCCGGCGGAGAGATCGGCGTTGCTCAGGGCGAGGGTGCCGCCGCTGAGGGTCAGGGTGCCCGCGATCGCGATGTCGCTGGTGAAAGTCAGGGTGCCCGCGCCGGCTTTTTCGAGGGTGCCGGTGCCGGCGATCGAACCGCCGAAGGTCGAGGAGCCGGAGTTGATGCCGACGGTGAGGTAGCCGCTGGTCGAGAGGTCGATGAGGCCGGTGCCGCCGATGGTGTTGATGCTTTCGGTGAAGTTGTTCACCTGCAGGACGCCGTCGGTGTTGACGGTGATCAGGCCGGCGTAGTCGGCGATCTGGTTGCTGGCGTCGAGGCGGAGCACGGCGGAGGAGGCGGCGCCCGCGCCGTCGCCAATGTTGATCGCGCTGCCGGCGAGGGCCACGGTGCCGGCGGTCTTGCCCAGAGCGACGGTGCCGCTGTTCAGGTTGAGGGCGCCGCCGAAGGAGTTGGCGGAGGAACCGGTGAGCGCGAGGGTGCCGGTGCCGGTCTTGGTGAGGGCGCCGCTGTTCGTGATGCTGCCGCTGAGCGTGGTGTTGCCGGCACCGGACACGGTGAGGGTGTTGGCGCCGAGATTGACCTGGCCGGAGGCGGTGAGGGTGCCGGCGTCGGCGGAGATTGTGGTGTTGCTGGTGAGATCCAACGCGGCATCGAGCGAGTTGTTCCCGCTGAGATTGCGGATGGCGCCCGTGCCGCCCACCCCGGTGCCGGCCACGGAAAACTGGCCCTCGGTCACCGCAATGCCTCCCTGCAGGTGGAGGGCGGCGCCGCTCGCGATGCTATTGCCGTAGGTGGAGGAACCGAGGGCGGTATTGCTGGCCGCCACGATGGCACCCGCGTTGATGGTGGTGACCCCGCTGTAGGTATTCGCTCCGGAGAGCGTGAGCGTGCCGGTCCCCTGTTTGACGAACGTGCCGTAGCTGTCCTCCAGCGTGCCGGAGAAGGTGGTGTTGGCCGAGTTTCCGGTGGTGAACGTGCCGGTCCGGAAATTCACAGTGCCGCTGCCGGACAGGGAGCCGATGGTCTCGCTGACGCCCCAGTCGAGGGAGAAGGTGCCATCGGTTTCCACGGACAGGGCCGTGGTGTCAGCGAGAATGTTGCTGGCATTGAGCTGAACGGTGCCGGCACTGACCGTCGTGGTCCCGGTGTAGGTCTTCGCGGAGCCACCGAGATAGAGCGTGCCAGCTCCGCTTTTGGTGAGGCCATTGGTCCCCGTGATAGCGCTGTTGATGGTCGCCGTGCTCCCGGAGATCGTCCAAATGTCGGGTGACGTGTCGTTGAAGTTCAGGGTCCCGCCGGTGAACGTCGGTTGTCCCATGGAAACAGTCAGGCTGGAGAGGTTTTGCGTGCCCGAAACCGTGACGGTGTAGGCATTGGTCGCATCGAAGCCCGCGCTGAAGACCGCGTTGGATCCGCTGGTCCACTTGACCGTGCTAGATGTGCCCCAGAAGCTGCTGTTCCAATTGCTTGTGGCCGATGACCAGGTCCCGGTGGGTGTGCTGCCAGCACCGGAGGTCGTGCCGTTGAGGTCCCAGTAAAGCGTGCTTTGCGCTGATAAAGAGGAGCTTAAAATTAAAAGCAGGAGCAACCCTTGCAACCAGCAGGTTGAAAGGGGGCGTTGCTTTAATGCACAAAGACAGCGGATCATAGCAGCAATCAGGGACTGCTATGGCCATTATCGGCACAGGCCGCTAAATCTCAAATGTAAACATAGGTAATTGTACCTATGTTTAACCGGGGTAATCCACGGTATAAGCCTGACCAGCTCGATTAGTTGTTAAATCGGAAGAGGGCCACGTCGCCATCCTTGAAGACGTATTCCTTGCCCTCGAGGCGGTATTTGCCGGCCTCACGGGCGGCCGCGACGCTGCCCAGGCGCGTAAGATCCTCGTAGCTGACAATTTCAGCCTTGATGAAGCCCTTCTCGAAATCGGTGTGGATGACGCCGGCGGCCTGGGGGGCTTTCCAGCCCTTCACGATGGTCCAGCAGCGAACTTCCTTTTCGCCGGCGGTGAAGTAGGTCTGAAGGCCGAGGAGGCCGTAGGTGCCCTTGATGAGGGAGGACACGCCGGAGTCGTCGACGCCGAGGTCCTTGAGGAAAGCCCTGGCTTCCTCGGGCGGGAGGTCGATGAGCTCGGCCTCGATCTTGGCGCTGATCGGCACGTAGGCGGCGTCGTGATGGGTGCGCACGTACTCGGCGACCTTCTGGACGAACGGATTTTGCTCGGCGGTGGCGAGATCACTCTCGGCGACATTGCAGGCGAAGAGCACAGGTTTGGCCGTCAGGAGCTGGATGAGCTTCATCTGCGCGACCTCCTCGGGGGTGGCAGGAAGGGTATTGGCGGTCTTGCCGGCGTTGAGGTGCGGCTCGAGCTTCAGCAGCAGGGCGAGCTCGGCGGCGGCGTCCTTGTCACCGGCCTTCGCCGCCTTTTGCGTCTTGGTCATGCGCTTGGCCACAGCATCGAGGTCGGCCAGCACGAGCTCGGTGGTGATCACCTCGATGTCACGCACCGGGTCGACGCCACCCATGGTGTGGACCACGTCGGAATCCTCAAAGCAGCGCACCACCTGCACGATGGCGTCGACCTCGCGGATGTTGGCCAGGAACTGGTTGCCCAGGCCCTCGCCCTTGCTGGCGCCGGCGACGAGGCCGGCGATGTCCACGAACTCGATGGCGGCGGGGACGACCACATTCGTCTTGGCGATCTCCTTGAGCACGTAGGCGCGCTCGTCGGGGACGATCACCACGCCGACATTGGGGTCGATCGTGCAGAACGGATAATTGGCGGCCTCGGCCTTGCGGGAGCGGGTGAGGGCGTTGAAAAGGGTGGACTTGCCCACGTTGGGGAGACCGACGATACCGGCTTTAAGCATAAAATAGGAGGCGTTAAGGGTCGAACTCAGCGGGGGCACTGGGGGCTTGACAAGGGCAAAGTTGTTCCGTCCATTCTGACCCTTTTCCAAACCAAATCCCGTCTCCCGTACGTTAACTGATACATCAAATGGCCCTTAAAATCCGTCTTTCCCGCGTCGGCACCAAGAACGAACCGCACTACCGCGTCGTCGTCGCCGAGGAACGCTCCCGCCGTGATGGCGATGCCGTCGAGCAGATCGGCGCCTACAATCCCAACGCCAAGGGCAAGCAGATGACCATCAAGCTCGACCGCGTCGACTACTGGATCTCCAAGGGAGCCAAGCCGACCGCGACCATGCACTCGATGATCAAGCGCGCCAAGCGGGCCGCTGCCGCCGCCGCCCCCGCGACCGCCTGAGTTTCGCCGCCACCGGTGAATCCCCCGAGGTTCGGCTCGCGCCGGACCTTTTTTATTGGATCATCCCGCCATGCGCGTCGACGTCCTGACCCTTTTCCCGGGCATGCTCGAGGGGTTTTTATCCGAGAGCATGCTGGGACGCGCCCGCGAGGCGAAGCTCCTCGAGATCAACGTCCACAACACGCGCGACTGGGCGACGGACAAGCACCGGACGACCGACGACCGTCCGTTCGGGGGTGGGGCGGGCATGGTCATGAAATGCGAGCCGATCTGTGCGGCGATCGAGGCACTGCAGTCCCCGGGCTGCCGGCGCATCTACCTGACCCCGGACGGCGTGCCTTTTACGACCGCCAAGGCCGAGGAGCTCTCGAAGCAACAACATCTTATCCTGCTGAGCGGCCACTACGAGGGGATCGACCAGCGCATCCGGGACACGGTCATCGACGAGGAGATCAGCATCGGTGATTATGTGCTCACCAACGGCACGCTGGCGGCCGCCGTGGTGATCGATGCGCTGGCCCGTTTCATTCCCGGTGTGCTCGGTGAAGAAAAGTCGTTGACCAGCGAAAGTTTCACCCGCAACTTGCTCGACTTTCCCAATTACACGCGTCCCGCCGTTTACCGCGGCCTGTCCGTTCCGGAAGTGCTCCTCCAGGGCAACCACGGCGAAATCGAGAAGTGGCGGCACGCGCAGCAGTTGGAAAAGACCGCCAAGTTTCGTCCCGATTTACTAAAAAAACAGCCATGAACCAGATCATCAAAGACATCACCGCCGCTCAGGTGAAAACTGCCACTGCCCCCTTCAAGGTCGGCGACGGCGTCCGTGTGCACACCAAGGTGCGCGAGGGTGACAAGGAGCGGACCCAGATTTTCGCCGGTGTCGTCATCGCCCACAAGGGCAGCGGCATCCACGAGACTTTCACCGTGCGCCGCATCAGCTACGGCGAGGGCGTGGAGAAGGTGTTTCCCGTCAACTCCCCCAACGTCGAGAAGATCGAGGTGGAGAAGAACGCCGAGAACGGCCGGGCCCGCCTCTATTATCTCCGCGACCGCACCGGCAAGGCCGCCATGGCCGTGAAGGAAAAGCGCTACGACGAGGCCAAGGCCTGACGCCCGGCGTCTATAGAGTGAACAAGAGCGAGCCCGCGGGCTCGCTTTTTTTATGCCTAAAAATGAGCTTTGCAGCGGCTTCCGGCCGCTGGTTCACTCCCCGTCCCCCGCCAACCGACCCCTTTCCTCAATGAAACTCCATCCTGAGATTCTCGCCCAAGCCTCCGCCCAAGCCCGCGGCCTCGCCATCGATGCCGTGCACAAATGCTCCTCCGGCCACCTGGGTCTGCCCCTCGGCGCCGCCGAGATCGGCGCCGTCCTCTATGGCCACGCGCTGGTCCACAACCCCGACGAGCCCCGCTGGCTGAACCGCGACCGCTTCGTCCTCTCCGCCGGCCACGGCTCCATGTTCCTCTACAGCTGGCTCCACCTCAGCGGCTACGACCTGTCGCTGGAGGAGGTGAAAAACTTCCGCGTCCTGCACAGCAAAACGCCCGGCCATCCGGAATTCCATGAGACCCCCGGCGTCGAGTGCACCACCGGCCCGCTCGGTCAGGGGATCGGCAACGGCGTGGGCCTGGCGCTCTCCGGCAAGATGGCCGAGGCGCGCTTCAACACCGCCGAGCACGTCCTCTTCGACCACCACGTCATCGTCCTCGCCGGCGACGGTTGCATGCAGGAAGGCGTCGCGATGGAGGCCGTCGCCTTCGCCGGCCACCAGGGCCTCGACAACCTCATCCTCATCTACGACTCGAATGACGTCACCCTCGACGCCATGGCGGACAAGACCCAGGGCGAAAACACCGCCGCGCGCTTCAAGTCCATCGGCTGGGACGTGCAAACGCTGGCCGACGGCCACGATCTCGCCGCCATCGCCAAGGCCGTGGCCAAGGCCAAGAAGGCCAAGACCGGCAAGCCGCAGCTGATCATTGCCAAGACGATCATCGGCAAGGGCATTCCCGAGGTGCAGGGCACCTCGAAGGGCCACGGCGAGGGTGGGGCGAAGTTCGCCGACGCCGCTCGCGCCGGCCTCGGCCTGCCCGCGGAGCACTTCTACGTTAGCCCCGAGGTCCGCGAGTATTTCGCCGGCCACAAGAAGCGCCTCAAGCGCGCCTACGCGAAGTGGCGCAAGACCTACGAGGCCTGGCGCACCGCCAACCCCGACAAGGCCGCGCTTCTCGACTCGCGCAACGACCGCCTCAGCGCCACCGACTTGCTCGCGAAGATCCCGGCCTTTGCCGCCGACGCCAAGCTCGCCACCCGCGCGGCCGGCAAGGACGTCCTGCAGCCCGTGGCCGCCGCGCTGCCGCTGCTCATCTCCGGTTCCGCCGACCTGCACGGCTCGACGCTCAACTACATCGCCGCCGACAAGGATTTTGAGAAAACCAACCGGTCCGGCCGCAACCTCCGCTACGGCATCCGCGAGCACGGCATGGCCGCCATCAACAACGGCGTGGCCTACGACGGCATCTTCCGCACCTCGTGCGCGACCTTCCTGGTGTTCGCCGACTACTCGCGTCCCTCGATGCGCATCGCCGCGCTCTCGAAGCTGCCCGTCCTCTATATTTATACCCACGATTCCATCGGGGTGGGGGAGGACGGCCCCACGCACCAGCCGGTCGAGACCGTCACCGGCCTGCGCGTGATTCCCAACCTGGACGTCATCCGCCCGGCCGATCCGGAGGAGACCGCCGGGGCTTTCGCCGCCGCGCTCGAGCGCCAGGACGGCCCGACGCTGCTGTCGCTCACACGCCAAGCCGTGCCCATGTTGAACGGGATCCCCGTGCAAACGCGCCGCGAGGGCGTGCTCAAGGGCGGCTACATCGCCGTCAAGGAATCGACCGATCTCACCCACATCCTGATCTCGGCCGGCTCCGAGCTCCAGTGGGCGATCGCCGCGGCCCAGCAGCTCGGCACCGGCGTGCGTGTCGTTTCGATCCCGTCCTTCTTGCGGTTTGACGCCCAATCCAAGGAATACCGCGAATCCGTGCTGCCCACGTCCTGCCGCAAGCGCGTCGCGATCGAGGCCGGTGTCACGGGCCTCTGGAGCAAGTACGTCGGTCTCGACGGCAAGGTCATCGGCATCGACCGCTTCGGGCTTAGCGCCCCCGGCAACACGGCCATGAAGGAACTCGGCATCACCACCGAAGCGGTGGTGGCTGCGGCTAAGTCCCTCTAAACCAATACCAAGAGAATTAATCGACGGGCGTCTCAACGCCCTCTTTCAGCCGGCCTTCGGGCCGGCTGTTTTGTTTTTCTACCCTGAACTGTAACGCAAATGACGCAAAACTCAGCTTGCAGGATTGATTAGGAGGCTAATAGTCAGCCTCCTGATAGCCACCTTTTCGACCTGATCATGCCGCATCTCCTCCTCAAAGACCTGCCCCGCTACGAGTGCCTCCTCGAGGCCTCTAGGGAATTCCCTGATTTGGATCCTTCGGCGGCCGAGGCTTTCCTCCATCTGCTCCGCACGGGCGACGAGGCCTTTGGTGTCACCGAGTCGCACCTCAGTTCCTTCCACATTTCGCAAGGGCGCTTCGGCGTGCTGATGCTGCTCTGGCGCAGTTGTCAGCCGCGCGCGGCCAAACTGCTCGGCGCCGAGGTGTGTGACAATGGCCCGCGCACCCCCGCCGAGCTCGCCGACGCCGCCGGCGTCACCCGCGCCACCATGACCGGGCTGATCGACACCCTGGAGCGCGACGGCTACGTGCTGCGCGAGCCGGACCCGTCCGACCGCCGGATGCTCTCCGTGAAGCTCACCGCCAAGGGCGAACAGTTTCTCCAGGAGTTCCTGCCCGGCCACTTCCGCATCGTCGCGGCCGTCATGAGCACGTTGAGCGAGGCCGAGCGCAAGACGCTGGTCAGCCTGCTGGTCAAGATCCAGCAGCACGCCGCCGTGCTCCGGTCCGAGACCGCCGCCAGCCCCGCCCACGCCTGATTTCTAAAATACCATCACTCAAACCACGCCTCCCATGTTCAAGAAGTTCCTCATCGCCATCGCCGGATTCGTCCTCGTCGTGCTCCTGCTCGGGGCCGTCAAAGCCAAGCAAATCGCGGATATGTCCGCCATTTCCCACACCCCGCCGCCCAGCGCCGTGGCCACCATTCCGGCCCAGACCGCCCACTGGCATGCCAGCCTCAACTCCATCGGTACGCTGGCCCCGGTCCAGGGGGTGACCCTCGCGGCCGATGCCGATGGCACCATCATCCGCATCCTGGCGGACAGTGGCACCGCCGTGAAGGCCGGGGATATTCTCATCGAGCTGGACACCACCGTCGAGGCCGCCCAGCTCGCGGCCGCCCAGGCCCGCGCCGACCTCTCGCGCATCAACTACGAGCGCGCCAAGGACCTCTTTGACCGCAACGCCACCTCGAAGTCCGAGTACGACGTGGCGGATGCGACGCTCAAGCAGTCGGTCGCCGAGGTGGCCGCGCTCACCGCCACCATCGCCAAGAAGCAGGTGCGCGCTCCCTTCGACGGTCGGGTCGGCATCCGGCTCGTCAACGTCGGCCAGTACATCGCCCGCGGCCAGCCGATGCTGCCCCTGCAGAAGCTCGACTCCGTCTACGTCAATTTCAGCATCCCCCAGCGCCAGCTGCCGGCCATCGCGATCGGCCAGGAGGTCGGCATCCTCGTGGACGCGTTCCCGGACCGCCGTTTCGCCGCCACCGTGACCGCGATCAACGCCGAGGTTGACGCCGCCACCCGCAACATCGCGGTGCAGGCCACCATGGCCAACCCCGGCGAGGTGCTGCGGGCGGGCATGTTCGCCCGCGTCGAGGTCCAGATGACCGACGCCGAGCCGCAGGTCGTCGTGCCGGCCACCGCCATCTCCTACGCCTCATACGGCAATTCGGTCTTCGTGGTGGAAAAGATGAAGGACGAGGCCGGCAAGGAGTACCTGGGCGTCCGCCAGCAATTCGTGAAGCTCGGCGCCGCCCGCGGCGACCTGGTCGCCGTCAGCGGCGGCCTCAAGGCCGGCGAGCAGGTTGTCACCTCCGGCGTGTTCAAGCTCCGCAATGGCGCGGCCGTGCAGGTGAACAACACCGTCCAGCCGACCAGCAGCGCGACGCCGACGCCGAGCAACACCTGAGCCCGCCGAGGATCCCGCCATGCCGTCCAAAAGCTTCACCGATCTTTTCATCCGCAAGCCGGTCATCGCGCTTGTCGTCAACATCGTCATCCTCGTCGTCGGCGTCGTCTCCTACTTCGAGCTGAACACCCGCCAGTACCCCCGCAGCGACAGCGCGGTGGTCAACGTCAACACGGTGTATTTCGGCGCCAGCGCCGACACGGTGCGCGGCTACATCACCACGCAGCTGGAACGCGCCATCGCGAGCGCCGACGGCATCGACTACATCGAGTCCACCAGCAGCGCCGGCTTCAGCTCCATCAAGGTCTTTCTCCGGCTGAACTACGACTCCAACGCCGCGCTCGCCCAGATCAGCGCCAAGCTCGACCAGGTCCGCAACGAGCTGCCGCCCGAGTCCGAGTCGCCCACGATCAGTGTCGAGACCAGTGACAGCGAGTTCGCCTCGATGTACCTGAGCTTCTACTCCGACGATCTGGACCAGAACCAGATCACCGACTACCTGAACCGCATGGTTCAGCCCCGCCTGGCCGCCATCAAGGGCATCCAGAAGGCCGACGTGCTCGGCGGACGCGTGTTCGCCATGCGCGTCTGGCTCAAGCCCGAGGAACTCGCCGCCCGCGGCCTCAGCCCGGCCGAGGTCCGCGCCGCGCTCCAGGCCAACAATGCGCTCGCCGCCGTCGGCGCCACCAAGGGCTCCATGATCAGCGTCAGCCTGGTGGCCGACACCGACCTGAAGAACGTCGAGCAATTCCGCCAGCTGGTGGTGGCCGAGAAGAACGGCACCCTTATCCGCCTGGAGGACGTCGCCGACGTTGTCCTCGGTGCCGAAAGCTACGACGAGGAGGTCCGCTTCGGCGGCAAGACCGCCACCTTCATGGGCCTGTGGGTACTGCCCACCGAGAGCACCGTCGAGGTCATGCAGCGCGTCCGCGAGGCCTTCCCCGACATCCAGGCCAGCCTGCCGGCGGGCCTCAACGGCATGATCGCCTATGACGCCACCCAGTACATCGAGGATGCGCTCCACGAGATCGTGAAGACGCTCACCGAGACCCTGCTGATCGTCACCCTCGTGATCTTCCTCTTCATGGGCTCCCTGCGCTCCGTCATCATCCCGATCGTGGCCATGCCGCTCTCGCTGGTCGGCGCCATGTTTCTGATGCTGGCCTTCGGCTTCACCATCAACCTGCTCACCCTGCTGGCCATCGTGCTGGCGGTCGGCATCGTGGTCGACGACGCCATCGTCGTTGTGGAAAACGTGGAACGTCACATCCGCGAGGGTCTGACCCCGATTGACGCCGCCATTGCCGGCGCCCGGGAGCTCGTCGGCCCCGTCATCTCGATGACCATCACGCTCTCGGCCGTCTATGCCCCGATCGCCTTCCAGGGCGGCCTGACCGGCGCGCTGTTCCGCGAATTCGCCATGACCCTCGCCGGTGCCGTCGCGGTGTCGGGCTTCGTTGCCCTCACGCTCTCGCCGATGATGAGCGCCTACCTGCTCAAGGGCGGCGACGCCGAGGAGAAGGGCCTGGCCGGCACCATCAACCACCTCTTCGACCGCGTGCGCGACCGCTACGAGAAGATCATCGGCGCCAGCCTCGGCTGGGTGCCGGTGACCATCACCGCGGCCACGCTCCTGACCCTGCTGCTCGTTCCTTTCTTCCTCCTCGCCCAGCGCGAGCTGGCGCCGAAGGAGGACCAGGGCGTGGTTTTCAGTCTGATGATCCCGTCGCCCACCGCGACGATCGACCAGAACATGATCTACGCCCAGGAGGTGCAGAAGATGTTCGAGCAGGTGCCGGAGTATGACAACTCCTTCCAGATCACCGGCGCGCGTTTCGGGTTCTCCGGCATCATCCTGAAGCCGTGGTCGGAGCGCAGTCGCAACACGACCCAGATCGAGGAGTCGCTGCAGGGCCCGGCCGCCGCCGTCTCCGGCCTGAATGTGGTCGTGACCTCGCCCGACCCGCTGCCCGCCGGTGGTTCCATGCCCATCGACTTCGTGGTCCGCTCGACCGCCGACCACCGCGAGATGGAGGAGTTCGCCCAAAAGCTCGCCCTCTTTGCCAACACCGAGGCCAACGCCGGGGGCGGCGCGCCCACGTTCTACTTTGCTGACACCGATCTCCGCTTCGACCTGCCGCAGGTCGAGATCGAGATCGACAAGGACAAGGTGGCCGCGATGGGCCTCAATCTCTCCGACGTCGCCCGCGACCTCGGCTCGATGCTCGGCGGTGGCTACGTCAACCGCTTCGTCAACGACGGCCGCAGCTACCGCGTCATCCCGCAGGTCGAGCGCGGCCAGCGGCTCAACGCCGAGCAGCTGCTCGACTACCACATCCGCGGCCCGCAGGGTCAGCTGATCCCGCTGTCCACCATCGCCACGCTCAAGGAGACGGTGCAGCCCCGCACGCTCAACCGCTTCCAGCAGCTGAACTCCGTGAAGATCCAGGGCGTCGGCCCGAGCGTCGATCTCGCGCTCAAGAAACTCGAGGCCAAGGCCAAGGAAATCCTTCCGGCCGGCTATTCGATCGATTACGGCGGTCAGTCCCGCCAGCTCCGCTACGAGGGCAACGCCCTCTGGTCCGCCGGCGCGCTGGCGCTGATCCTGATCTTCCTCGTGCTCGCGGCGCAGTTCAACAGCTTCCGCGACCCGTTCGTGATCCTGCTCGGCTCGGTGCCGCTCGCGCTTGTCGGCGCCATGTTGCCGATCTTCCTCTGGCAGACCTCGCTGAACATCTACTCGCAGATCGGCCTCATCACGCTCGTCGGCCTCATCGCCAAGAACGGCATCCTGATCGTGGAGTTTGCCAACAGCCTCCAGGAACAGGGGGTGGCCAAGGCCGTCGCCATCCGTCGCGCCGCCGCCACCCGTCTGCGGCCCGTGCTGATGACCTCCGCCGCGACCGTGTTCGGCCATCTCATGCTGATCTTCGTCAACGGCCCCGGTGCCGCCGCCCGCAACAGCATCGGCTGGGTGCTCGTCGTCGGCATGGCCGTCGGCTCGCTGTTCACGCTCTATGTCGTGCCGGCCTTCTACATGCTCATCGCCCGCGACCACGCCAAAGCGGCCCGGCCGGCCCCCACGTCCGTGGTTGCCGAACCGGTCCTGGCCAAGTAATTCTTCCCCTCTCCATTCCATGAAATCCCTTATGCGCCTGCCCAGTCTACTTCTTGTGGGAGCGAGCCTGCTCGCGACTCTCCCGGTCGCGGCCCAGCTCAACGATGGCAAGCCCGACCCGGACTACACGGTCCCGGAACGGCTGGACCTCGATTACGCCCTGGCCTACGCCCTCGATAACAACTTCACGATCCGGCAGGCCAAGGAGCGCATCCGCCAGCAGGAAGGCATCCTGCTGGAGGTCCGCTCCGGCCTGATCCCGAACGTGTCCGCCGGGGCCGGCTACTCGCGCAACTCCGATGACGTCTCCAGCAACGGCCGGGACTACGCCTGGTCGGTGGACATCACCGCCCGCCAGATCCTCTACGCTGGCGGCGGGGTCACCGCCAATGTGCGGAGCCAGCAACTCGCGCTCGAGGCGGCCACGCTCGCCCTGCGCGCCGTCATCAACGACGCCCTGGTGGACGTCCGCATCCGTTTCTTCACCGTGCTGCTCAACCGTGAGAAGATCAAGGTGCAGGAGCAGAACACCGAGCTGCTGCAGCGCCAGTTGCAGGACGTGAAGAACCGCTTCGAGGCCGGCACGGTCTCGAACTTCGAGGTGCTCCGCGCCGAGGTCGCCCTCGCCAACGCCCAGCCCGCCCTCATCTCGGCCCGCAACGACTACCGCCTGGGCATCGAGGAGCTGCGCCAGGCGCTGGGTTACGTCGCCGAGAGCGAGCCCAACGTCGCGAAGGTCCCCGAGTTCCTCGGCACCCTCGAGTTCAAGCCGACCACCTTCGACCTGCGGTCCGCCCTGGGGGCCGCGCGCGAACAGCGCCCCGACCTGCTCCGCCTCGCCAAGCTGACCGCCGCCGCGGAGGAGGGGATCGTTCGCAGCCGCGCCGGCCGCCTGCCGAGCGTTTCCGCCTTCGGTTCCTATGACTGGCGCCGCTCGCCGATTTCCAGCCCCCGCTCCTCGCTCGATGGCTGGACGGTCGGCCTGCAGTCCAGCTGGGACATCTTCGACGGCCGCGCCACCACGGGCCGCATCGCCCAGGCCCGCTCCTTCCTGGAGCAGACCAAGCTGGCCCTGGCTGAGGCCCAGCTCAGCGTCGATGTCGAGGTGCGCCGCGCCATCTCCACCTTCCAGCAGGCCACCGAACTGGCCGAGGCTTCCAAGAAAGTGGTCGAACAGGCCGAGGAGGCCGTCCGTCTGGCCAATGCCCGCTATGCCGCCGGCACGGCCACCCAGCTGGATGTGCTGACCTCGCAGGTCGACCTGACCACCGCCCGCCTCAATCAGGTGCAGGCCTATTACAGCCACAACGTCGCGGTCGCTTCCGTGCGCAACGCCATGGGCCTGGCCGACGAGGCTTTCCCCACCAAGGAGCTGACGTATCCCTGACGGTCCGCCCCAGCGGGATCGGGCCGCCTCCGGGCGGCCTTTTTTCTTCGCTGGGTTCGGCAACTTGACCGCCTTTCGTGTGTCCTAACCGCACCGCATGAAGTCCGCCCGCCTGCTGCTCATTTGCCTCGGAATTATGGCACTGCTCGTGGCCGTCGTGGCCGGTCTCGCCCTCACGCCGTCCGTGCAGCGCTGGGCGGTCCTGCGCGCAGCTCGCGATGTGCCCGGCCTGAAGCTGGAAGTCGCCTCCGTGCGCGCCGGATTTTCCGGTGTCACGCTGACCGGCGTGCAGGCGGAGCCGCAGGGCCTGCCGGTGCGGCTGGAGCGGCTCGAGGCGGATTTTTCCCTGCTCGGTCTGGTTTTCAGCCAGAAACTCGCGCTGAGCCGTCTGCGGATCATGGGCCTGGACGTGGAAGCCGGCCATCTTTCCCGTGCCCGGACCGAGGCTGCGGCCGCCGGGGCCCCGCCGCCGCCCCGGGCCTGCTGGGCCAGCTCACGCTGCCCGTTGACCTCACCCTGGGTGACGTGCACATCGCCGGACACGCGCGCCTGCCCGGTGGGGCCGGCCAGCCGCCGCTGGAGGCGGAGTATCTCATCACGGGTGGCGGCCTCGCGCCGGGTCGAGCCGGCACGATTGTCCTCGAGGCGACCGTGCGCAACCCTGCCGCCGCCGCCAAGGTCAGCACACTCAAGGCCCGGACCACCTTGCGGACCACGCTCACGCCGCAGCGCACGTTCGGTCAGGTCAGCCTCACCACGGTGGTGGACGCCGAGGGCCCCGCGCTGGCCGGCCAGACCCAGCTGAAGATCGGGGCCGAACTCTACGGCAGCGCCGCCGGCGAGAATTACGAGATCACCGTCAGCACCCTGCTGCAGGGATCCGCCGCCAACCTGCTGATTGTCCGCGCCCTTCTGCCGGCCGGCGGTCATGCCTACACCGGTGATTGGGACCTCAAGGCGCGCACGGCCCAGTTGGAGCCCTTCGTGCTCGGGGGTAATCTTCCGGATTTCGAAGCCAGCGGCGGGGGGCGTTTCGTCTTTGACTCCGGCGATGGCAATTTTGCCCTGCAGGGCAGTCTGCAGGGCCGGGTCAGCCGTCTCGAACTCTTCGAACCGGCCTGGCGGGCCTTCGGACTTCTGGAGGTGGCGGCCGATTTCGATCTCAGTCAGCAGGGTGGGGTGCTGGACCTCCGCCAGTTCAAGGGCACCGTGCGCGGCGCCGAGCCGGTCCTCGACATCGCGATCGTCACCCCCCTGCGGTACGATCTGGGCAAGCAGGAGCTGCTCGCCAACAGCGGACCCAACCCGGCGCTCCTGAATATCAATCTGCAGGGCCTGCCTCTCGCCTGGGTGCGGCCTTTCGTCACGGGGGTGGATGTCTCGGGCGACAAGGTCACCGGCCGGATTGAAGTACTGCGCGCCTCATCCGCCGCGACGGACATCACCCTGCGGGGTCAGCTCGGGCTCAACGAGCTGACGGTGGTCCAGGCCGGTCGTCTTCTGCTCGAGAAGGCGGCCATCACCGCCCGCGGGGAGGCCACACTGGCTGGCACCGCCCTGACGGCGCCGGTGATTGAATTGACGTTCCGCACGCCGGCGGGCGATGCCCTTGATCTCACCGGGCGGTTGGTCACGCAGACGGGCCCCGGGGCCCCTCTCACACTGGCGGGGCGTTTCACGGGCTCCACGCCCAAACTGCTCGAAACCTGGCTGCCCGGCGCCCCGGTGACGGTCGCCGGCGAGGTCGATGCCACCCTGCGCGGCGATCTGCTGGAAGTCCGCCCCAGCCGGCTCGAAGTCCGGCAGGGATCGGGGCGGGCCTTGCTCGATGTGACGTTGGCCCAGGCTTTCTCGGTGAACCTCAGTTCGCACGTGCTGGTGCCCGCCGACGCGACGGTTCCGCTCGGGCGCATCGCCCTGGGGCGGCTTCCGCTGGCCGTGCTCCCGGTGACGGAACCGGGCACGGTGCTGGGGGGAACCCTGCAGCAAGCGGAATTTGAACTCGGGGCCCCGGCGGGTGAAATCACCCTGCGGGCCCTGACTCCCTTGCGCCTCGCCGACGTCAGCCTGACCCAGAACCGCCAGCCGGCGCTGACCGGTCTCAGCGTGGAGGCTCTGCCGGTTATGAACTATGCGGGCCCGGGCCGCCTGAAGCTGCAGTCCGGTGACGTTATCGTCCGCACCGCCAGTCGTGCCACGCTGGCCACGCTGCAACTCAACCTCACGCAGCTCCCGGGCCAGGATACCCAGGCCGCGTTGAATTTCACCCTCGGGATTCCGTTGCTGGCCACCCAGCCGGTCTTCGCCGGCACGCAGAATGTCAGCGCCGGCCAGGCCAGCGGGGAAGTGCGCGCCTCCCTGGGCGCGCTCAGCCAGCTCGAGGCTCGCCTGACCCTCAACGGACTCGTTGCGGCCGAGGGCACGCAGACCCTCCCCGTGGCCAACATCGGATTTCGGGCGCGCCTCCAGCCGAGTGGCGCCGCGTCGATCCAGGTGCCGATCCTGCTCGACAACGGTGGTCGCCGCTCGGACCTCGAATTCGCACTCGAACTCTCGCCCCTGGGCCGCGGATATTCCATCGACGGGCGTGTGACCGGCCAGCAGGTCGAGTTGGAGGACCTCCTTGGCGTGTTGAGCGTGTTCCTGGCCTCGGCCGCGCCGGAGACCGCGGACCAGCCCGTGGCCCCGGCCCAGGTGGTGCCCGATGCGGTGGCCGCGTGGGACCGCTTCAGCGGGCGGCTCGCCCTCGATGTAAAGTCGATCACGCGCGGCCAGGATTGGGCGATGACCGGACTCACGGGCGCGGTCGCCATCGAGCCCTCGGTGGTCACCCTGCAGAAACTCACCGCCGCCTTCAGCGCGACGAGCCGGCTGGACGCCAAGATGGAACTGCGCTTTACCGGCGGTGCGATGCCCTACCGCCTGGCGGGCGACTATGCGCTGAACGACTTTGATACCGGCCGGCTCTTCAAGGCCATCGATCCGTCCCGGCCGCCCACGGTGGAAGGGCTCTTCAACATCGCGGGCCGGCTGGCCGGCAACGGCGAGACGGTGGCGCGCGCCGTTGACCGGGTGACCGGCCAGTTCCAGCTCACCAGCCGGGGCGGCATCTTCCGCGGTTTGCAGCGGGCGAGCAACAAGGTCTCGATGACCTCGAAGGCCGTCGAGCTCGGCGCCTCCGTGCTCGGCTCCATCTTCGGCTCGGACAAGGTCGTGAAAACCGCCGAGAAGGTCGCCGGGCAGGCCTACTTCGTGGACCAGCTCGCCGCGGGTATCGGCGAGTTCAAGTACGACTTGCTCAGCGTGCGCCTGACGCGCGACGAATTGCTCAACATGAACCTGGAGGACATCAGTTTGGTCGCGCCCGAGATCCGGCTCAGCGGCCGGGGCAGCGTGAGCTACGTGATCGGCCGCCCGCTGCTGGAGCAGCCGCTCACCGCCTCGCTCAGCTTCGCCGCCCGCGGCAAGATGGAGCAGCTTTTCGCCAAGGCCCGCCTGCTGGACGGCACGAAGGACGAGCTGGGTTACTCCCGCACCCGGGAGCCCATCACGCTCGCCGGAACCCTGGCCAAGCCCGACCCGACCGCCTTCTTCACCAAGATCGCCACCGCCAAGCTGGCCGACTTCCTCGACGCGGATAACTGAGCCCTTGTGCCCCGGCGCAATCCGGTCAGTTTGGCGCGATGAACACGCGCATATTCGGCCGCACGGGCAGGGGGGTGGGGGAGGTCGGGCTGGGCTGCTGGCAGATCGGCGGCAACTGGGGCGATGTATCCGACGAGACCGCGCTCGCCGTCCTCCGCACCGCGTACGAACTCGGCACCACCTTCTTCGATACCGCCGACGTGTATGGCGGCGGCCGGAGCGAGACGCTCATCGGCCGCTTCCTCCGGGAGACCAAGGCCCGCGACCGGCTCTTCATCGCCACCAAGCTGGGGCGCCGCGGCGATCCGGGCTGGCCGGCGAACTTCAGCCGCGCGGCGGTCCGCGCCCACACGGAGGATTCGCTCCGCCGGCTCGGGCTGGATGCGCTCGACCTGACCCAGCTCCACTGCGTGCCGCCGGAGGAATTGAAGCGCGGCGAGTTGTTCGGCTGGCTGGAGGAGCTCAAGCAGGAGGGCAAACTCAAGGCTTACGGTGCCAGTGTGGAATCCATGGACGAGGCCCTCTGGTGCTGCGCCCAGCCCGGCTGCGCCTCGCTGCAGATCATCTTCAATATCTTCCGGCAAAAACCGATCCACACCCTGTTCGACGTGGCCCGGGCCAATGGGGTGGCCCTCATCGTGCGCCTGCCGCTGGCGAGCGGTCTGCTTGGCGGGCGCATGTCAGCGACCACGAGCTTCCCGGCCGACGACCACCGCAATTTCAACCGCGACGGCCAGGCGTTCAACGTCGGCGAGACCTTTGCCGGGTTGCCCTTTGCCAAGGGGGTTGAACTGGCCGACGCCCTCAAACCGCAGGTGCCGGCCGGCCAGACCATGGCCGAGTGGGCCCTGCGTTGGTGCCTGGATTTCGAGGCGATCAGCGTGGTCATCCCCGGGGCGAAAACCCCGGATCAGGCCCGGGCGAACATCCGCGCGGGATCGTTGCCCCCGTTGGGTGCGACGAAACACGTGCAGCTGGCCGCCTTCTACGAGCGCCACGTCGCGGCGTACATCCGCGGGCCGTACTGAGGGGAAGTGACAAGTGTCAGCGAGCAAGGAGCAAGCGGGCGATCCCGTCACTCCGGGGAGAACCTTGTTACTTGGGCCGTGATACTTTCTGCGGAGGCTTGCCACCGCAGAAACTTGGCACGATAAGAGCTGCCTGTTCATCTGATGCCTGCGCCACGTCCGCTCATTCCATCCGGCCTCACCCTCCTCAATTGGTTTCTGCGCGGCTGGACCGGTCTGGTTTTCGCCTTTCTCTACGCCCCCATCGCGGTGTTGGTGGTGTTCTCGTTCAATTCCTCCCGGCTCAACATCGTCTGGGAGAGCTTCACGTTCAACTGGTATGAGCGGCTGCTGACCAACGCCCCGCTCATCAAGGCGGCGAAGAACAGCCTCATCGTTGCCTCCATCTCGACGATTCTCTCGGTGGTGCTGGGCACCGCCGGCGCCTGGCTGCTGCACCGCTACCGTTTCCGCTTTTCCCGCGCCATCCAAACCCTGGTGGCGATCCCGATGGTCATGCCGGAGATCCTGCTCGGCATCAGCCTGCTCATTCTCTTTGTCACCGCCGGGCTGAAGCTCGGTTTCACCTCCGTCATCATCGGTCACGTGACCTTCAGCTTCCCCTTCGTGCTGGTGGCGGTGCAGGCCCGCCTGCAGGGGCTCGACCCCGCGCTGGAAGAGGCGGCCCTCGACCTGGGCGCCTCGCCACTCAAGGCCTTCTGGCTCGTCATCGTGCCTTGTCTCCGTCCGGCGATCATCGCCGGCGGGCTCATGGCCTTCACCCTTTCGATGGACGAACTCATCGTGACCGTCTTCGTCAAATCGGCGGCGTCCGCCACGCTCCCGGTCAAGGTCTTCGACATGGCCCGCGTGGGGCTCAATCCCATGCTCAACGCCCTCTCGGCCATTTTCATCATCGCCACCGTGGCCTTCGTGCTCTTTTCCGAATACCTCAAGAAACTCAGTCGCTGAGGCCCGGGTCGACCCGCCTCGCGCCGCCCTCTTTTAACCCAACCGCCACCCACCCATGAAAACACCCAAGAAGCTCCTCCTCGCGCTGGCCCTGCTCGCCGGCTCCACCGGCGTGCAAGCCGCGGAACTCAACCTGTTTGGCTGGTCCGAGTACGTCCCGCAGGACGTCCTGGACGGCTTCACCAAGGAGACCGGCATCACCGTCAATTTCGAGACCTATGCCTCCAATGAGGAGATGCTCTCCAAGCTCGTGGCGGGCGGCGGCAACTACGACCTCGTCCAGCCCTCCGAATACGCCGCCGAGCTGATGATCCGCCGGAACATGCTCGCGAAGCTCGACAAGGCCAAGCTGCCCAATTTCAAGAACCTCTCCCCCGAGTTCCTCGGCCAGGTGCACGATCCGAAGGACGAGTACACCGTCCCGTACATGTCTGGCACCGTTGGCATTGTCGTGAACACCGCCGTGGTGAAGGACGACATCAAGGGGTACAAGGATGTCTTCCAGGCCAAGTTCAAGAACCGCCTCGTTGTCCTGGATGACAACCGCGAGATCGTCACCTGGGCCCTCTACGCCTCCGGCCTGCCGGTCAATGAAATCAATCCCACCAGCCTGGCCAAGGTCCGCCCCCTCGTCTCCGAGTGGGTCAAGCTGGTGAAGGTCTTCGATTCCGGCAGCCCCAAGACCGCCCTGCTCAACGGCGACGTGGACATCGGCATCGTCTGGAGCGGCGAGGCCGCGCTCCTCTGGAAGGAGGACCAGAAATTCAAGTACGTGCTGCCCGCCGAGGGCGCGCACCGTTTCATCGACATCTTCGCCATCCCGGCCGATGCCCCGCACAAGGACGCCGCCCACGCCTTCATCAACTACATCCTCAAGCCCGAGGTCTCCAAGATCGTCTCCGAGAACTTCCCCTACACCAATCCGAACCTCGAGGCCCGCAAGCTGCTCACACCCGAGGAGCAGGCCAACCCCGCCAGCTACCCGACC
The DNA here is from genome assembly GCF_001746835.1 of Lacunisphaera limnophila. Lineage (NCBI taxonomy): Bacteria > Pseudomonadati > Verrucomicrobiota > Opitutia > Opitutales > Opitutaceae > Lacunisphaera > Lacunisphaera limnophila. The sequence goes on along the minus strand of NZ_CP016094.1, from coordinate 3,907,978 downwards.
GGCTCGCCGAAGCTCGAAACCTTCCGCGACATCGGCAAGGCGGCCGCCGAGATCGACCAGCTCATGACGGACCTGAAGAGCGCGCAGTGAGGGAATGCGAAAGCTGAGGAGGTGAGGGTGTGAAACCTGAGGATTGCCAGACCTCACACCCTCTCATCCTCCAACCCTCCCCTCCTTGCCTTGATGCACGCCCTGACCCCCGCCACCCCCGGCGTCTCCGACCATAACCGGCCGGGCTGGAAGGCGTGGGCTCTGCTCATGCCCATGGTGCTGTGGCTGCTCCTGTTCGTGGTCGTGCCCGGGCTGATCCTGCTGGTGTACAGCTTTTGCGAGCGCGACGAGATCGGCGGCGTGGTGTATTCGTTCACCTGGCGCAATTTCGAGCGGGTGTTCGACCCGGTCTACCTGCGTATCTTCTGGCGCTCGATCCTCTACGCCGGGATCACGACCATCATCTGCGCCGTGGTGGGCTACCCGGTCGCCTATTACATGGCGCGGGCAGGGGAGGCGCTCCGCAACCGGCTCCTGCTGCTCGTGATGGTGCCGTTCTGGACCAGCTTCCTCATCCGCACGTACGCCTGGATCACCATCCTCAAGCAGGAGGGCCTGCTCAACAGCCTGGTCCAGGCGATGAACCTGAACCTCGGGCCGTTCAACCTCCTGTACACGCCCACGGCGGTCGTCATCGGCCTCGTCTACGCCTACCTGCCGTTCATGATCCTGCCGATCTACGGGAGCGCGGAGAAGCTCGACAACTCCCTCATCGAGGCCGCCTACGACCTCGGCGCCGGGCCGGTGCGGGCCTTCTCCTCGGTCATCGTGCCGCTTACCATGCCCGGCATCGCGGCGGGCACGCTGCTCGTCTTCGTGCCCGCGATCGGCATGTTCGCCATCACGGACTTGATGGGCGGGGCCAAGGTCCCGATGATCGGCAACGTGATCCAGAACCAGTTCCTCCAGGCCCGCGACTGGCCCTTCGGCGCCGCGCTCGGTGTCATCTTCATGCTTATGTTCGTCCTCACCTACGTGATCCTCCAACGCCGCGGCAGCCGCGCGGCCTGACCATGCCCGACCCAGCCAAGCCCATGATCGAGTTTCGCGGTGTCACCAAACGCTTCGGCGCCTTCACGGCGGTCCGGGACGTCAGCCTGACGGTCAATACCGGCGAGTTTCTCACCCTGCTTGGGCCCTCCGGCTGCGGCAAGACGACGCTCCTCCGCCTGCTGGCGGGTTTCGAGACCCCCGACGAGGGCCTGGTGCTCCTCGACGGCGAGGATGTCTCCCATGTGCCCCCGTACCGGCGCAGCGTGAACCAGGTCTTCCAGAGCTACGCCCTCTTCCCGCACATGACGGTGAAGGAGAACGTGGGCTTCGGCCTGCGCATGCAGAACATCCCCGCACCCGAGGCCGAGGCCCGGATCAAGGAGGCGCTGGCGACGGTCTCGCTCGCCGAGCAGGCCGACAAGCTTCCGCACCAGATGTCGGGTGGCCAGCGGCAGCGCGTGGCCCTGGCCCGCGCCATTGTCTGCCGGCCCAAGGTCCTGCTCCTCGACGAGCCGCTCTCCGCCCTGGATGCGAAGCTCCGCCACGGCATGCAGCTCGAGTTGAAGCGCCTCCAGCGCAAGCTCGGCCTCACCTTCGTCTTCGTCACCCACGACCAGGAGGAGGCGCTCACGATGTCGGACCGCATCGCCATCATCAACCACGGCCGGATCGAGCAGCTGGGCAACGCCACCGAGATCTACCACCGCCCCCGCACGCCCTTCGCCGCCGACTTCATCGGCCAGGCGAACCTGCTCAGCGCCGAGATCATCCTGCGTAACGGCAGCAAGGCCACCGTGCGCCTCGACACCGGCTTGGAACTGGTCGTGGCCTGCACCGACCTGCCCGTCGGCGCCACCAAGGCGCTGGTGTCGATCCGTCCCGAGAAGATCCACATCGGCCGTACGCCCGCCATCGCGGAAAATGTCTTCCAGGCCAAGATCGAGGAGGAGATCTTCCAGGGCGCGACCGACCAGCTGCGCCTCATCACCGACCAGGGCACCCGCTTCCACGCGCTCGTTGCCAACGAGAGCGCCACCCAGGAAGCCTACCACGAGGGCGACCGGGTTTATTGCAGCCTGCACCTCGACGACCTGGTGATCGTGCAAACGGAGTAGGGGAACAGCCCGCCCTCCTTGCCGAGACCGGCGGGGTGAGGTGGCCGACAGAGTCAGACTGGCTATTTCGTGTTTCCGGTCTCAGGTTTCCGGCCAAGTTTTCCCATGATCGCCGCCGTCCAATTTCGGAATTTTAAGGCCCTGCGCTCGACGGGGGTGAAGCTTGCGCCGTTCAACCTCGTGCTCGGGCCCAACGGCAGCGGCAAGACCAGCCTGATCCAGGCGCTATTGCGGCTGCGCTCGCTGGCAGGACTGGCCCCGGCCACGGAGCCACCGGCCGGCGGCGGCGGACCGCGCATTGATTTCGCCTTTGCCGCTCCCTTCCAGGACATCGGGGTCTCGTTGGGCTGTTCACCGGACGAGCTGGTCTGCAACGTCCTGTCGGTGAGCCGACCCCCGGGGCCCGCCGGGGAGGCGCTCTGGGAGGAGCTGCGGCTGCGGCTCCGCACCATCCGGGCCTACCTCTTCGACCACTATGCCATGGCCGTGCCCGCGAAACCGGCCGACGCGCCTGAGCTGGCCTCCAACGGCGGCAACCTCGCTGCCGTGCTGGCCCACTGGCAGGAACACGAGCCGGCCGCCTACGCGGCGCTGGGGGCGGAATTTTGCCGGCTGATGCCGGAGTTTGCCGGACTGGTGCTGCGGCCCGGCCCCGGCGGCACCGTGGAGTTGTGCGCCCGCCTGCAAGCCAACGGCCACGAGTGCATCACGGCCGCGGATTTCTCGCAGGGGACGCTCTACCAGCTGGCCATCCTCGTTCTGGCCTTTGCGCCGGCGCCACCCGCCGTGGTCTGCCTGGAGGAGGCCGACCGTGGCATGCATCCGCGCTCATTCCGCGAGCTGCGCGACACGCTCTACCGGCTCAGCTACCCGCGGGACGAGGGCATGGACCGCGCCCCCGTGCAGGTCATCACGACGACGCACTCGCCGTACCTGCTGGATCAGTTCCGGGAACACCCGGAAGAGGTGATCCTTGCCAGCAAGCAGGGGACCGCGGCGACCTTTGAGCGACTTTCCGACCGGGCCGATATCCTGGAGCTGATGAAGGAGGCGCACCTCGGCGACCTCTGGTACAGCGGCATCCTCGGCGGCGTGCCGGGCGAGTGAAGCCATGCTGAAGCTCGCGATCCTAAGCGAATCCCCGGCGGATGAGGCCGCCCTGCGCGTGCTCGTGGGGTATGTGCTCGGCGGACAGTTCCGCTCGGTCCATACCTCGCTGCGGGCGCGGGGCTGGCCCTCGGTCGAGCAGGTACTGCCGGCGATCATCCGGCACCTGCATTTCAACACGGATGCCGACGGTCTGGTTGTCGTGGTGGATTCCGACGACTCCGTCGTCCATACGCCGGAGCACGAGGCCCCGGGCTACCATCATGCGTTCTGTCGCATCTGCCGCCTGCGTTCGGTCTTCCGGCGCACGGTCAAGCGGCTGCCACCGGCGCACGGTCGCGACCGGGTCCTGCGCGCGGTGGGGTTGTGTGTGCCCGCCATCGAGGCCTGGCTGCTGTGCGGCCGGGATCCCACGGTCAGCGAGGCGGCGTGGATGGACGGACAGGCCACCGGCCGGATGCCCTACACCCGGCGGGAACTCAAAGGGCGGGTCTACGGCACCGAGCGACCCTCGCTCCAGTATGAGACCAAGCGGGCCCTGGAAGAGGTGGCCCGCCAGCGCGGTGACGTGCGGCGTCTCGAGTACGATTTTCCCCACGGCTTTGGCGCACTGGCGCGGGATCTGCGGAGCTGGCCGCCGGGGCCGGGCCGGGCGGCCGGCTGAGCGAACTGACTTGCCGAAGGGGTGCGGCCTCGCACTGTCATAACGCTTACCCCTGCATGAAGTCCCCCCGTCTTTCCCTGGCCGTGCTCATGGGCGCGCAGGCTCAGGTCACCTTCAACGATTGTGCGGCGAAGTTCATGCTGATCGCCCTGGCCCAGCAGCTGGCGCGGACCGAGGGCTACGATGCCAAGCCGGTCATCACCCTGATCGGTTGGCTGCTGGTGCTGCCGTATGTTGCATTCGGGCCGATTTGCGGCTGGTTGTCGGACCGTTATGCCAAGCGCACCGTAATCAACGGCGCCCTGGTGCTCCAGATTGGGGTCATGATCCTGATGGTGGGCGCGCTGTGGGGGCAGTCCTTTACCGCCGCACTGACCGGGTTTGTCCTCCTGTCCCTGCAGACCTGCATCATGGGGCCGGCCAAGCGCGGCATCCTCCTGGAATACGCCGGGGAGAAGCGCCTGTCCCGTTTTGTCGGCTACATGGAGATGCTCAACATCACGGCGATCCTGGTGGGCACCTTCGCCGGCGGCCAGCTGTTCTCGCACTGGCTGCAGGCTGGCGACGATATCTGGACGGCGGGCCTCAAGGTCACGTTCCTGCTGACCGGCCTCTCGGTCCTGGCCTGGGCGGGTTTCCAGCTGGCGGCACCCTCCCGCGCGCAGTCGACCGAACCTTTCCACGCCCGCCTCTGGGTCCGGCATTTCACGGACGTGGCCGAGGTCTGGCGCGAGCGCCCCCTGTGGCGGGCGACGATGGGCATCTGCTTTTTCTACGGCATCGGCGGTTACTTTATGCAGCTGGTCCCGCAGATCGCCTATGAGATGGAGGCGGGCGGGGTGCGCACCGGCGCCGTGGCCAGCACGATGATGCTGATGGTCGGCGTCGGCACGATGGTCGGCCACCTGCTCGCCGGTCTGCTCTCGCGGCGCGGGGTGGAACTCGGGCTGGCTCCGCTGGGTGGTGCCCTGCTCCTCGCCATGCTTTTTGCCATGGGCTTTGTGCCCTTCGACAGCCGGGCCTTCACCGGGCTTCTCATCGGCGCGGGATTCTCCACCGGCCTTTTCGTGGTGCCGCTCTACGCCTTCATCCAGCAGAAAGCCGGTGACCACCGCCGCGGGCGCATTTTGGCCGGGGTCGCCTTGCTCGACAGCCTCGCCGGGCTGGTCGCGGGGGGAATCTATCTCCTCTTGGCGGGTGACGTCACCCTCGCGCTGGCGCCGCAGACGCAGTTTTTCCTCATGGCGCTCCTGACTCTGGGAATGCTCCTCTACGGCGTCTGGCACATCCCGCACCACACCGTGTGCACGGTGATGCGTCTGATTGGGCCGCTCTTTTACCGGGTGAAATCCATCGGCTGGGAAAACATTCCCTCCGGCGGCGCGTTGATGATCTGCAACCATCTTTCCTATGTGGATGCCGTCGTGCTGCAGATTGCCTCTCCGCGGCCAATCCGGTTCATCGCGTTCGCAGGCTTCGTGAAGAGCCCGTTCATGCGGTTCGTCTTCCGGGCGGCGGGGGTCATCCCCGTGACCGCCAACAAGCCGATGAAGGGCATCCGCCTCGCGGTGGAGGCCATCCAGCAGGGTGAGCTGGTTTGCGTCTTCCCTGAGGGAGCGATCTCGCGCACAGGGCAGCTCATGATCCTTAAGCGCGGCTTCGGCCTGATCGCCGAGTCGGCCCGCGCCCCCGTCGTGCCCGCCGCCATCGACGGCCTCTGGGGCTCGATCTATTCCTTCGCCGGCAACAAGTATCTCTGGAAGTCGCCGCGGCTGAAGCCGACACCGGTCTGCGTGATGTTCGGCCCGCCGATTCCCCCCGAAAAGGTGGACATGGGGACCGCGCGCCGGGCCCTGCTCGACCTGGGCGAACAAGCCTTCCAGGAGCGCCCGGTGCTCCGGCGCCACCTTGCCCGCGAGGCGATCCGCGCCCTGGCCAAGCACCCCCGACACATCGCCATCGTGGATCGCACCGCCGACCGCAAGGAAGTCTCGGCCGGCCAGTTGGTGGCCGTGGCCGCCGTCCTTGCCCGCCGCCTCCGCGCCACCGCTCCCGGCCAGCGCATCGGCATCGTGCTGCCCCCCGGGGCCGGGGCCGCGATCGCCAACCTCGCCGTCGCCTGCGCGGGGAAGGTCCCGGTCAACCTCAACTTCACCGCCGGCAAGGCCGCCGTGGAGGCGTCCCTGCGTCTCGGCGAGATCACCACCGTGATCACGGCGGACGCCATGCGGGCCAAGGTGCCCAATTTCCCGTTCCCGGAGCACACCGTGGACCTCAAGCAGGAGATCGCGGCCGCCGGCGGCAAGAAGGCGATCCTGCCCTGGCTGCTCGCCGTCAACCTGCTGCCCAACCAGTGGGTGGCGGGCCTGCTCGGCCTGCCCCGCACCGGCGACCACGCGGAGGCGGCCCTGCTGTTCACCAGCGGCAGCTCGGGCGAGCCCAAGGGGGTCGTGCTCACCCATCGGAACATCCTCTCCAACTGCGCGCAGATCTCCTCGCTCTCCATCCTGCCCGAGACGGCCACCATGCTGGGCTGTCTGCCGATCTTCCATTCCTTCGGTTTCACCGTGACCCTGTGGTACCCGATCCTGCGCGGCTGCCGGGTGGTCACGGTGCCCAGCCCGCTGGACACCAAGAAAATCGTCGATGCCATCCAGCAGGAGAAAGCCACCGTCATGGTGGGCGCCCCGACCTTCATCCGGCCCTTCCTCAAGAAGGCGACCAAGGCGGAATTGCAAAGCCTCAACCTGGTGGTCACCGGGGCGGAGAAGCTGCCCATGGACCTCTACGATGCCTTTCTCGCCCAGTTTGGGATCGAGATTCTGCAGGGCTACGGCCTGACCGAGACGACTCCCGCCGCCAGCATCAACCAGTACCACCCGCCCATCACGACTTCGACGGCCGAACACCAGGAGGGGAAGCGCCTCGGCGCCGTCGGCCGCCTGCTGCCGGGCTCGACGGCCCGGATCACCGACCCGGACACCGGCGAGGATCTGCCGTTGAACAGCACCGGTATGCTCTGGCTCAAGGGCCCGCACGTCTTCCCCGGCTACCTCAAGGATCCGGAAAAAACCGCCGCCGCGATCAAGGACCGGTGGTTCATCACGGGAGATCTCGGGCGGATCGATGATGACGGCTTCCTTTTCATCGAGGGCCGCTTGTCGCGTTTCTCCAAGATCGGTGGCGAGATGGTGCCGCACGGCACGATCGAGCAGCGCCTGGTCACCGCCTTCGACTGGGACCAGAGCGAGGGGCCGACGGCCGTCGTCACGGGCATCCCCGACGCCACCAAGGGCGAGGCGCTGGTGCTGCTCACCACCCGGGACGTGCTGATGGCCGACATCCGCACGAAACTGCTGGAGGCCGGTTTTCCCAATCTCTGGGTGCCCAAGCTGATCGTGCGGGTCGATGCGATCCCCGTGCTCGGCACCGGCAAGACCGACCTGAAGGGGTGTCGCACGGTGGCCATCGAGCGGGCCGCCGCGCAGGCGGAGAGTTGAGGCGGAGACCCCGCCCTGCAACTCAGGCCGGCGCCACCGCCTGCTCGTGCTTTTCGCGCGAGAGCCAGAGCAGCAGGAAGGCGGCGGAGCACAGCACGGCGCAGACCAGGAAGATGGCGCGGTAGCCGAAGCTGCCGGCCAGCGAGCCGAACGAGAGGTAACCGATCGTCGAGCCGATGCGGTTGGCCGTCGTATAGAGGTTCGTGGCGGTGCCCGGCTGGTCCGGGATGTAGCTTTGGAAAAACGTGATCGCGATGCCGGAGACCACCGCGATCATCGCCGCGCTGAGGATTTGCAGCGGGTAGATATGCCAGGGCTGGGTCACGAAGAACAGCAGCGCGTAGTAGGCGACCGCAATGATCATGCCGATCCGGATCAGGCGGCCGGGATGGCTGCGGGAGGCGAGCAGGCCGAACCAGAACATCAGCGGCAGCTCGAAGACCGGCGCCACGCTGAAGGCGATGCCCACCTGTTCCGCGGTACCGCCCAGCGTCTGGAGGATGAGCAGCGGCAGGTTCATCATGCCCATGGTCACGCAGATGAACACCAGGACGAAGGCCGCAAAGTAGCACAGCAGATAGGGCCGCCGCAGGACCTGGCTCAGCGGCACCTTGTTGGCCATCGCCGCCGCCGTGGGCGGCCGGGCGGGGATGTAGCGCCACACGATGACAAACAGGAGACCGAACATGGCCGCGCAGGTCAGGAAGATGCCCTCGTAGGAATACTTGATCATCACCCAGGCCGCGATGGCCGGGCCGATGGTCCACGCCAGCGAGAACAGCAGGCGGAAGATGTTCATGTACAGCGGGGCCTCCGCGTCGGGCACGCCGTGCCGGGTGAGGAACTCCCGCTGGTAGGCGAACAGTTGCGCGAAGGTGATCGACGACACGCCCAACGCCAGCGAGCCGATGACCGTGAGCCAGATCACGTCCCGCACGTAGGCGTAGCCCGCGTAACCGGCGACGCCGCAGACGCACGCGAGAAGCAAGATGGCCCGGCGGCTGATGCGGGTGTCGGACCAGCGGGAGAGAAAGGTCGTGATCACGATGCCACTGAGGGACGTGACGGTCATGAACACCCCGAACACCCAGTTGGTCATGCCGACCTCGAGCGTGCCGAACATCGAGTAGAACGGCGCCACGAACGAATAAGCCATGCCGAGCACGAGGTTGCTCAGGGCCATGATCCCGAATTCCCGATGGCCAAGCAGCCGCCGCCAGGGGGCGAGGAGGGCTTTCATGGGGAGATACGGGCTACGGCGGTCATCAGCGAAGCAGATTCCGATTTTGAAGGCAGCGCAAGTGCGGGGTCGGTGGGAACGCTACAACACGCCCTAGGAACCACCCACTCACTTATCGTCGGGTCGTCGCCTACGACGACCCGACAGGGAAGTCATAGAAGCCGGCAAAAAGAAGGCCCGGCTTTCGCCGGGCCTGAGGGAACGAGGAAGGGAGTCGCGAACTCAGACCGTGTGGGTCTTGAAGCTGGCGCTCTCCCAACGCGGCTGCCCGGCCTCGGTGGCCAGTTCGTTGAAGGCGTCGAGTTCGGCCTGGGTGAAGAGCAGGCCGCCGGCGGTGGCGGTGTGTTTCGCCCAGCCGGCTTCGAGCTGGCCGGGGAGCATGCACTTCTCGTTGCCGTGGCCGAGGACGTCGGCGATGACCGCCTTGACGTTCTGGGCCTGGTTGCGGCCCTTGGCGAAGGCGCCGCCGCTGATGGCATCGGGGTGGATCACCTGGAAGAAGAAGCAGCACGTGCCCTTGTCGCCCTCGGCCCGGTCCCAGCGGTTGCGGATCGTGGGCAGGGAGCCGCCGATGAAGCCGCCGACGATCTCATTGATCAGCGAGAGGCCGTAGCCCTTGTGGGCGCCGAAGGGGATGAGGAACTTGGCCTTCTTCGGGTCGGTGGTGACCACGCCGTTCTCGTCGACCGCGGCATCGGGCGGGAGCGATTTCCCCTCGCGGGCGAGCTGCTGGACGCGACCCATGGCGACCACGGACGTGGCCCAGTCGATCACGATCGGGTAACCCACGGCCTCGGTGGTGGGGAAGCCCCAGGAGTGCGGATTGGTGCCCAGGGTGGGGAACTTGCCGCCGAACGGGACGACCTCGGCGAGCGCCGCGGTGCAATTCGTGTAGGCGATGTAGCCCTTGCGCGCGGCGTCCATGACGTAACCGCCGCCCCAGAGGTAGTGGAAGGCGTTGTCTACCGAGACGGTGCCCACGCCGTACTGATCGGCGAGGCGGATGGCCTCGGCCATGGCGCGATAGGCGGTGGACTGACCGAGTTTTTTGTTGGCGTTCCAGATCTTCGCGGCGGCGAAGCGGGAGGGTTTTTCCTCGATCTGGGCGCCGGGCACGCAGCCCTTCGAGCCGGAGCCGAAGAGGTGGTCGAGATGGAGGGCCTTGATGCCGTTGTGGGTGCGGATGCCGTGGCGCGAGGCTTCGGCGCAGAAGCGGGCGCCCTCGGCGGCCTCGTCGGCCTGGAAGCCGCGGTGCTGGTAGGCGGCCTGGATGAGCGCGTTGTGCTGGGACTCGGGGACGATGAAGTAGGTGTCGGGCATGGGGAAGGATTTTAAGTAGCGAGTAGTGAGTAGCGGCTAGCGATTAGGGGAGCGAGGTCGGGAGTGAGTGCTTGCCTTGGAATGCTCGCTACTCACTACCCGCTACTCGCTACCGCAAGGTCACACGACCTTGCGCACCGGCACCTCGGGGTTGATCTGGGCGAGGGGCTTCTCGCCGTTCATGGCGAGGATGAGGTTGCGCACCGAGGTCGTGGCCTGGCGGACCACGCTCTCGTAGGTGCGCGAGCCGATATGCGGCGTGCAGACGACGTTGGGCAGCTTGAGCAGCGGGTGATCGGGCGTGGGCGGCTCGGAATCCAGCACGTCCGTGCCGTAGCCGCCGACCTGACCGGACTTGAGCGCCTCGACCATGTCGGCCGTGTGGACAATCTCGCCGCGGGCGCAGTTGAGGATCAGCACGCCCTTTTTCATCTTCGGGAAGGACTTCGCGCTGATCATGTCGCGCGTCTCCGGCGTCAGGTTCGTGTGCAGCGAGAGGTAGTCGGACACCGCGTAGACCTCATCGAGGGTCGCGGCGCGCTTCACGTCATGGGCGGCGGCGAACTTCTCGTCCCAGTAGACATCGAAGCCGATGACCTTCATGCCGAAGGCGCGGGCGCGGATGGCGACCTCCTTGCCGATGCGGCCGAGGCCGATGATGCCGATGGTCTTCTCCAGCAGCTCGTGGCCGGTCTTGCGCTTCCAGGTGTTGGCGCGGGTGGAGTCGGTGTGGAAGAGGAAGTTCTTCTCGAGGGCGAGCAGCAGCAGGAAAGTGTGCTCGGCGACGGTGGTGTGGTTGACGCCCGGGGTGAAGAGCAGGGGCAGGCCGAATTCCGTGCAGGTCTTCACGTCGATCTTGTCGACGCCGATGCCGTACTTGCTGATGACCTTGAGGCGGGGTTTCGCCTTCTCCAGGACGGCGCGGGTGATCAGGTCGTCGCCACAGATGTAACCATCGATGTCCCCGACGAGCGCGAGCGTGTCGGCCTCGTTGAGCGGGCCGCGGGCCCGGATGATTTCCCAGCCGGTGTCGGCGAGCATCTGGTGATGCGCCCCGGGGGTGTCTTGAAAGGAGGTGGTGGTAAGCAGAATGCGCGTCATAGGGAACGTGCAGCCGAACACACCGGGCCGGTGCACACAAAGCGAAACTTGCCGCGGCCCTGTCATGCAGGTTGCGCTGACGGCAAAATTTCCGTTGGCTGGCGTTTCGCTAATGAAAACATCTGCGCAAGTCACTGCCTCCCTTAAGCGTCGGTTGGGCGCCACGGTGGACGTCTCCGAAAAAGGCTGCTGGGCCGCGTCGTTCGACAGCAGCAAGATTTCTTTCCTGCCGGAAGCGGTCATCACCCCGCGGCGTGAGGCCGACATCGGGGTGGTGCTCGAACTGGCCAACCGGCACCGTGTGCCCGTGACCGTGCGCGGGCGTGGCACTACGCTCATGGGCTCGGCCGCGCCGGTGCGCGGCGGCTGGGTGGTTGACATGCGGCGCCTGAAGAAAATCGCCATCGACGCCGACGCCGGCATGGCCCACGTGCAGGCCGGGGCCGTCACCGGCGCGATCCAGGACGCGGCCGCAGTCCACGGCTGGTTTTATCCGCCCGATCCCTCCTCGAAGGCCTATTGCACGATCGGCGGCAACATCGCGTGCAACGCCGGCGGCATGCACGGCGGCAAGTACGGCGTGACCCGCGACTTCATCATCGCGCTGCGCGGCTATCTGCCGACCGGCGAGCTGGTGGAGTGGGGGACGGCCACGAAGAAATTCGCCGCCGGCTTCAACCTGCGCGACCTGTGGATCGGCAGCGAGGGCATGCTCGGCATCGTGACCGGGGCCGTGCTGAAGCTCGTGCCCCAGCCGGCCACGCGCTGGACGCTCCTGACCTCGTTCCCCGACGAGACGGCGGCGCTCACGGCCATCAAGACCCTCTTCCGCGCGCGGGTGCAGCCCGCAATCTGCGAGTTCCTCGACCGGGAGAGCGTGCTCTGTGCGGAGCGGGCGACCGGCAAGACGGTCTTCCCCGGCCAGGCCGGCCGCCCGGTGATCCTGCTCGAGCTGGCGGGATCCGTCAGTGAGGTAGATGATCTCAAGCTGGAGGTGCTGGCCTGGGCGCAGGCGCATGCGCTGGGCTTCCGCGAGGCGCGCAGCCGCGAGGAGGCCGAGGAGCTCTGGGCCGTCCGCCGCAAATGCTCGGGCGCGATGTTCGAGCTGGGCGACGCCAAGCTCAACGAGGACATCGTCGTCCCGATGAAGAACTACGAGAAATTCGCCCGCTATTTGGCCGGCCTGAAGAAAAAGTCAGGGCTGCACATCCCGACCTTCGGACATCTGGCCGACGGCAATCTGCACGTGAACATCATGTATCACCGCGCCGACGCGAAGGATACCAAGGCCGCGGAAGCCGCCGTGCAAAACCTGATGGAGACGGTGGTGCGCCTGGGTGGCGCCATTTCGGGTGAGCACGGCATCGGTCTGGCGAAAACACCCTTTCTGCGCATCCAGCACTCGCCGGCACAGGTGCGCGCCATGCAGGCCGTGAAAAAGGCGCTCGATCCCCGCGACATCCTGAATCCCGGCAAGATGTTCCAGGAGGTCCGCATCTGGAAATACCAGAAGCTGCAGGTACACCTGCCGTGGGACCACAAGTAGCAAGGAGGTGAGGGTGGGAGGATGGGTTCATCCTCAGGTTTCGCACCCTCACATTCTCTGTTTGCTGAGCCGGTTCTGACCGTCCTCAGAACTCTTTCGTTGCGTCCGCTCCCGGGTATTTCAGATTTCCGGGACCCCACCCCTGATGTCTGCCCCCGAAGCCTCCGCCGCCCGGCCGGAGCTGCGCCCGCTGCGCAAGCTCATGGCCGCCAACCGCAGTGAAATCGCCGTCCGGATCTTCCGCGCCGGCACCGAACTCGGCCTGCGCACGGTCGCGGTGTTCGCCCATGAGGACCGGCTCGGCATCCACCGGTACAAGGCCGATGAGGCCTACCAGGTTGGCGCCGGCAAGGGGCCCGTGGCGGCCTACCTCGACATCGACAGCATGGTCGCGGTGGCGGTGGCGCACGGGGTGGACGCGATCCACCCGGGCTATGGATTTCTGTCCGAAAACGCCGCCTTCGCCCGCGCGGTCGAGGCCGCCGGCATCACCTGGGTCGGCCCGCGCCCGGACCTGCTGGAGATGATGGGCGACAAGACCGCGGCCCGCGCCCTGGCCAAGCGGATCGACGTACCCGTGCTGCCCGGCACCGAGGAACCCGTGACCGACCGCGACGAGGCGATGAAGATCGCACGGAGCATCGGGTTCCCCCTCATCATCAAGGCCGCCTTCGGGGGCGGCGGCCGCGGCATGCGCGTGGTCCACCAGGCGTCCGACCTGGGCGCGCTGCTCGACGAGGCGCAGGGCGAGGCGGAACGCGCCTTCGGCAACCCCGCCGTTTTCCTCGAGAAATACATCTCCCGCGCCAAGCACATCGAGGTGCAGGTGCTCGGCGACAAGCACGGCAACGTCATCCACCTCTACGAGCGCGACTGCTCCGTGCAGCGCCGCCATCAGAAAGTCATCGAGGTGGCGCCGAGCTTCGGCCTGCCCAAGGCGGTGATCACCGAACTCTGTGCGGCAGCCGCGCGGATGGCCCGGGCAGTGAAATACGACAACGCCGGCACGATCGAATTTCTCTACGATCTCGACCGGCACGAGTGGTTCTTCATCGAGATGAACCCACGCATCCAGGTCGAGCACACCGTCACCGAGGTTGTGACCGGCCTCGACCTCGTCCGCGCACAGATCCTGATCGCCCAGGGCCACGCGCTGCATTCGCCGGAGGTGGGCATGCCGGTGCAGGCCGAGGTGCCCTGCCACGGCTATGCCATCCAGTGCCGCATTACCACGGAGGACCCCGCCAACCGGTTCATCCCGGACTACGGCCGCATCATGGCCTACCGGTCGCCCGGCGGGCTGGGCATCCGCCTCGACGGCGGCATGGGCTTCTCCGGGGCGGTCATCACGCCCTTCTACGACTCCATGCTGGTGAAGCTGGTCTCGAGCGCCCGCACCTACGAGGCCGCGATGCAGCGGACCCACCGGGCGTTGTCGGAATTCCGCATCCGCGGGGTGAAGACCAACATTCCCTTTCTCGAGAACGTGATCGCGCACCCACTCTTCCGGGCCGGGGAGGCGACCACCGCGCTGATCGACACCTCGCCGGAGCTCTTCGCCTTCAAGCCCCGGCGCGACCGCGCCACCAAGCTGCTCGGCTTCCTGGGCAACGTCATCGTCAACGGCAACCCGCACGCCAAGGGCTTCCGACCGGAGAAGTCCTTCGCCATCCCCGTGCCGCCGCCGGTGCGGCTCGGCGAACCCGCCCCGGGCACGCGCCAGCTCCTGCTGGAACTGGGACCCAAGAAATTCGCCGCGTGGACAATGCAGCAGAAGCGCCTGCTGGTGACCGACACAACCTTCCGCGACGCCCACCAGTCGCTCATGGCCACGCGAGTGCGCAGCTACGACATGCTGGCCTGCGCCGGAGCGCTGGCCCAGCAGGCGCCCGGGCTCTTCTCGCTCGAGATGTGGGGTGGGGCGACCTTCGACACCGCCATGCGTTTCCTGAACGAGGATCCGTGGGAACGGCTGCGCCATCTGCGCGCCCGCGTGCCCAACATCTGTTTCCAGATGCTCTTCCGCGGGGCCAACGCGGTCGGTTACACCAACTATCCGGACCATATTGTCGCCGGGTTTGTGCGCCATGCAGCGGCCTCGGGCATGGACATCTTCCGCATCTTCGACTCGTTGAACTACCTGCCCAACCTGCGCGTGGGCATGGAGGCGGTGCAGGACACGCACGCGGTCTGCGAGGCCGCGATCTGCTACACCGGCGACATCCTCGACGGCCGCCGGGACAAGTTCTCGCTGAAGTACTACGTGAAGCTCGCGCAGGAGCTGGAGCGCATGGGCGCGCATTTCCTCGCCATCAAGGACATGGCCGGGCTGTGCCGGCCGTATGCCGCCCACAAGCTGGTGAAGACCCTACGGGAGGAGGTCGGCCTGCCGATCCATTTCCACACTCACGACACCAGCGGCATCGCCGCCGCCTCCGTGCTCCGTGCGGCGGACGCCGGCGTCCACGTGGCCGACCTGGCTCTGGCCGCGATGAGCGGCAGCACCTCGCAGCCCAACCTCAACTCCATCGTGGCCGCGCTGCAGCACACGCCGCGCGACACCGGGCTCGACCTGGACCGGCTCAACGCCTTCTCCGACTACTGGGAGCAAGTCCGTGCGGTCTACCAACCCTTTGATACGGCGCCGCGCACCGGCTCGGCCGAGGTCTACCTGCACGAGATGCCCGGCGGGCAGTACACCAATCTCCGCGAGCAGGCTGCCTCCATGGGCGTCTCGCACCGCTGGCCCGAGATCGCCCGGACCTACGCCGAGGTCAACCAACTCTTCGGCGACATCGTCAAGGTCACGCCCTCGTCCAAGGTCGTCGGCGACCTCGCCCTCTTCCTGTTTTCGCGCGGTATCCGGCCGGCGGACGTGGTCAACCTCGAGCCCGGGGCCACGCCGTTTCCGGAGAGCGTGATCGACATGCTCATGGGCGGCCTGGGGTGGCCCGAGGGCGGCTGGCCGGTGGCGATGTGGCGCGCCGTGCTCGGCGACGCGCGTTTCAAGGAAGCCCGGTCCCGGTACCGCGCCGCAACAAAACGCAAGGCCCCGAAGCGCGCCGCCTCCGGTGCCGCGGGCTCGGCCGCCCTGGCGAAGCTGCGCGAGGAACTGGCGGAGAAACTCAAGCGTCCGGCCACCGAGGATGACCTGTTCTCCCACCTGATGTACCCGGCGGTGTTCGCGGAGTTCGCGCGGCACCAGCGGGAATACGGCGACGTGAGCGTGCTGCCCAGCTCCGCCTTCTTCTATGGGCTGAAGCCCGGCGAGGAAATCTCCGTCGAGATCGAGGAGGGCAAGGTGCTCATCATCCGGCTCATCAGCGTGGGTGCCGTCGACAAGGACGGCTGTCGTACGGTCAGTTACGAGCTCAACGGCATCGGCCGCGAGGCGGTCATCCCGGATCGCACGGCGGTGACCAAGTCCAAGGCCCGGGCCAAGGCGGATCTGGCCGATCCCTTGCAGGTCCCCGCGCCGATCCCCGGCCTGGTTGTGGTGATGTCGGCCTCCGTCGGGGCGAAGGTCGCGAAGGGCGACAAGCTCTTCATGATGGAGGCGATGAAAATGCAGACGACCGTCTACGCAGCCACGGATGGCGTCGTCGCCGAGGTCCATGCCGGCGTCGGCGATGCCGTCGAGGCCAAGGACCTGATCGTCAAGCTGCGGGCCTGAGGGGCGGGCTGGACTCTCACCGGTCGTCGCACGGTCACCCCGGGCCGGTCTGAGACCGGCCCTACGGTGCGAGCGGTGGTCGGCTGTCGCGGCCCAGCACGGTCGACAGCGTGCGCAGGAGGGTCTCGGCGGTGTAGGGTTTGGGGATGAAGTACGTCAGGCCGGCATTTTCCGGCGCGTTGGCGAGCAGTAGGGAACCTGCGCCCTGGCCGCTGGACCCGATGATCTTCACCGCGGGATTGAGCGTGCGGAGGGCCAGGATCGTGGCGGGGCCGTCCATCACGGGCATGGCCATGTCGGTGATGACGACGGCGATGGCGGTGCGGTGGAGGGCGTAGAGGGCGACCGCCTCGGTGCCGTTCTGGGCCAGCAGAGTGCGGTAGCCGAATTTCTCCAGGGCGCTGCGGGCGATCTCGCGGATCATTTCCTCGTCGTCGACGATGAGAATCAGCTCGTTCTGGCCGCGCGGGAGATCGTGATGCGTGGGATTGAGTTCAGGGAGGGTGGGGGCCGGGCCGGGGTCGGCCGGCAGGAAGACATGGAAGGTGGTGCCGTGCCCTACTGTGCTGTCGACGGTGATGAAACCGCCGTGGCTTTTCGCGATGGCGCGGGAAGTGGACAGCCCCAGTCCCGTGCCGCGGCCAAGGTCCTTGGTGGTGAAGAACGGCTCGAAGATGCGTTCCCGGTTTTCCGGCGGGATGCCGGTGCCGGTGTCGGTCACATCGGTCCGCACATACGGGCCGGGCCGGGGCGCGCCGGAGCTATCGTCCAGGACGACGTTTTCCAGGTGGAGGGTGAGCTTGCCGCCGCCGGGCATCGCGTCCCGGGCGTTGACGCAGAGGTTGAGCAATACCTGGTGAAACTGGGTGGGGTCACCGGTGACGGGCCACAGATCGTGCGAGAAGGACAACTCGAAGGTGATGTTCTTTGGAAAGGTATCGGCGACAATCTGCTCGATCTCGCGACCGATGTGCTTGGGTTGCATCAGCACGTGCTGGACGTCGACGCCCCGGCCGAAACTCAGCACCTGCTTGACCAAGCTGGCCCCGCGCTGCGCGTTGGCGGCGAGCTGGTCGAGCTGCTTCTGCACACCTTCGTGGTCGGGCATCTTCAGCTTGAGCAGGGCGATCGACATCAGGATTGGGGCCAGAATGTTGTTGAGGTCGTGGGCGATCCCCCCCGCAAGGATGCCGATGCTTTCCATCCGCTGGGCTCGCATGAACTGGGCCTCAAGGTGCTTTTTCTCCGTGAGGTCCAGGTTGATGCTGAGGTGACCGATGACCCGGCCGTCCGGGGTGCGCACGAGGCTTCGCCGGGTGGCAAACGTAAGGGGCGATCCGGCCTTGTTATGGATCTGAATTCACCCTGCCAGCTGCCCTGGGTGGAGGTCTCCGCGATCGCCGCCAAGAGGGTAGGGTGGTCCAGCGCATGGAAAAGTTCGCGCACGGTGCGGCCGACCGCCTCGGCCGCCGTCCAGCCCAGCAGGCGGGTGGCGCCCTGGTTCCAAAGCGTGATGCGCCCGGCGAGGTCATACAGGATGATGGCGTCATGGGCTTGCTCCAACATGGCGGCCTGGGTGCTCAGCTGTTCCTGAATCCGCTGTAGCTCCGTCAGGTCGCGGCGCACGGCGGAAAACCCCATGAGGGCACCGGTTGGGTCGCGGAAGGCGACCAAGATCAGCTTGGCTTGGAAGGGGGTGCCGTCCCGACGGAGCCGTCGCCCTTCGTCGACCACATACCCGGCGTGGGCGGCCCGGGCCAGCAGCCGCTCGGGCAGGCCGGCCGCCCGGTCCACGGGAGAGTAAAAAAGGCTGAAGTGCGCCCCCAGCATTTCTTCGGCGGTATGGCCGGTTTGCCTTTCCGCCTCCGAGGTCCAGTTGGCGATCACCCCGGTCGGGGAAAGGGTAAAGACGGCATACTCCGCAGCGGCACCCAAGCCTGGCGCGTTCACCGGTGGCACCGGGGGGGGCCGCCTGGTCATCCGGCGGGAGGACGGGGGAGGAGGGGTGCATGGTGCGTGGAAGGCAAAACCAAGGCCCGTGGGTCATAAATACCCGGGTCCGGCGGGCGTTGTCGAGGTCCGTATCGTGCAGGGTGCAACTCTATTACGCGGATCGCGATGTTTTCCTTTTTACCGTTGCACCGGCTCGACGCGCCGCCTCACTTTTTGCCCTTAAGCACTAATGCATCTCAAGGCGCTCAAGCTTCACGGTTTCAAAAGTTTCGCGGACAACACCACCCTCAGCTTCCAACCCGGAGTCACGGCCATCGTGGGCCCGAACGGTTGCGGCAAGAGCAACATCGCGGACGCGATTCGCTGGGTGCTGGGCGAACAGAGCGCCAAGGCCCTCCGCGGCGGCAAGATGCAGGACGTCATTTTCGAGGGCGCCGACACGCGCAAGCCCGCGCAGTTCTCCGAGGTGGCGCTGCTCCTGACGGATTGCGAGAAGCAGCTGGGCAGCGAGTTTCATGAGATCGAGATCATGCGCCGCGTGTCCCGCGACGGCCAGGGTGAGTATTATTTCAACGGCCAGCCCTGCCGTCTGAAGGACATCCACAAGCTTTTCATGGACACCGGCGTGGGCCGCACGAGCTATTCGATCATGGCGCAGGGCCAGATCGACCAGATCCTCTCGTCCAAGCCCGAGGAACGCCGCGTGGTGTTCGAGGAGGCTGCCGGCATCACGAAGTACAAGAGCCAGCGCCGCGAGGCGATGAACAAGCTCGCCCTGACCGAGCAGAACCTGGCCCGCGTTTCCGATGTCATCAACGAGGTTGCCCGCCAGATCGGCAGCCTCAAGCGCCAGGCCGCGAAGGCCATGCGTTTCAAGCGCCTCAGCTTCCGCCTGCGCCACCTCGCCCTGGCGCACGGCCACCACCAGTGGCTCGGTCTCAGCACGACACTTGCCGGGCTTGAGGGCTGCGTGGCCGGCCTGCGCGGCGACGCCGAGGCCCGCCGCAGCGCGCTCGACGAGCGCACCCGCGCCCTCGACGAGCAGAAAGCCGCCCGCATGGCGCTGACGCAACGCGTACAGGACAGCCAGCAGGCCGTCTTCGACCTGCGCTCCCAAAAGGAGCAGGCCGAGAACCAGTCCGGCCTCGCCCAGGTCAAGCGCACCGGACTCATCGAGCGCCTCGACGCCGGCAAGGATGACATGGCCGAGCTCGAGATGCAGCTCCGGGAACTCGCCTCGCAGGTCGACACCGGTTCGCAGGACAAGCAGATGCAGCTCTCGCTGCTCGGCAGCTCCGACGCCGTCTTCCAGGACCGCAACCGCGAGCTGGCCGTGCTGGAGGGCGAGCTGACCCGCGCCGAGCAGCAGCTCAGCCAGGAAAAATTCGCCCTGCTCCAGGTGGAGAGCACGGTCGCCCGGCTCCGCACCGACAGCTCCGGCCTCGAGGTGGACGCCCGCACGAGCCAGAACAAGTACGACCAGCTTTCCCAGGATCTCGCCCAGCTCCGTTCCGCCGTCGAGGGCGCAGCCTCCGCGCTGGCCGAGGCCAGCCAGAAGGTGCAGGAGGCGCGCATCGAGCAGAGCCGCTCGAACAACGAGGCGCAGGCCGCGCAGACCGCCCTGCAGGAAGCCACGCACCAGTTCCGTGAGGCCCAGCGCCGCCTGCAGGAGATCGACCGGGGGCTCGCGCAGAAGACCGCGCGCTTGAAGCTGCTCCAGCAGCTGCAGGAAAAATGGGAAGGCTTCGGCGAGGGTGCCAAGGCGCTGCTCCAGGGCCGCTTCACCGCCGTGCTCGGCGAGCAGAAATTCATCCCGATCACGCAGGGGCTCGAGGTGCGGCCCCAGTACGCCAAGGCCGTCGAGGCGCTGCTCGGCGCCTCGGTCGAGGCGATCGCGGTTTCGGACCTGGCGACCGCGCAGAAGATCCTCGGTCAGCTCGAGGCCGACCAGGTCGGCAGCGTGTGCCTGCAGGTCTCCGGTCTCACCGCCGCCGCCGCCGCCGCGGACGGCTTGCCGTCCTTCCTGTCCCCGGCGACCGCCATGGTGGCCAATCTCGACGCGGCCCACCCGGCCGCCAGCGTGTTGTCCGCCTGTTACCTCACGGATGACCTGAACGGCTTCCTTGATTTCTGGCGGGCGAATCCGGCCTTCAGCTTCCTCATGGTGGCGACAGCGAAGGGCGACCTCGTGGACCGCCGCGGCTTGATCTACGGCGGGCACCACAAGAAGCCCGCCAACAGCATCGTCCAGCGCGAGGTGGACCTGCGCGAGACCGGCAAGGCCGTGGTGGCCGAGCAGGCCGCGCACGACGAGCAGCGCGCCCTCATCGACCGGCTCAATGCCGTCCTGGCCGAGGCCGAGGCCACGCTCGAGCAGAAGCGCAAGGATGTGCTCGCGGCCTCCCAGCACGCCGCCGCCCTGCACACCGAGGAGAAGAACGCCCAGCGCTCGCTGGACGACGCCAGCACGCGGCTCCAGCGGATGGAGAACGAGCTCACCAATCTCAAGCGTGACCACGACGAGGCCCTGGCCCGCCTGGCCAAGGCCCAGGCCCAGTTGGCGGAGGTGCATGCCGCCGTCGAGGCCCAGAAGCTCAAGATCACCGGGGTCGAGACCGCCATCAGCGAGAAGCGCGCCGACCGCGACCAGAAGCGCGAATCCCTCGCCCAGGCCCGCCTCGAGCTCGCCGAGCGCCGGCAGAAGGTCGAGGTCCTGGACCGCGGCCTGACCGAGATGGAGCGCCGCCGCGTGCAGCTCGCCGACCTGCACGACCAGCGCCAGATCGAAATCGAGACCTGGGGCGAGCAGATCGCCGCCCTCGAGCAGGAAGGCGCCGGCCAGCGCGCCCGCGCCGAGGAAATTGCCGTCACCCTCGCCGTGGCCCAGGAGAACGTGGAAAACTCCCGGCGCGAGCTGTCCGCGGTCGAGCAGGAGATCAACCGCGTCGAGTCCGGCCTGAGCACCATCCGCACCGAGGCCGAGGCGGCCATGACCGAGCTTTCCCGCAACGAGGTCAAGGCGGCCGAGACGAAGGCCCGCGTGCAGTTCCTCACCGAGGAAATCAATCACGAGTTCCAGACCGACATCGCCCTGCTGGACTGGAAAAAGCTGCTGTGGCATGCCGACGATGAGCCGGAAGGCATGAAGGACCTCGATCTGGACGAGGAGGAGACGGAGGAGGGCGGACCGAAGACCGAAGACCCCGCCGCCGCCGAGGCGAAGCCGAAGCGTCGCAAGAAGAAGGAAAACAAGGGTGACCCGACCGAGGCCGACCTGGCCGCGCTCGAAACAGCCAACTGGGCCGAGATCAAGGCCGAGGTGGACGCCCTGCGCCAGCGCATCGGCACCATGGGCGCCGTCAACCTCGTGGCCATCGAGGAATACTCCGAGCTGAAGCAGCGCTACGAATTCCTCAAGACCCAGAGCGACGACCTGACCAACGCCAAGGCCGCTTTGCTCAAGGCGATCGACGACATCAACCAGACCTCCCTCGAGCAGTTCAAGGTCACCTTCGAGCAGATCCGCAAGAATTTCGCCTACACCTTCAACATCCTCTTTGGCGGCGGCCGGGCCGAGATCGACCTGGTCACGGCCGAGGATCCGCTGGAAAGCGGCATTGAGATCGTGGCCCAGCCCCCGGGCACGAAGCTGAAGGGCATCACGCTGCTGTCGGGTGGACAGAAGACCCTCACCGCCGTGGCGCTCCTCTTTGCGCTCTACATGGTGAAGCCGTCGCCGTTCTGCTTGCTCGACGAACTCGACGCGCCGCTGGACGAGTCAAACATCCATCGTTTCACCAACCTGCTGAAGCAGTTCGTGAAGGAGTCGCAGTTCATCATCATCACGCACAACAAGAGCACCGTGGCCGCCGCGGATGCGCTGTACGGCGTGACGATGCAGGAGCGCGGCGTGTCCAAGACGGTGTCGATGCGCTTCAACGCGGAGCGGGGCGAGGCGGAGGCCCTGCCGACGACGATCGCCGACTCCGTGCGCGGCGCCGCCCCCCAGGCCCCGGCTTGACCCGCGGCCCCGGCTTATTTCATGAACAAGCCTGATGTCCGGGCGCTCGGTGCGGCGGGGGCATCCAGGCCCCAGTTCCGGGGATAGTCCCGGACAACCTGCTCATGATGCGCCTCCGGGTGGTCATGGAAGGACATGGCGGCGAAGGGTGAGGCCAGCATTTCCTGCCGGTCGACTTCCAGCGGCAGCTCAAACTCATCCACCCAGCCGCCGTGGGTGCGGTAAACGTAATAGCCCTGGGTGCGGTTGTAGTAGATTTCGTAACCCGGGAAATAGACGTAGCGTTCCTCCAACTCCAGACGGGCCTGCAGCTCCGTAGGCGTGGGGTAATAGGATCCCGGGCCCGCCTGTGGGAAGCCCGTGCAACCGGCGAGAAGCCCGGCCAGGACCAGCAGCCCGCCACCCGCCCACCGGGCCAGGGGGCCGGCACGGCGGCAATCCCGCGGGGTGCGGAGGGCGGGGGACATGGCGACGGCGGTGGCCTCAGCTGCGCGGACTGCGCAGGCCGCCCATGAGGTACACAATGAGAAGGATGAGCAGGATCAGGCCGACGCCACCGCCGCCGACCGCCGGACCGCCAAAGTAAAAGCCGCCGCCGCCGAACAGAAGCAACAGGATGAGGATAAGAAGCAGAGGATTCATGGGCGGCAAGATACCATCCGGCCGCCGCACCTCCAATGGGGCCTTCATCCCACCCGGGTTTCAGCACTCCGTGACCTCGACGCCGTCCACCGCCCCGTCGGTCACGCGCACGGCCACGACCATCGGCCGGCAACAGACCTCGCAATCAGCGATGAATTCCGCGCTGCCCTCGGTCACGTCAAAGGCGAGGGAGAACGTCTCACCGCAGTGGGGGCAGTCGATGGCCAGGGCGTCATGCATACCGCAGCATGGCCGGGCGCGGCTAAAAGGCAAAAGGCGCGCCCGGGCCGCCGGCGGGCCGCTGCGCACATTTTGGCCTGAAGGAGCCAGCCAGTAGGCGGACGTCTATCCTTCCCGGGGTGGGTCATTCAGGGAAAGCCTGTGGTATAATACAGGCAAAAGGATACCCCATGAAAACCCCGCTCACCGCCATCATCACCGGCGCGTTGCTTTGGTTCCTGTACCTGTTCTTCGGCCGGCAAATCGACCTGGCCTTCTGTGCGATCATCTTGTTCGGCACGGGCATCGTGGCCTGGACCGTGGAACAGTACGGGCACCACCGGCCGCACTAAATCACCGTTAGCGCGCGACCCTCGAGCGCCCGCGCCGCCAGCTGCGCGCGGGGCCGGGGCGCGGCTTGGGCTGGGCGGTAGGGCGGGGGCTTCGCCCCCGCCTCGAACCCGTTATCATGCTTGAACCAGGCGGGGTTCGGCGACCCCGCCCTACAGCCGGCGACAAAAAAGGCGCGACCCCGGGTGGGATCGCGCCTCTTTTGCCTGCCCGCCGGCGGGGTATGTCCGGCGGGAATGGGTCAGTGGCCGTGGCCCTTCTTGGCCTTGGGTTCGGCGGCCTCGGTGCCGCCATCCACGGCGATCATGTCGGCCGGGACGTTGGAAAGGGCGTCCTCCATGGTGGTGAGGCCCATCTTGACCTTGAGCATGGAGTCCTGGTGCATGGTTTTCATGCCGTTCTTCATGCAGACGCGCTTCAGGTCGGCCACCTCGACCTCCTTATTGATGGCCTCGACGATCTCCTCGCAGTTGACCATGAGTTCGTGGATGCCGACGCGGCCCTTGTAGCCGTTGCCGCTGCAGACATGGCAGCCGCCGGGGGCGGCCTTGTAGATCTCGGGCGCCTCCTTGAGATCGAGGGCCTTCATGATGATCTCGGCCTCGCGGCCGTCGGGGACGTACTTCACCTTGCAGTTCTTGCAGACGCGGCGGAGGAGGCGCTGGGCGCACACGCAGACGAGCGCGGCCGAGATGTTGAAGGGCTCGATGCCCATCTCACCCATGCGGGAAACCGTGGAGGGCGCGTCGTTGGTGTGGAGGGTGGAGACGAGCAAGTGACCGGTGAGCGCCGCTTCGCAGGCGATCTGGGCGGTTTCCTTGTCGCGAATTTCACCGACGAGGATGATGTCGGGATCCATGCGGAGGTAACAGCGCAGGGCGCGCTCGAAGGTGAGCCCGATCTGCTTGTTCATCTGCATCTGGTTGAGGCCAGGCAGGGTGTACTCGATCGGGTCCTCGGCGGTCTGGATGTTGACGTCGGGGGTGTTGATCTCGGCCAGCGCGGCGTAGAGGGTCATGGACTTGCCGGAGCCGGTCGGGCCGCAGTGCAGGATCATGCCGTAGGGCTGGCGCACGCACTCGCGGTACTTGGCGAGGTTCTCGTCCGAGAAGCCCAGCATCGGCAGGGGCAGGGTGGACTTGGCCTTGTCGAGGATACGCATGACCACCTTTTCGCCGTGGTTCATCGGGCCGGTGGCGACGCGCAAATCGATGTCGATGTTCTTCTTGGTGTACTTCTTGAAGACGATGCGGCCGTCCTGCGGCAGGCGACGCTCGGAAATGTCGAGGTTGCACATGATCTTCAGGCGGGCGACCAGGGCAAAGGCGACCTGCTTGGGCAGGCGCATCTTCTCGGCGCACACGCCGTCCACGCGGTAGCGGACGACGAGGTCCTTTTCCATCGGCTCGATGTGGATGTCGGACGCGCCGGAGACGTAGGCGTCCTCGATGATGCGGTTGGTGAGCTGGATGATGGGGGCGGAGTCCTCGCTCTCGAGGTCGGCGGCCTTGACCTCGCCCGTGCCGCCGCCCTCGGTGTAGGCGCCGGCGATGAGGTCCTTCACCTCGTCGATGTCCACCTCGGCGGCGGGTTCGCCGGCCTTGGCCGCGCCCGCCTTCTCGCCAAAGGCCCGCTTGAGCAGGGCGTCGAGGAGGCTGGCCGGGATGACCTTGACGTCGTCGATCGACATCTCGGTGGCCTGGGAGAACGCCTCGCGCTTGGCGTAATCGAGGGGGTTGGTCATCAGCACCGAGCAGGAGTTGGCGCCGGTCTTCTTGTAGGGGAAGATGCACTCGCGGCGGATGATCGCGTCGCCGGTGATCTCGACGAGTTTCTCATCCACGTCGATGTCCTCGATCTTGGTGACGAGGGGCAGCTCGGTGAACTTCGAGATGAACTTGGCCGTGTCCTCGGGCGTGAGCTGGAACTTCGGGTCCAGCATGCGCTGGATGAGGGTGGAGGAGTACTCGGCGACCTCCATGAGGACGCTGAGGTCCTTCGGCGTGAACGACCCGCCGGTGCCGGCGGAGGGCTCCTTGTTGAGGACCTGGATGGCGCCGATGACGATGTTCGTCTTGAGCGGCACGGTGAGCATCGAGTTCACCTCGAAGCCCACGTCCATCTTCTTGAGGGTGGCGGCGTCGGCGCCGCGGCCGCTGAAAAAGAGGGGCTCGCCGGTCTGGATGACCTTGCCGACGTTGCCGGTGCCGGCCGGGAGTTTCAGGGCCAGGAGCTTCCGGGTGGTTTCCTTGAACTGGAGTTCCTTGTCCTTGTCCGCCCCCCAGAGGGTGGGTGAATAGTAGATGTGCTTGAACGCAATCTCGCCGCCCTCGACGAGGTACAGCGTCATGGATTGGGCCTGGAGGGATTCCACGACCTTGCTGGCGGTGAGCTCGATGACGGTGTTGACGTCCTCCTTGCTCGGGGCCGGCTTGGAAATGACCTTGATCAGCAGGGAGCGGCGCAGGGTGCCGGTAAGATTGCTTGCGGTGGCCATGTGGTGGGGGAGGTGGAAGGCGCCGGAGCGGGCCGATCGCGAGGCGATGGTCCGGGATTGAAAAACGCGCTTGCTTGTATGGCCGAAAATAAGCGTGGTCGAGGGCGAATTGCAAATGATTCGCTGGCTCAAATCGCTCCTGAACAGACTGAAGCCCACGCCGCCGCCTGCGACCAGCGCGGAAGCCGAGGCGGGCAGCCGGGGGGAGCAGGCGGCGGCGGATTTTCTCCGCGGCCGGCAGGGGTACACGATCGTGACGCGCAACTGGCACAGCCCGCGGGACCGCCGGGATGAGATCGACCTGGTGTGCCGGGACGGCGAGGTGCTGGTCTTTGTCGAGGTGAAGGCGCGCGCGGAGGGCGCACTGGTGAGCGGCTACCAGGCGGTGGACGAACGCAAGAAGCGGGCGCTGCGTCGCGCCGTGCAAACCTACCTCGCGCAGTTGGTGCCGGCGCCGCGGACCTTCCGTTTCGACATCGTGGAAGTGACGCTGAGCCAGCGGCTGCCGGCGCAGGTCATGCATTACGAGAACGCGCCCTTGTTTCCCAAGGGTTATCATCTCGCCCGGCCGGCGCCGGCGAAGGATGCGGCGGGCACCGCCTGACCCGGCGTCGGAACGTGTCACAAGGGCGGGCCGCCCCAATAAAGCCTTGCGGCAGCCCGCCATCGGGCCGACGTTCCCCGCCGTACATGGCAGACGAAACGCCTCATCCCTTTCTCCACGGCCTGAGCAAGCACCGCGGCTCGCCGCCGACGGTGGTGGTCATCTTCGGCGCCTCCGGCGACCTCACCGCCCGCAAGCTGATTCCCGCGATCTACAACCTCGCGCACGACGGGCTGCTGCCGACGGATTTCTACCTCATCGGTTTCGGCCGCAAGCCGATCCCCGACGCGGAATTTCAGCAAATCGCCGCCGGGGCCATCAAGGAATTCTCCCGCCGTGAGCCGACCGCCGACGTGTGGGGCCGGCTCGCGCCGCGCACGCTGTACGTGAGCGGGGGTTACGACGAGAAGGCCGCGTTTGACCGGCTGGGCGATCGCATCGCCGGTTTGGAAAAGGAAATCGGCCAGCAGCTCCAGAGCCTGTTCTACATCTCCACGCCGCCCACGGTCTTCGCCCCGATCATCCGCAACCTCGGCGCCAGCGGCCTCGCCGCGCGCCACCTGGGGCAGCGCCACCAGTCGAAGGTCATCATCGAAAAACCCTTCGGCCGCGACCTGGCCAGCGCCCAGACGCTGAACCGCGAGCTCACCGCGGTGTTCGAGGAGTCGCAGGTCTTCCGTATCGACCACTACCTCGGCAAGGAGACCGTGCAGGACCTGCTGGTCCAGCGTTTCGCCAACTCGATCTTCGAGCCGATCTGGAACCGGAATTTCATCGACCACGTGCAGATCACCGTGGCCGAGCAGGTGGGCGTCGAGGCGCGCGCCGGCTACTACGAGCAGAGCGGCTGCCTGCGCGACATGATCCAGAACCACACCATGCAGCTGCTCGCGCTGACCGCGATGGAGCCGCCGGTCTCGATGGATGCCGAGTCGGTGCGCGACGAGAAGGTGAAGGTGCTCAAGGCCATCCAGCCGCTCCGGCTCGACGGGCCTGATCCCGATGCCGCCCGCGCCCAGTACGGCGAGGGGCTGATCGGGGGCAAACCGGTGAAAGGCTACCTCGAGGAGAAGGATGTCGCGCCGGCCTCCGCCACCGAGACCTACGCGGCGCTCCGGCTCCGCATCAACAACTGGCGCTGGCAGGGCGTGCCGTTCTACCTCCGCTCCGGCAAGCATCTCGCCCGGCGCGTCAGTGAGATCGCCGTGCGTTTCAAGCGCCCGCCGGGCAGCCTGTTTGCCGAGTCCGAGCGGTTCCAGCTCGCCCCCAACACGCTCGCGTTCCAGATCCAGCCGGACGAGGGCCTGAGCCTCGTGCTCAACGCCAAGATCCCCGGCCTCGAGACCCGCACGCAGCCGGTGAAGATGAATTTCAAGTACGCCACGACCTTCGGTTCCAACACCCCGGAGGCCTACGAGCGCCTGGTGCTCGACGCCATGATCGGGGACGGCACGCTGTTCATCCGCGGGGACGAGACCGAGCGGTCCTGGCAGCTGATCACGCCGATCCACGAGAAGTGGGCCGCGCAGGGCCGCACGGGCATGGACACCTATGCCTCGGGCTCGTGGGGCCCGAAGACCGCCGTCGACCTGCTCTCGGTCAACGGGCACAACTGGCGGGAACCGTGAGCGCGGCGAGGCTGCGCACGGGACAAGTAACCAAAGATCAAGCCACACGATGATCAGCCTCTTCTTCCCGATGCCGACCTGTCTGCTTCCGGATACTTGGAACCTGTCACCTGAAATTTCACCCTGATGCCTGAGTTCTTCGATGTCTTGCCCGGCCAGGAAGTGCCGGTCGGCGGGATCTCCGCCGGCTTCAAGAAGCTGTGGGCCGACACCCCCGCCAAGGAGGGCCGGGCCGTGCAGCTCAACCTCGTGCTGCACCTCGGGCGCCGCGCCTCCGCGGCCGACGCGCTGGTGCAGTTCCAGCACCTGCTGAATTTTGCCCGCCGTTATCCGGCCCGGGTGGTCGTGCTGTGTCCGGACTATGACGAGGGGCGCCCGGTCGAGATCCGCGCCAAGATCTACGGGGAGTGTTTCTTCGGCAAGGCGCAGGCCGACACCCGGTGCGTGGAGTTTGTCATCCTGCACTACACCATGGCCGCCCGGGCGCACCTGGAGAGCCAGGTCTCGGTCTGTCTGTCCACCGACCTCCCGCTGTATTACTGGGCCCACGCCTTTGCCGAGAGCCGGCGCATCGCGGACTACGATTACCTGCTGACACGCTCGGCGCGGGTGCTGTTCGACAGTGCGATCGTGCCGGCCGACGCCTTCACCTTTCCCTGGCCCAACCTCTCGGCGGTGCGCGATCTCGCCTACACGCGCACGCTGCCGCTCCGGCAGAACCTCGGCCAGTTCCTCAGCCGCTATGCGCCGGCGGACATCGCGGCGGGGTTGCAGACCGTCACGCTGCGCCACCAGGCCGAGTTCGCCGCCGAGGCCTCCTGCCTGCTGGGGTGGATCAAGAAGGGACTGGTGCGCGGCGGGTCGGACCTGGCGCCGGTCTCGTTCACGGTTAAGCCCGAGAAATGCCAGGGCTGTTTTGAGCTGAGCTTCGGGTACGCCGACACGAAGAAGATTTTTCTCTGGCAGGCTGACCTGTCGAAGAACCAGGCGGTGTTCACCGGCGACCTGGGCCATGGCCGCACGACGTTGACCGTCGGGGCGCACCTGCTGACGCCGGAGCTGGCGCTGGCCGAGGCGATGTTCTTCTGAGCGGCGGCGCGGGACCGGATGGGTTGGTCCAGGCTATAAATGGACGGAGGCGGCCGTGTCTTGAAGGTTGAATGTTGCGCGGAGCCCCGCCTAGCTTGCGCCCGCATGTCCACCCCGACCGGCTCCACCCCGAGCCCTTCCACCGACCGGCCGACGCGCACCCGCTATTGGGTGATCGTCTTTGCTGTTACCCTCGCCATCGTCCAATACGTCGACCGTGTGGCCATCTCGCAGGCCATGCCCGACATCGCGGCGGAGATGCAGTTCTCCGACGCGCAGAAGGGCATGATCTTCTCCGCCTTCACCCTGGCCTACGCCTTGTTCGAGATCCCGACTGGCTGGCTCGGGGACAAGCTCGGGGCGAAAAAGGTGCTGATCCGCGTCGTGCTGTGGTGGTCGTTCTTCACGGCGGCCACGGGCTGGGCCTGGAGCTATGCCTCGATGCTGGTTACCCGCTTTCTCTTTGGCGCCGGTGAGGCGGGCTGTTTTCCCAACCTCACCAAGGCGCTCAGCACCTGGCTGCCCAAGGCGGATCGAACGCGCGCGCAGGCGCTCATGTGGATGGGGGCGCGCTGGGGCGGGGCCGCCGCGCCACTGCTGGTGGTGGCGGTCATGGCCTTTGTGAGCTGGCGAACGGCATTCATGCTGTTCGCGATCTTCGGCGTGGTCTGGGCGGTGATCTTTTACCTATGGTTCCGCGACAACCCCCGCGAGCACCCGGGGGTCAATGCCGCCGAGCTGGAGCTGCTGAAAGAAAACGAGCACAACGTCGCCGGGCACGGCAACGTGCCGTGGAAAAAATTGGTGTCCCGCCCGGCCATGTGGCTGCTCTGGGCGCAGTATTTCTGCCTGAGCTACGGCTGGTATTTCTATGTGACCTGGTTGCCGACCTACCTGCGGGATGAGCGCGGCATGGACATCAAGAGCAATGCGTTCATGGGCTGGCTGTCTGGCTTGTTGGAGGGCTCCATGAGCCCGGAAATGTCCTTGAAGGTGCTCGCGGCGGCCCTGGCCGGCATCCCGCTCTTCTTCGGCGGGTTTGGTTCGCTCACGGCGGGGTTGATCTCCGGCCGCCTGATCAGCCGGGGCGCCAACGTGCGCAACGTGCGCCGGGCCTTCGGCGTCATCGGCCTGACCGGGGCCTCGACGCTGCTGATGGCCTCTTTCTACATCCGCGATCCGCTGCTGGCGATGTTGTCCATGGGACTGGCGAGTTTCAGCAACGACCTGACGATGCCGGGGAGCTGGGCGTCCTGCATGGATATCGGCGGCAAATACGCCGGCACCGTGTCCGGCAGCATGAACATGATGGGTAACTTTGGCGGCATGGCCGGTCCGATTGTCGTCGGCCTGGTGCTCTCGCTGACCAGCCGCGACTGGCAGCTGGCGTTCGCCATCTCCGCGGTGATTTATTTCCTCGGGGCCGTCTGCTGGCTGTTCATCGATCCGGTGACGCCGCTCGAAAAGGAAGAAGGATGAAGGAAGAAGGAAGAAATCGGCCGCCGCCCACGGGCGGCTGATCCCTTTCGGTCCGCCTGATCCCATGACCATCATACGCCACTTCCTCCTGATCTGCCTGCTGCCGCTCGCACTTCTTGGTCAGGAGACCAAGGAGATCGCACCGTCGCTGGAGCGGCTGACCTGGCTGGCGGGCAACTGGCGGCTGGAGCGCAACGGGCGGGTGGTGGACGAGCAATGGATGGCGCCGGCCGGCGGGGCCATGCTCGGCATGTCGCGCACGGTGGCGAAGAGCCGGGTGGTCGAGCATGAGTTCATGCAGATCCGCGTGGGGCCGGGCGGGGAGTTGTATTACATCGCCCAGCCGTCCGGGCAAAAGGAGGCGGCGTTCCGGCTGCTGACCCAGACGGAGACCGAGACCGTCTTTGAGAACAAGGAGCACGATTTCCCGCAGACGATCGGCTACAGCCTGCGTCCGGACGGCTCGGTGCTGGCGTGGATCGCCGGCCCGCGTGACGATGGCACGACGCGGCGGGTGGAATTTCCCTTCCGGCGGATCAAACCCTGAGATGCCGGGGTGGCGCGGGTGCGCCGCCGGTCAGCCTTCCTTCAGCTTACGCAGCGCCTCGAGGGCCTGGGGGTATTGCGGGTCCCCGGCGAGGGCGGTTTCGTATGCGGCCCGGGCCCCGGGCTTGTCGCCTTTCTTTTCCAGGATGTTGCCGACGAGGGTGTGGAGGCGGGCGTCGCCGGCGCGGTCGGGCAGGGTGGCCAGTTGCCGGAGCGCGGCCAAGCCACGGTCGAGTTGCTCGCCGGAGCGGGCGGCGAGGCGGCCGACCTGAAAGAGGGCGTCGTCGTCGGCGGGTTGGGTGCGCAGGACCTCCTCGTACAGGGCGAAGGCCTGGGCGTATTTCTTTTCCGCGGAGTAGAGCGAGGCATAGGCCGCGCGCCCGCGACGCGCATCGAGCCGGCGGATGGCTTCCGCCTGGGCGTAGGCCGGCTCCATGCCGCCGCCCAAAAAGCCCGGCGCCTGCCGACAGAACTCCATGAGGCTCCAGCGGGCGTTGATGTTCGCGGGATCAAGCTCGACGGCCTTGTCGTAGGCGGCCTTGCATTTCCGCGCGAAGCCCATCTTCCCGAAGAGGCCAGCCTGGACGGCGGATACCCCGTAGGCGTGTCCGGCCTGCAAGACATACTCGCTCTTGGTCGGATCCAGCTGGACGGCCTTTTCAAAGGCGGTGACCGCGCGGACGGCATCCTGGCGGGCGAGGTGGGTCAGGCCGAGGGAGTTCCAGGCCTCGGCATTGGCGGGCTCGGCGGCGGTGACCTTTTCCAGCACGGCCTGGGCCTCGGCCCACTGGCGCTGCTTGAAGAGCTCGGCGACCTGGTCGCGGGTGGCCTGGTCGGCGGCGAACGCGGGCAACACGGTGGCGAGGGTCAGGGGAAGGAGGAGTCGGCGCATCCGCTTGAGTAAGGAAACAGCGGGAATTGTTTCCATTTTATTCCGTGCGCAGGGCTTCGAGGGGGTCGACCTGGGTGGCCCGCCGGGCTGGCAGGTAGCAGGCAACGAGGGTGACGGCCAGCAGGAGCCCCGCGACCCCGGCCAAGGCCGGAAAATCGAGGCCCGCGACGCGTGGCATCAGGGAGCCGAGGTAGCGGGCGAGGGCCAAGGCGCCCGCGGCGCCGAGCAGGAGGCCGGTGGCCGCGAGGGTGAGACCGTGCCACAGCACCAGACGCAGCAGGTCGGAGGGCCGCGCCCCCAGCGCCAGGCGGATGCCGAATTCACCCGTGCGCTGGGCGACGAGGTTGGCGGTCACGCCGTAGATCCCGACCGCGGCGAGGGCCAGCCCCAGCAGGGCAAAGGCGGAAAGCAGCTCGGCTGAGAGGCGGACGTTGTGCTGGACCTCGCGCACGGCCTGGGGAACGGTCCAGATGCCGTAGCTGGGCATTTCCGGGTCCAGGGCCACCACCGCGCGCTGGAGCGGATCGACCTGCAGTTCGGGCCGCTCGCTCCGGACGACGAGGTAGACCCAGCCCCAGGGTTCATGCACGAGGGGCTTGTAGACCACAAACGGCGTGGCCGCGGGTTGCAGCCGCGCGACGGCGTCGACGTCGCGCACGACCCCGATTACCTCGGCCCAGTAAGCGGTGCCGCTGTCCATGCTGCCCAGGCGCTGACCGATCGCGCTCTGGCCCGGCCAGAGGGCGCGGGCGAGCGCGGCGTTGATGACGACCACGCGGGGGCCGTTGGCCCGCGTGTCGGCGGGGAACAGGCGGCCCTCGAGCAGCGGGATGCCGAGGGTGGCGAAAAAGCCGGGAGTGACCATGACGTGGCTGGCGGCGGGGAGTTGCGCGGCGGAGCCCGGGGTCTGGTCCGCGCGCAGCACCTGGCGATCGGCGTTATAGCCGTTGATCGGGAGAGAGGTGGCGATGGCGGCCTGTTCGACCCCGGGGAGGGCGGCCAGCCGGCTCTCGAGCTGGAGGAAGAAGGCGGCGCGCTGGGGGTCGTTGTTGATGCGCGCGTCGGGGACGGGGAGGATGCCGGTGAGGATCCGGCCGGTATCCCAGCCGGCGGGCCGTTCCAACAGGCGGGCAAGGCCCCGGTGCATGACGCCTGCGCCGCCGAGCAGGACGAGGGCGAGCGCGACCTCGGCGACGATGAGCAAATTGCGGGCGCGAGCCTGGCCGCGGCCGGCGCTGGAGCCGCGGGCCTGCTGCTTGAGCACGGCGTTCACATCGGTGCGGGCGGCGAGCCAGGCAGGGAAGATGCCGAAGAGGATGCCGGTGAAGAGAGCCACCGCGCAGGTGATGCCCAGGGTGGTCAGGTCGAGGCTGATGTCGGTGGTGCCGCCGAGGAGCCGGCGGGCGATCACGCGATTGAGGCCGGTGGCCACGAGCAGGCCAAGGGCGCCGCCGGCCAGGGCGAGGACGAGGCATTCACGCAGCTGGTGGCCGATGAGGGTGCCCCGGGTGGCGCCGAGGGCGGCGCGGATTGCCAGGTCGCGAGCGCGGGCGGTGGTGCGGGCCAGCTGCAGGTTCGCCAGATTGGCGCAGGCGATGAGCAGGACAAAGACCGAGAGGGCGAGGAGCATCCAGCTGATGTTGCGGACGAGGGGATCGGTGACGGATTCCTGCAGGGACAGCACGCGATAGCGAAACCCGCCATAAATCGAGGGATGAGCCCGGGCCTGGGTCTCGGCGAGCGGGGCCAGTCCGGCGGTGGCCGCGGCGAGGGAGGAGTCGGGTAGAAGGCGGCCGAACAGGGTGAAAATGCGCAGGTCGCGCCACTGCTGCTGCTCGGGGGTGAAGCTCAGGGGGCGCCAGAATTGGGCCTGGTCCCAGAGCGGTTGAAATTCAAACGAGGCGGGCATCACCCCGATGATCTCGACCGGCTCGCCGTTGAGCCGGACGACCCGGCCGAGCACATCCGGGCGACCGCCGTAGCGTTCGTGCCACAGGGTGTGGCTGATCACGATCACGTGGTTGCGCCCCGGCTGGTTCTCCTCGGCGGTGAACGCGCGGCCGAGGGCGGGGAGCGCGCCGAAGAGGGTGAACATCTCCGCGCTGGCGTTGACCCCGACGAGGCGCGTGGTCGGCTGGCCGGTCTCGGCGAAGGTCTGATAGTCCCAGCCGAGTGTGGTCAGCGAGGCGAAGGCCGTGGTCCCGGCCCGGATTTCCTGCAGTTCCGCGTGCGAAAACATGTCCATGCGGCCCTGCGGGGTTTCGCCGATGATGCGGGCGATCTGCTCCGGGTGCGGGAACGGGGCGGGGCGGAACAGCACCGCCTGCACGCTGCTGACCATGGCGGTGTTGACGCCGATGCCGAGGGCCAGCGTGAGCAAAGCGACGAGGGTGTGCCCGGGGCTGCGCAGGAGCGAGCGGATGGACTGTTTCATGGGCGGAGGGCGGGCCACGCGCCCCGGATGAGCAGGGCACCTTCAGGCGGTTGCCAGGCGGCGCCGATGGTAGGATGCGTCGCGCAGAAGGATGTGATCTCGTCCGCCGTCATGACGAAGAAGGCGGTGGAGAGGGCATCCGAGGCGGCGGCGTTGGCCGCCAGGGCCCAGACGCGTTGGCGCCGGGCCGCGGGCGCACCGGTGCGGGGGTCAACGAGGTGGGTGCCCTTGACGGCGATGCCAGAGCCGCTCAGCGCGGCGTCGACGAGTGACAGGGTACGGTAGCTCTCACCTTCGCCGAGGCCGACCGCCCAGCCGGCTTCGCCTGGGGGAGCGGCGAGGGCCAGGGCGGAGCTGCCGCCGCTTTGGAGGAGAGCGGCGGTGACATCCCACTCGCGCAGCGTCGCGGCCAGGCGATCCAGGGCATAGCCCTTGCCCACGGCGCCCAGATCCAGATGCAGTCGACCGGCCAGGGAGGTGAGGGTGTGCGCCGAGGGATCGAGCTGGTAGAGCGGGGCGCCGGGCGGGGCGTCGGTGAGCGGAACCGAGGCATAGGCCGGGTCGAAGGTGCGTTGCGTGGCCGCGGAAACCTCGCCGGCCAGCAG
This sequence comes from Lacunisphaera limnophila, assembly GCF_001746835.1. NCBI lineage: Bacteria > Pseudomonadati > Verrucomicrobiota > Opitutia > Opitutales > Opitutaceae > Lacunisphaera > Lacunisphaera limnophila. The sequence goes on along the minus strand of NZ_CP016094.1, from coordinate 3,872,708 downwards.
GAGGCAATGCAGGGTGTCCTCGCCGATCGCGATCGTCTCGCCCGGGGCCAAGCGGTTGGCGCGGGCGATGTCGCTCGATTCCACGTAGCGGCTGAGTTCGCCCTCGAGGCGGTCGAGCTCGCGGAAGGCGGCGCCGGCGGCCTGGCGGGCGTAGTCAGGAGGGTGGCCGTCGAGGAAGAGCTCGAAGGTCGTGGCCATGGCCTCATGCTCGAAGCGGACGGGATTCATCTTACGAAGAGAAAGACATTTTTAACCGCGGATGACACGAATGATCCCGGATGTAGAAGCAAACCAAGGCAAGGTGGGCCACAAAAGCACAGAAGGCGCAAAAATGAACCAGGCTTGCGTGAAACCTTCTGCGCCTTCTGTGCTTTCTGGGGCCAAACCTTCATCGGGGGAATTTTTGGCGGAGCTCGCGGCGGAGGCGGAGCATGGCGAGGGCCGGACTGAGCCAGAGCCGAAGGAATCCGTACTTCGAGTCGCCGTGGCGGCGGGGGTGATGCCGGACGGGGAGTTCGCCGACGCGGAAACCCGCGGCGACGGCGATGGCGGGAATGAAGGACTGCATCAGTTCGAAGGGGAAAAGCGCGTCACGGACGGTGCGGCGCATGACCCGGAGCTGGCAACCGGCGTCGTGGACGCCGTCCGCCAGCACCCGGCGGCGCACAAGATTCGCGAGGCGGGACATCACGCGGCGCAGGGTGCTGTCGTGCCGGTCCACCCGCCAGCCGCAGGCGAGGTCAACCTGATCCGACTCCACGAGATCAAGGAGCGCCGGGAAATCCCGCGGGTCGTTCTGGCCGTCACCATCGAGGGTCAGGAGCAGATCGCCGCGCGCGGCCTGCAGGCCGGCGAGCAGCGCCGCCGCCTGGCCGGCGTGCGGCCGGGTCAGGACCACGCAACGGGGCCAGCGCGCGCACGCTTCCTTGATTTCCGCCGCGGTGCCGTCGGTGCTGCCGTCGTCCACGAGGATGATTTCATAGTCACGGCCGCGGGCGTTCAGCACGTCCACACAGGCGCCGACGAGGGGCAGAATGTTGCCAGCCTCGTTGTAGAGCGGGATCACGAGTGAGGTATGCGCGCTCATGACCGGGGGGTGAAAACGACCAAAACGAAGCCGGGGCGGAGGCCGACGAAGGTGGTGTCGTAGTCGCCGGTCAGGTGCGAACGGACCTCATCAGCAAGCCCAGCGGAGGTGATGACGAGGGCCCCGTCGCATGCAGCCGGCACCGTGGACCAATAACCAATTCCCGTCAGGCCGCGCAGGTACCAGGGCAAGGGCCAGGCTTCCTCGCTGATGACGCGCACGGGCCGGTCGGGCCGGGCGGCTTGGGCGGCCGTGACCAGGGTACGCACTTTCCGCACATCCGGTGAGGTGTGGACGTAGGCGTAGGGGTTGCGTTCGTCAGCCGGGCGCAGAAAGGAAGTCAGGCGGACCTGTTGGGCTTGGGAATACAGGGCGGCCAAGGCGAGGCCGACGGCGAGGAAGCGGGAGGTTGGTCGCTGGGGCAGGGCGGCGAAGGCGCCCGCGGCCAGCAAGGAAAGGAACGGCACAACGTGGAGGGCGTGCCACGGAGTCTTGTAGGCGCTGGCGGACAGAATGATCAGCAGCAGGGCGCCGCTGCCCGCAGCCCAGCGCAGCAGGTGGCTGGCGCGCGGGGTGAAGGCAAAGATCAGGCCGGCCAGGGCGAGCGTACTGAAGGCGAGTTGGTGGGTGGTGAGCCCGCCGACCTTTTGCCAACCGAACAGGCCGAGGTAGTACCACCAGGGTTTTTCATGGCCGGTGCCGAGGCCGAGCCGAGCGGTCATGGCGGGATAGGTCAGCAGCGCGTCAACCAGACCGCGCGGGTGCGTGCCGAAGGATGAATAGAAAAGGGCGGCGAGGATGAGGGCGGCGAGGCCGGCACAGGCCAGATCGCGCAAAACGTTCGTTGAGACGGGGCGGCGTGGTCGCGCGATGACCAGACCGCCCAGCACGGCCAGAACGAGCAGCGGCGTGCTGGCCTTGGTGGCTTGCATCAGGCCGGCGCAGAGCCCGGCGCCGACGGCCCAGGCGAGCCGGCCGGTGACCCACCAGCGTTGGGCGCAGACGAGCGCTCCGAGGAGGAAGGTGGCGAGCAGCGTCTCCTGCACGAAGTAGCGGCTGTAGTAGGCGGCGGGCGGGGAGAGGGCGAGGAAGGCGGCGGCGGCAAGGGCCGGCCAGTGGCCCAACGGGCGGGCGAGCAGGAAGAGCAGCAGCACCGAAGCCACGCCGGCGAGGGCGGGGACGAGGCGGACGGTGGTCTCGGTGAGTTCCGCGAGCGTGGACTCGCCGCGCAGCCAGGCGATCGGCAGTACGGAGTAGTAGAGCGTCGGACCGTGGTGGTCGACGGGATCGAAGGCGTAGCGGCCGTGCTCGAGCAGTTCGCCGGCCTTCACGGCCTGGTTGGCCTCGTCGGCGTGCATGGGCCGGCGGTCGAGGTCCCAGACGCGCACGCCGAACGCCAAGAGGGCGAGCAGGGCGAGCGGGAGCCAGCGGGTGAGGACGGGCGGCATGGGCGGGGGTGATCTGAAGTCTAAATCTCCCTGAAGGATTGGCCACAAAAAGCACAAAAAACGCAAAAATGGGTACGCGTGGCGGGGGCTGAGCAGGCGTGGGCATCCTCGTGGTCTTGATCATCCCGGGCCGAAACTGGGGGAATGGTGCCACGGTTACTTCGCCGTGGAGGGGAGATTCTCGCGGGCGGCTTCGCTCGCGCTCGAAGGTGGGCGCAAAAAGGGCGGGGTTTGGAAACCCCGCCCGACATGAGGAAAGACTGACGGAACGCTTACTTGGCAGGGGCGCCGAAGACCTCGACCTCGCAGTAGTGGTTGAGCTCGTTCGAGGTGTTGCCGTTGGAGTAGAGACGGACGTAGCGGGCGCTGGTGCCCTTGGCGTCGACGATGCGGCCGATGTTGCTCTCGATGTAGGCGAGGTTGCTGCCCGTGCCGAGGCCGGCGGAGTTGTCGACGTCGGTGTTGTAGAGGGTGGTGACGCCGGTCTTGAAGGCGGCATCATCGGAAACCTGCACCACGAAGTCGTGATAGACGCGGGCCTGGGAGTGGAAGTGCCAGACGACGATGGCGGCGAGCGGGGAGGAGGCGCCGAGGTCGACCTGGACCCATTGCACGCCGGGGCCAAACTCGACGAAGGAACCGTCCATGCCGGTCTTGTCGCCGTCGGTGACGAAATCCAGTTCGCCGATGATCGGGAACTCGTCGCTGCTGGTGACGGGCTTGCCCGCGGACAGGAGGACGGTGCCGGCGGGCACCATGAAGTCGGGGCGCTTGCCGGCGGAGAACTGCTCGAGGTTGGCGAGCTTGATGGGGCGCGGGGTGCCGACGAAGAGGGGCTTCGGCAGGTCGAGCTCGAGCGGGACCAGGTCGGCGGCGGCCAGGAACGGCAGCGGCAGGGCGCAGGTAAAGGCGAGGGTGAGAAGGGGACGGAGGTGTTTCATGAGGGGAGGGGGAAGGTGACCCGCCTAGGCCCGGTGGGCTACGGCGCGGCGCCCTGACGGGCGGGGTTAACGGTGAGAGTCGGATCGCGGAAGAATGGTTCCGTCAATCAGACGACGAAGTCCGTGGGTTTGAAGGTGAGCATCGTGCGGGCGGCGATGGCTTCGTTGACCTTGAGGACGGTGACGGCGCTGGCGAAGGCTTGGTCGCCGGTGCAGTTCAGCGGCGTGTCCTTGCGGATGGCGTCGAAGAAGTTCTCGAGGTGGGGCTGGTGGATGGCCTTGTCGAGGGTGACCGGGATGTCCCAGGCGGAGAGTTCGGCCGTCTCGCGGACGTCGACCGTGGCCGACTTGCTGGGTCCGCCGAGCTTGGGCTTGGGCTTTTCCCAGGGTTTGACGGGGGCGGGGGCGCCCTCGCCGGAACCGGGGCGGCCGATCAGCCCCTTGTCGACCCACTGGTCCCATTCGGGGGCACGGGCCTCGCGGTAGAGTTTGGTGTACTTCGGGTTTTCCGAAATCTTCAAGGCACCCTCATCGCCCATGAAGTATTCATGGTAGCCGCCGCCGGCACTGGTGGTGGTGAGCACCTGGTAGGTGCAGCGCACGATGCCGGTGGGGGTGGGATACTCGTAGATGACGTAGGCGTTGTCGTACCACTCGTGATTCTTGTAGTAGTCCACGCCGCCGCCGGCCAGGACGGAGGAGGGATTGGCGCCGAGCATCCAGTTGAAGATGTCGATCTGGTGGGCGCCGAGGTCGGAGATCGGGCCGCCGGCATAACGCTTGAACCAGCGCCAGTTCCGGAACTCGTGCATGTTGGCGTAGCCGTACTGGTTCAGCTTATCCTCGGTGAGGGCGTACTTGGCGGGGTAGCCGAGATCCTCGGTGACCGCGCGGTTCCACTGGCCGGAGGCATTGTTGATGCGGCCGAGCAGGTGGGCTTCCTTGACCAGGCGGTCGCGGGCGTGCTGGTAGCGCGGGTTGCTGCGGCGTTGGTGGCCGATCTGGAGGAGTTTGCCGGTCTCGCGGGCGGTGACGACCATCGAGCGGGCGGCCTCGACGGTGTGGGCCATGAGCTTCTCGCAATACACGTGTTTGCCGGCCTTGAGGGCGGCGTTGGTGTGCTCGGCGTGGACGAAGTCGGGCGTCGCCACGATGACGGCGTCGAGATCCGGCACGGCCGCGAGCATTTCGCGGTAGTCCTCGAAGGGCTTGGCCTCGTGCCCGAACTTGCCGAGCAGGCGCTCGGCGTAGGTGCGGTTGTAGCCCCAGATGTCGCAGACGGCCTTGAAGCGGATGTCGGGAATCTTGAGGGCGGCGTTGAGCAGCACGCGGCCTTGTTCGCCGCAGCCGATCAGGCCGACGTTGAGGGTCTGGCTGCCGGTGGCGGCGCGGACGAAGGCCGGGGCGGCGACGAGCATCGCGCCGAGCTTGGCGCCGGTGGCGAGGAAGTCGCGGCGGGTGAAGGCCGGGTAGGGGGAGGGGGAGTCGGGCATGGCGGGCGGAGGGTCAGGACTTGTCCGCCCAGACGGAGAAGCGGTTGTGGCGGACGAGAACCAGGGCCCCGGCGATGAGGCCGACGTGGATGGCGAGCCAGGCGACGCCCTCGGATTCCTGCACGGCCATCAGGCCGAAGGAGAGGCCGACGTAGAGGAGGCCAGTGAGCACCAGGGTGCAGCGGGTCTTCACGCCAAGGAGGAGGGCCGCGCCGAAGATGATCAGGAGGTAACCCAGCGAGTGGGCGAAGTTTTTGGTCATCCACAGCGGCATGAACGAGGCGCCGGTGATGCCGGAGGCCATACGGGTCATGTTCGCGTAGTAGTTCTCGAACGTGTATTTGCCGCCGGACTCGAACTTCTCGACGCCGGCCAGCAGGGTGCGGAGACCCAGGAAGAGCCGGAGGAGGAGGAAGGCGGCGGTGTATTCGTTGACGCGCGGGGCGGTGGGGGCGGGGGATTCACTCATGGTTAAAGGTGGTGGGGGTTCAGAAGCGGTGGCCGGGACGGTAGGACTGTGGGAGGTGAGGGGAAACGGCCTAAGCCTGTCGGGGAAGGCCACAGCCTAGTGAGCTGGTTTCGTGACCGCCAAGAGAGAAAATTAGCTAATGAAATATTAGCAAGATATGCCCAATCGGCCCCACCCGCCAGGTACGCGCCCCCGGACAGGCGATTTCCGTCGGAACCCGGGGAGCGGCCGCCTGATGCGTCCACCTTCAGCGCGCCAGTGGTTTCATTTATACCTTGCCGAGTTGCACAGGTCGGGGCCCGTCACTCTGCGCGCAGGGCGACGAGGGGATCGACTTTGGCGGCGCGACAGGCGGGAAGGAGGAGGGCAGGAGTGGCAGACAGGAACAGGGTGAGCAGGCAGGCGGCGAACACCAGCGGATCAAAGGCGGCGACGTCGGGGACGAACCCTGCCAGCGCCAGACCGACCAGGCCGCAGGCGATCGAACCAGCGGCGACCGAGAGCCCCAGCAGGACAAAGCCTCGCCCCACCACCAGGCGGATGATGTCGCCGGTTCCGGCGCCGAGCGCGGTCCGCAGGCCGAGTTCCCGCGCCCGCCGGCTGAGGTTGTACGCGGTCACGCCGTAGATGCCGATGGCGGCCAGCACGACGGCGATCAGTCCGAACAGGCCGAAGAGGGAGGCGGCCAAGCCGGCCTGCCAGCGGCCGAAATTGGCGGCAAGAAAGGATTCGAGTGGAGTGACCATGACCAGGGGCAACGTGGCATCGGAGGCCAGCAGGGTGCGATGGAGCAGGGAGGCACTGTTGTCGTCCGGTGCGTAGGCGACGAGGAACCAAACCGGATGATCGATGCGGGCGAAGGGTACGAAAACGCGGGGCAGGGGCCGGCTGCGGTCGACTACATCCTGACTGTGGGCGGAGACCACCCCCACAATCGTGTGCTCGCCTTGCACCTGCTGGGCGGGACCGCCCTGCAGGGTGAGGATCTGCCCCACCCAGTTCCCGGTGGGAAACAAGCGGCGCGCCAGGGTTTCGTCGACGACACACACCGGGGCAGCTCCGGCGGCCAGTGATTCCTGAGGGGTGAAGTCGCGACCAAGCAGCAGCCGCACGCCCAAGGCGGAAAAGTAACCGTCACTGATGGCAGAGAAGGCGGCCGGGATGCCGGTTGAGCGTCCGGTTTCAGGGGCGCTCCCGGGCAGGCTGACGCGCGCGAGTTGCACGTCGTTGGCGTACGGCACCAGGGAGGCCAGACTAGCCTGCGCCACTCCGGGCTGCCGGCGGGCTGCGGCCAGCGCAGCGGTCGCGCGGCGGCGGACGGTGAGCGGGTCGTCGGCCGACAGGGCAAAATCGATCTCAGCGACGAGGCGGCCCCTAGGATCAAAGCCGGTGGGCGGCTCGAGGGCGGCGAAGGCCGCGCGCAGGAACAAGCCGGCGGCGAAGAGGGAGACGAGGGAGAAGCCCATCTGCAGCATGAGCAGGATGTTCCGCCCACCCCAGAGCGTGCGCCCCTCTCCGGCGAGGGTGCCGCGCGCGGCCCCCTTCAGGTCGTTGGTGAGATCACGCCGGGACAGGACCAAGGCCGGACCCAGACTGAAGGCCAGGCTGGCAACCAGGGAGACCAGAAGGGTAAAGCCGAGCACCGGGAGGTCGGCTTGGAACGAGGTGGTGACTTGGAAGCCGAAATCCGCCACGCGATCCGCAAGAACCTGGGCCAGAAAGGAACCGGCCCAGGAACTGATAAGGACGCCGAGGGCGCCGCCCGTGACGGCCAGCAGGAGACCTTCCAGCAGCAATTGTCCGAGGATCCGACCGCGGGACGCGCCCAAGGCGAGCCGGGTCGCGATCTCGGGCGCGCGGCCGACGCCGCGGGCCAGCAGCAGATTGCTCAGGTTGAGGCACGCGATGATAAGCACCACGGCGGATAGCCCGAGGGTCAGGGTGGTCAGGGAGGCGAAGGCGTTGTCGCGAACCGGCTGCGGGGCGATGCCGAAGGGCCGCGCGAGGACGATCTCGCGTTCGGTGCCGGGATCAGGGTCGAGTCGGGCCAGGCGGCCGGCCACCGCCGGGAGCCGGGTGGCAGCCGTGGCGCGCGTGAGGCCGGGGTCGAGTCGCGCAAAGAGGTTGAGCACATGGTTGCGCGGGTCCGAGAGGTCCGGGCTCCGCCGTGTTTCGGCAAAAGCCGGGGCCGAGGCGGAGAAGAAACCAAGCGGCAGCCAGACCTCCGGGGCGAGCAGGGGGCTGGCCCCGCTGAAGCCGGGCGGGGCGATGCCGATGACGGTGCAGAAGCGGCCATTGATCCGCAGGGCTGAGCCCACGAAATCCGCGCGACCGCCGAGTCTTTGCCAAAGGGCGTGACTGGCAACGACGACGGCCTGCCCCGCACCGGGGGAGGTTTCTGCCGCGGTGAAAAACCGGCCGAGGGCGGGCCGGGCGGCGGCGAGGGCGAAGAAGTTGTCGGAAACCAGGAAGGCGAACGCCCGGCGGATTTCGCCGGGATCACCGAGCGCGACCTGGCTGTAGGCGGCGGCCGACACATCGGCGAAGACCGCCTGATCCGCCCGCAAGGCGGCAAACTCAGCGTGGGAGAAAGGGCGGTAGTCCCGCCGCGCGTCGCGCGTCGCGTGAAATACGGCCACGTAATTTTCCGGTTCGTGCGTGGTCGTCTCACGGAGGAGGAACCCGTTCACGATGGAGAACATGGCGGAGTTGACGCCGATCGCCGTGCCCAGGGAGAGCACCGCCAGGAGCGTGAAGCCGGGCTGGCGCCAGAGGTGGCGGACGGCGGACTTGAATTCGGGTGGCATCAGGCAGGCTTGTTGGGGTGGGGTGACTCGTGTCGGAACCGGCCAGTCACTCCGCGCGCAGGGCGACCATGGGGTCGACCTTGGTGGCACGGCGGGCGGGGAGCCAGCAGGCGACGAGGGTCACGGCCAGCAGGAGGGCGACGACGGCGAGGAAGGCGGGTACGTCGAGACCGGGCAGGCCGGGAAACGCGGCGCTCAGGGAGGGCAGGAGGAGAGCGGCCAGGCCCAGACCCAGGGCCGTGCCCAGTCCAGCGAGGCGGACGCCGTTGCCCAGCACGATGCGAAGCACATGCTCCGGCTGCGCACCCAACGCGAGGCGGATGCCGAATTCCTGGATGCGCATCGCGACGAGCCCGGAGATCACGCCATAGATGCCGAGCGCCGCGAGGCAGAGTCCGAGCCCGGCGAACGCGGCGAGCAGCTTGTTGGTCACCTGGAGATCGTGCAGGGCGCCGGCCACGGTCTCCTGAACGGTGCGCAGTTCCACAACGGGTAGGTCGGGGTCGAGTTCGGCGACCGCCCGGCGCAGGGGATCCGCCAGCGTGGCGGGGTTCCGGCTGCGCGCCACGAGCGTGAAATAACCCCAGGGATTCTGCGCCATGTTATGGTAGATCTGGTAGTGGGTTGCCGGGGTGTCCACGTTGCCGGCCAGGCCGACGTCCCGCACCACGCCGATGACCTCCCAGTGGGGCCGGCCCTGGGGATCAACCTCCCGGATCCGGCGTCCGATCGCGCTCTCGCCCGGCCAGAACTGGCGTGCGATCGACTCGCTGATGATAATCTGGTGCGGGCTGCCCGCGGGCGGCTCGGCGGGAGCGAAGGCGCGGCCCTCGACGAGGCGGATGCCCAGCAGCGAAAAGTAGTCCGCGCTTACGATGTTGTGGAAGGCGAAGGGCTCGTGCCCGGGCCGCGGCTCCTCCCGGCCCTCGGGTACGAAGCCCATCGGGGTGGTGTAGTCGCGTAACGGCAACGAGACGGTGAGCGCCGCCCCCTCGACGCCGGGCAGGCGGGCCACCCGCTCCATCAGCCGTTGGTGGAAGAGGCGGCGGGATGCTTCGGTCGGATATTTCAGCTCGGTCAGGGTCATGGTGCCGCGAACCAGGCCTTCGACACGCCAGCCCGGATCCTGCGTCAGGTAGCGCTGCAGGCCACGGAGAAAAAAGGCCGAGCCGGCGAGCAGCACGACGGAGAATGCGATCTGACTGACGATCAGGGCCTGGCGGCCGCGTTGGCGACCGCGGTCACCGGTGGCGCCGCGAGACTGCTGCTTGAGCGCCAGATTCACGTCGGTCCGGCTGGCCAGCCACGCCGGGATGCCACCGGACAGGAGGCCAGCGAGGACCGCCACCCCGAGGGCGAAGGCGAACACCCGACCGTCGGTCTGGAAAACGGCGTTCGCCGTCTTGCCGGCAAACAGGTGCGGGGCGAGGAAGGAGGTGAGGAACTGCGCGGCCAGGAGGCCGAGTCCGCCGCCGGCCAGGCCCAGGAGCAGGTTTTCCACGAGCAGCCGGCGCATCAGGGCCGGCCGGGAGGCGCCGAGGGCGGCCCGAATGGCGAAGTCCCGGGCGCGGCCCGCGCTGCGCGCCAACTGCAGGTTGCCGAGATTGGCGCAGGCGATGAGCAGCACGAAACCGGCGAGCCCCAGCGTCAGCCAGATGAGCCGGCGGTGCACGACCGCGACCTCGGAGCCGACCAGCGGGACCAGCCGCACGCCCTTGCCGGCATTGGAGCCGGGATATTGGAGGGCCAGACGGCCGGCAATGACCGTGGATTCAGCCTGGGCCTCGGTCCGCGACACACCCGGTTTGAGCCGGGCCACGGCCTGCAGCCAGGACACGGAACGGTCCTCGCGCCAACCCTCCGCCAGCGGCAGGGGGCGCCACACGTCGATCGGACCCCAGAACGTCGGATACTCGGCCTGAGCGGGCATGACGCCGATGATGGTGACGCTTTCGCCGCCGATCCGCAGCGAGCGTCCGATGATGCCGGGATCGGCGCCGAACTTGCGGCGCCAGCAAGCGTCGCTGAGCACCGCGACGGTGTCGCGGCCGGCCTGCTGTTCCTCGGCTGTGAACGCGCGGCCGAGCACGGGTTGGAGCCCGAGGGTGTCAAAGAGGTTGGCGGCGGCGACGACGCCGTTGAGCGCCTCGGCCGGCTGGCCGGGTTCGGCGAGGCTGAAGATCCACCACTGGTAAGGCGTGACCGAGGCGAAGGTCTGGCCCTGTGTGCCGAGGTCACGCAAGTCGGGCAGCGAGTGCGGCCAGGCATCACCTTGGGCGTTGGTCCCGTAGACCCGGACCACCTGGGCGGAATCCGGATACGGCGCCGGCTGGAAGAGTAGCGTGTTGACCACGGTGAACATGGCCGTGTTCACGCCGATGCCGAGGGTGAGGGTCAGGAGGGCGATGGCGGTGAAGCCCGGGGACTTGAGGAGCTGGCGGACGGCGAATTTCAATTCCGAGATCATGCGGGAGCGGGTGGGTAGGGGCCGGGCGGCTTACTCCGAGCGCAGGGCGACCATGGGGTCGACCTTGGTGGCCCGGCGGGCGGGGAGCCAGCAGGCGAGCAGGGCGGCGGCCGCGAGGAGGCTGACCACGGCGCAGAAGGTCACCGGGTCGAAGGTACTGATACCGAAGAGCGTGCTCCGCATCACATGGGCGACGGCGATGGCGCCGGCCACGCCGAGGACGATACCGACTCCGACCACGCGCATGGACTGGCCGACAACGAGGCGGAGCACGTTGCCGCGGTTGGCGCCGAGCGCGAGACGCACACCGATCTCGCGGGTGCGCTGGGTGACGTTCCAAGCGACCACGCCGTAGATGCCAACGGCGGAGAGGGCGAGGGCCACGCCGGCGAAGAGGCCAAGGAGCACGGTGTTGAAGCGGGTGCCCTGGAGGGTGTCGGAGATGAGCGAGTCCATGGGCGAGATGCGCTCGACGGGCAGATTGCGATCGAGGGACTTGAGAATCTCGCGCAGGACGGGCACGGCGGCGGTGGGCTCGCCGTGGGTGCGGATGAGCAAGATCATGAAGCGGCGCATCTGCGGGTAGTCCCAGCCCTGCCGCACGGGGATGAAGGCGGCGGGCGGCGGATCGCCGGCTTGGCCGAAATGACGGGCGTCGCGCACAACGCCGACGACGGTGGCCCATTGGAAAGTATCGAATCCGGGCGGGAGCATGCCAGGCGTGAGCAGATGCTCGGGGGCGCCGAGCATCACGCGCTTGCCGAGGGGGTCGACCCCGGGGAGGAATTCCTTCGCGGCGGCCTCGTTGAGGATGATCACCGGCTGGGAGCCGGCCCGGTCGGTGTCATCGAACACGCGGCCGCGGCGCAGCGGCAGGCCCTGGGCGCGGAAGTAGTCGCGGGTCACGAGCGAGAACTGAACGCCGCGGATCTCGTTGAGGTCCTGGTAGGCCCGGCCCTCGACGGCCAGCGGCATGCCCGAGCCGCCGATAAAGGGTGCGTTTGTGGTCGCGGCGACCGCGGCGATTGCGGGCAGGTCCTGCAGGCGGGTCACGGCGTCCTCGAAGAAGGTCGTGGCCTGCTCGCTGCCGGCGTAACGCGCCTCGGGGAGCTGGAGGGGGATGGCGAGGAGGTTGTGCCGGTCGAAGCCGACATCGACCGCGCTGATTTGCTGCAGGCTGCGGATAAGCAGGCCGGCCCCGACCAGCAGCATGAGGGAGAGGGCAACCTCCGCGATGATGAGGCCGGCGCGGATCCGACCCGTGGCCCGGCTGGCCGTGCCGCGGCTGCCCTCGGAGAGGGCGGGGCTGACGGCGGCGCGGGAGCCTTCCAGCGCCGGGAAGAGGGCGAAGAGCAGCAGCGTCCCAAGGGTGACGGCGAGGGAAAAGAGCATGACCGGGCCGTTGACGCGGATCTGCGCCTCGGCCGGCACAGCGTCCTGAGGCAGGATGGCGAGCAGGCCGTCGAGGCCCCAGACGGCGACGACGAGGCCGGCGCCCCCGCCGAGCAGAGCGAGGGGCAGGCTCTCGACGAGGGTCTGCCGGAGGAGCTGGCCTCGGCTGGCGCCCAAGGCGGCGCGCACCGCGTACTCGCGGCGGCGGGCGCTGGTGCGCGCCAGCAGCAGGTTGGCAACGTTGGCGCACGCGATGAGAAGCACGCAGGCCACGGCAAAGAGCAGCCCCAGCAGTGGGTCGCGGAACGGGCCGGCGACGGACTCCGCGAGGAAGCGGATGGCCACGCCGACATCCTTGTTGGTTTCGGGGAACTGCAGCGCCAGCTGGCGGGCGAGCAGGTCGAGTTCCGTCTGCACATCGTCCTTGCCCAGGCCGGGCCGGGCGCGGGTGACGACCCAGGTGTCCATGCGCATGAGCCGGCTGCGCATGATGTCGGTGTCGGCTTGGAGCCCGACGGGGGTCCAGACGTCGGCCGCCCAGAACTTGAAGACGGGGGGCATCACGCCGATGACGGTGTAGGATTTGCCATCGAGGATGATAAGCCGGCCGAGGACGCCCGGGTCACCCTGGAAGCGCCGCTGCCAGGTGGCGTGACTGAGCACGGCGACCGGGGCGGCGCCGACCGCGTCCTCGGCCTCGGTGAACACGCGGCCCAGCACGGGCGGGAGGCCGAGCAGGGGCCATACGGCGGCGGAGATGGCACCGTTGCGCAAGACGGCCGGTTCGGGGATGCCGGTGAGGGTGACGGCGCTGCCGCTGGCGAAGCCAAGGTGCTCGACGGTCTTCACCTGCTGGCGCCACTCGAGGTAGTCCGGGTAGGCAACCGGCATCTGGCTGCCGGGCTGGTCGAGCCGGCTGGAACCGACGAAGAGGATCTGGTTGCCGTCCTGGTAGGGGAAGGGGTTGAGGAGGACGGCGTGAACGACGCTGAAGATCGCCGTCGTGGCGCCGATGCCGAGGGCCAGCACGAGGGTGACCGTGGCGGTGAAGCCGGGGTTCTTGAGCAGCTGGCGCAGGGCGAAACGAAGGAGGGGCGGCATGGCGGCTTCAGTCGGCGCGGAGCGCCGTCATGGGGTCGATGCGGGTGGCGCGCCGGGCCGGCAGGTAGCTGGCGAGGAGCGCGACCAACACCAGCGTGACGGTCATGGCCGGCAGGATGACGAGGTCGAGGGAGGGTTTGCCGTTGAAGATCTGGGCGATGGCGAGATTGGCCAGAATGGCGCCGAGCAGGCCAAGGCCGGCTCCGAGCAGGGCGAGGCGGAAGCCGGCGCCCATGACCAGGCGGAGGATATCACGCAGCTGGGCGCCGAGGGCGAGGCGCACCCCGATCTCGGCCGTGCGCTGGGCGACGAGGCGGGCGATGACGCCGTACAGGCCCATGGCGGCGAGCAGCAGGCTGAGCACGCTGAAGCCGGCGAAAATCGTGGTGATGAGTTCCATGGTGCGAGTGCTGGTCTTGGCGAGTTCGTCCATGGTGTTGAGGAGCTGGACGGGGACGTTGGGATCGAGCTCCGCGACGGTGCGGCGCAGCGGCTCGGTCATGGGCGTGGCGCCGGCGCGCACGACGATGGTGACATAGTTCCAGGTTTCCTGGGCGAGCGGTTTGAAGACCTGATAGGGCGTGGACTGGGGGGCGGGGTTGCCGGCCAGGCCGACGTCCTTGAAGACGCCGACGATCTCGGCGACGACGGCGGTCTCACCGGAGCCCGTGCGCAGGCGCTGGCCAACGGGTTCCTGGCCCGGGAAGAGGGCGCGGGCCATGGCCTCGTTGATCAGAACGACGGGCGGCGCGCCGGCGCGATCCGCCGCGGTGAACGAACGGCCGGCGAGCAGGCGGATCTGCAGGGTGTCGAGGAAGGACGGCGAAACCGCATTGAGGAAGGCGATGGGTTCCTGGCCCGGCACGGGCGGTTCCCGGCCCTCGACGACGTAGGTACGGGTGGTGAGCAGCTGGTAGAGCGGGGCGGTCCAGCCGATCGCGACATTTTCCACGCCGGGCAGCGCGCGCAGGCGCTGTTCGAGCTCGTGATAGAAGCCGCGCACCTGTTCTTCCGATGCGTAGCGGGCCTGCGGCAGGTTCACAATGCCCTGGGTGAGGCCGGCGGTGTTCCAGCCGATGTCGCGCTGCTGGAGGGTCTGCATGCCGCGGATGAAGAAACCGGTGCAGCTGAGCTGGACGAGGACGGCGGCAAACTGGAAAACGATGAGCAGATTGCGGAAGCGGAGGTGCGAGCGATCACCGGTGGCGCCGCGGGCGCCGCTCTTGAGGGTGTCGTTGACGTTGACGCGGGCGGAGAGCCACGCGGGAGCGAGGCCGAACATGATCCCGGTGAGCACGGAGACGACGAGCGCGAAGGCCAGCACGCGGCCGTCGATGCTGATATCCAGCTCGATCGGGAAAGTAGCCGACATGGTATGGGCGATCCAGGCGTTGCCCCAGACGGTGACGAGGATGCCGAGGAGTCCGCCGACGCCGGCGAGCAGGAGGCTTTCCAGCAGCAGCGGTTTGAGCAGATGGCTGCGGGAGGCGCCGAGGGCGGCCCGGATGGCGAACTCGCGGGTGCGGGAGGTGGCGCGGGCCAGCTGCAGGCTGGCGAGATTGTCGCAGATGATGAGGAGGACGATACCGGCCAGGCCGAGGAGGAAGATGGGGCCGGCGGCGGTGCCCGGCGGCATGAGCGTGGACTGGAGCGGGTGGGCGCGGAGGCCGTCCTCACTCTGCTCGCGAGGCCGGGTGGGCGCGAGGTTGACGGCCACGGAGGCGAGCCGGGTGTTGAGCTGGTCGAGGGAAAGGCCCCCCTCGAGACGCGTGATGAGCTGGAGGGAGTTGTCGTCGTGGGTGGCCTTCTCCTGCTCGTTGAGCCCCATCGGGCGGAAGACGTCGCCTGGACCCCACAGGAAGAGGTTGGCGAACTCCGCGGGCAGGACGCCGATGATGGTGACCGGCTGGCTGTCCAGTAAAACGCTCTGGCCGACGATGGCGGGGTCGCCGCCGAAATGGGCGAGCCAGGCCTTGTGGCTGATGATCATCACCTGATTGCCGGCGTGGTCCTCCGCGGCCGAGAAGCTGCGGCCGAGCGCCGGGGGCAGGCCGAGCACGCTGAAGAAATCGGTGGAGACGCGCACGCCGTTGAGATTCTCGGGGCTGCGGCCCGGCTGCGTGAGCGTGTAACCCCACTGGCGGAAGCCAATGAGGCGGGCGAAGCCGGCCGTTTCGCGCCGGAGATCCAGGAAGGACGCCGCGCTGTGGCCGCCGCGCGGATCCTGCTTGGTCGTGCGGTAGACGCGGACGAGGTTGTCCTTTTCCGGGTAGGGGAGCGGCCGCAGCAGCAGCAGGTTCAGGATGCTGAACATCGAGGTGTTCAGGCCGATGCCGAGGGCCAGGGTGGCGACCATCACGAAGGTGTAGCCGGGGGCCTTGGCGAGCTGGCGCAGGGCGAAGCGGAGGTCGTTCATGGGGAACTAAGAATTAAGCAGGAAGAATTAAGAAAACGGCGGTGAGGTTGGCGGGCTGGGAACTTCTTAATGCATAATTCATCCTTCTTCCTTACTCGGAGCGGAGGGCGACCATGGGGTCGACGCGGGTGGCACGGCGGGCGGGGATGAGCGTGGCGATGAGGGAGACGACGGAGAGGACGACGGTGACGGCGAGGTAGGTGAGCGGGTCGAGGGCGGTGATCCCGATGAGGAAGTTCTGGATCTGGGCGCCAAAAGCGACGGCCAGGCCGGCGGAGAGCAAGAGACCGATGCCCAGGCCGAGGCCGAGCTGCCAGGAGCCCTGTTTCATCACCATGCCGAGGATGCGGCCTTGGTCCGCGCCGAGGGCCATGCGGACGCCGAACTCCTGCGTGCGCTGGTTGACCGAGAAGGACGTCACGCCGTACAGCCCGACCGAGGCGAGCACCATGGCGACGGCACCGAAAAGGGTGAACATGGTGGCGATAACCTTGTTGGCGCCGGTGAAGACCTCGATGCTGTCCTTGGGGGTGCCGACAAAGTACAGCGGCAGGTTGGGGTCGGCCTTGCGGGCCTCGCTGCGGAGGACCTCCAGGAGGGCGGTGCCGCGCTGGCCGCCGCGGGCCCGGAGGGCGATGGTGCCGAATTGCGGCGCCGACGGTTCCGCCGCCGCGACCGGGCTGAACAGCGTGGCAAAGAAGGGCACGTAGAAGCCGGAATCGTCGACATTGGCGTTGGGGAAGGGGCCGACCATGCGGACGTCGGACACGACCCCGACGATCGTGCGCCAGGGGGTGAACGACGCGCCGTTGTTGAGACTGAGGCGGAAGCGGCGGCCGAGGGCGCTCTCGAGGCCGTAGTGTTTCCGGGCGAAGGCCGCGTTGACGATGGCGACGGGGAGCCGGGCATCGGTGTCGTCGCCGTTGAAATCCCGGCCCTCGAGCAGCTTTTGGGCGGTGACGCCAAAGTAGCCGTCGGAGACCTGCTCGAAGCTGGCGTTGGGGCGGTCTTTTTCCTCCTTGTAGGCGCGGCCCTCGATCTCGATGGCGGTGGCGCCGGAGAAAACCATGCGGAAGCGGTTGGTGAGGGCGACCGCCTCGACGGCGGGGTTGGTGCGGACCTGGGCGAGCAGGCGCTCGTAGAAGAGCTGGCGCGCCTCATTGGTCGGGTAGTCGCCGTCCATCAGGCCCATGCGGCCGGCGAGCACGGCGGACGTGTCGTAACCGTAGTCGAGGGACTGCTGGTTGAGGATGGAGCGCAGCTGGAGCAGCGACCCGATGAGCAGGATGCAGGTGACGAACAGCTGGCCGACGACGAGGCCGCGGGTGATGAGGTTGACGGCGCGGCTGGTGGTGCCGCGGCCGCTGTCCTTGAGGGCCTCGGCGGCGCTGGCGCGGGAGGACATCCAGGCCGGGATGAGGCCGGAGACGAGCGCGGCGACGAGGGTGGCGCCGACGGTGAAGGCGAGGACGCGGCCGTCGATGTCGAAGGTGATGTAGGCCGGGATGGGGTTGGCGAGGTTCTTGACCGTCGCCGTGAGGAGGTCGACGGCCCAGTAGGAGAGGCCGACGCCGAGGATGGCGCCGAGGACGGCCACGAGCAGGCTCTCGGTCAGCATCTGCCGGATGAGGCGGACCCGCGTGGCGCCCAGGGAGGAGCGGATGGCGAGTTCCTTGGCGCGCAGGGTGGCGCGGGCGAACTGCATGTTCATCACGTTGACGCAGGCGAGGAGGAGGACGCCGAAGCAGAAGGCGAGCATGACGAGGAGCTGGCCGCTGAGGGCGGCGGGCGTGAAGGCCTTGATGAGCGGCTCGACCAGGGCGGTGTTGAAGACCTTGTTGGTGTCGGGGTAGGTCTCGGCGAAGCGGCGGGCGAAGGCGGAGAACTCCAGCTGGGCCTGGTCGACGGAGACGCCGGGCTTGAGGGACGCGAGGAGTTGCACGCCGTTGCCGGCGGCGTTCTGGTTGTTGCGGTCCTGCGGCGGGAACTCGTTGAAGACGGGGATCCAGAGCTGTTCGTTTTGCGGGAAGGCGAAGCCCGGGGCCATGACCCCGATCACGGTGGCCGGCTTGCCGTTGAGGCGGACGCTGCGGCCGAGGATATCGGGCGCGCCGCCGAAATGCCGCTGCCAGAGCTCGTAGCCGATGATGGTGACCTTGGGGGCGCCGGGGGTGTTGTCCTCGCGCGTGAAGCCGCGGCCCATGACCGGGGTGACGCCGAGGGCCGGCATGAAACCGTCGGAGACGTAGGCGCCGGTGAAGCGCTGGGCGTCGGCGCCGATGGTCATGTTGACGGTGGAGCCGTTGATGTAGGCCCCCAGGTGCTCGAGCGACTTTTGCTCGGCCTCAAGGTCGAGAAAGTCCTGGGAGAACATCTGGCTGTTCACGCCGAAGAAATTCACGGAGGTCGGGTCGATAAGCTGGACGCTCACGAGGCGGCTGGCGTTCGGGAACGAGAAGCCGCGCAGCATCACGCCGTTGACCACGCTGAACTGGGTGGTGACGGCGCAGATGCCGAGCGAGAGGACGAAGATGGCGAGCGCGCAGAAGGATTTTTCCTTGATGAGGACGCGGAGACCGATGCGCAGGTCCTGGAGAAAGGTTTCAATGATCATGGGCGTGGAAGGATTTGGGGCAGGAGGAACCAGAGGCGGAGGGCGGCGCGCGGCCACTCGCCGGACGGCGCCGCGTCGGCCGTGACCGCGGGCACAGGCGGGTTGAGCGCGAGGGCGAGGGAGGCGGGGAGGCCGGGATGAGGCCAGGAGACGGTGGCGAGGCCCAGGGCGACGACCAGGAGCGTGAGCTGGCTGGCGCGGGCCAGCGAACTACGGAAAATCCAAGGGTGCGCGGTGCCGGCCATGGCGGATCAGGGGAGAAGGCCGAGCAGCGAAACGAGGAAGGTTGCGGCAACGGCGAGCGCAACTCCGAGGGTTAGGAAAACACGCGAGTGATCCCGGAAGGAAAGCGTGTGCGTGGCGAGCGGCATGTGCGGGCATTTGCATGGTGCATGCCAACGTTCGCCACAGTTGTTAAGTCAACGGGAACAACGGCTAAGGAATGCCGACCCTCTGTCTTCCCTCGGATTTGCCCTGAAAATGACATCACCCGGTCCCGATTGTGGGATGCCCCGGGCGGAGGTGGTGGCTTAGACGAGCATGCCGGCGATCGCGGCGGCCATGAAGCAGGCGAGGCTGCCGCCGAGGAGGGCCTTCACGCCGAGCTTGGCGAGGTTTTCGCGTTGGGCCGGGGCGATGGCGCCGATGCCGCCGATCTGAATGCCGATGGAGACGATGTTGGCAAAGCCGCAGAGCGCGTAGGTCATGATCATGAGATTGCGGCTGTCGGTGTAGAGGCCGGTGTCCTTGAGGCGGGCGAGATCGATGAAGGCGACGAATTCGTTGAGCACGGTGCGGGTGCCGAGGAGGGCGCCGGACTGGAGCAGGGCGTCGTTGCTGATGCCCATCAGCCAGGCGACAGGGGCGAAGAGCATGCCGAGCAGGAAATCGAGCGAGAAGGACTTGAACACGCCGCCGGTGGCGGTGGCGACCCAGGTGTTCAGCCCGAGCGGATCACCGAGCCAGCCGCTGAGCACATAGTTCACCAACGCGACGAGGGCGGTGAAGACGATCAGCATGGCGCCGACGTTGACGCAGAGCTTGAGGCCGTCGGTCGTGCCGAGGCAGATGGCGTCGAGCAGGTTGGAGCCGATCTTCTCCTTGTTGACCGCGAGTTCGGTGCTGACGGCCTCCGTCTGCGGCACGAGGATCTTGGCAATGAGCAGGGCGGCGGGGGCGGAGATGACGGACTTGGTGATCAGGTGGGTGGCGAAGATCACCTGCTGCGCCGGGTCGGTGCCGCCGAGGAAGCTGATGTAGGCGATCATCACGGCGCCGGCGACCGTGGCCATGCCGCCGATCATGACGCAAAGGATTTCCGAGCGCGTCATGGTGTTGAGGTAGGGCTTGATCAGGAGCGGCGCCTCGGTCTGGCCGAGAAAGATATTGGCGGAGGCGCTGAGGGTCTCCGGGCCGGAGAGGCGCATGGTCTTGGTCATCACCCAGGCGAAGACCCAGACGATCTTCTGGAGGATGCCGAGGTAGTAGAGCGCCGAGGTGAAGGCAGAGAAGAAAATGATGGACGGGAGGATGCTCAGGCCGAAGACCACGCCGTGCTTTTCCTGGTCCACCAGCGAGCCGAAGACGAATTTCGTGCCCTCGTTGGTGAAGGCGAGGAGCTTGACGAAGAAGTTGCCCACCAACTCGACGGCATAGCGCACCGGTGGCGCGTAGATGACCAGCCCGGCGAAGACGAACTGCAGCAGCAGGCCAATCGTGACCACGCGCCAGTTGATGGCCCGGCGGTTTTCGCTGAAGAGGACGGCGAGGCCCACGAAAACAGTGATGCCTAACAAGCCGCGCAGAATGTGGGTGAGTTGCTCCATGGAAGAAGAAGGGGATGAGCGGGGGGGGAAGCTACGGAACGCGAGGGTGAGCAGGAAGAAGGCCTGCGGCGAGAAAGTTTTCCGGCAGGAAACTCCCGGCACTTCGGCGCGTCTAAGCGGTCACTTACTCGCATGAATGCCCTCGACCTAATCCTGCTGGTGGCCGGCATGACTGCTGCGGCCGCGGTGATGGCGGGGGGCGTGGTCTGCCTGGTGGTCTGGTTCGCGGGCGGCCCGGAAAAGCGGGCAAGTGAGGTTTGCCCTGCCAGCCGAAAGTCCTAGGCTGCGGGCATGGACATCAAGGAAAGACTCGCCCGGCACCTGGGCAAAACCCCCAACATCAGCGCGGCGGCTTTCGTGGCACCCAACGCCACCGTGCATGGCGACGTGAAGCTCGGCGCGCTCAGCAGTGTGTGGTACGGCTGTGTGCTGCGCGGCGATATCAACACGATTGAGATCGGCGAGGGCTCGAACATCCAGGACCTGGCGATGGTCCACCTGGCGGATGACTATGGGGTTAAAGTGGGCAACTACACCACCATCGGACACAGCGCCATCATCCATGCCTGCACGATTGGCGACGAATGCCTGATTGGCATGGGGGCCACGATCCTCGACGGGGCGGTCATCGGGGACCATTGCATCGTCGGGGCGAATGCCCTCGTGACGCAGCGTTTCGTCGCCCCCGCGGGCTCCATGATCCTGGGCTCACCCGCCAAGGTGGTCCGGCCGCTGAAGGAGACGGAGCTGCAGGGCCTGCGGGCTTGGGCGGAGAAATACGTCGAAGTGGCCAAGGCACATGCGGCGCGGCTGGGCTAGCCGGTCCGATTCGCACGGACTTTGGCCAAGATATGCGGAGCCGGCCTGAGACCGGTGGGGTACACTGGTGGCATCAAAGGAGCTGCCATGAAAACCAACATCGGATCATATGATATCGGGCTGCGTTTTGTCGGGGGCTGCATCATCGCCCTCTGGGGAGTCTCGGCGGAAAACCTGTGGGGACTGATCGCCCTGCCGCCAATCCTGACCGCCGTATGCGGGTATTGTCCGCTCTATGCGATCCTGCATATCGACACCACGGCTTGCGACCATTGAGGCCGGCCGAGGACCGGGCCGGAGCGCCGCGGGCGTGACGCGGCCCCGGGTGGGCTAACGCACCCGTTCCAGAACGGAGAAGGTGTAGCGGAAATTCCGGTCCGCGCCCTCGCGTTTCCAGGTTTCCCGCCAGGACAGGTGCCGCCATTCGGGAAACCACGTGTCTCCTTCCACCGGGGCATGGACCTGGGTGAGGATCAGGCGGTCGGCGAGCGGCAGGGTTTCCTCATAGATCCGCTGGCCGCCGCACACCAGCAGGCGTCCGGGCAGTTTTTGGGCGAGGGCCAGGGCTTCCGGCACGTTCGCCGCGACCAGGACCCCGGGACGGGCCAGGGACCGGTCGGAGGTGATCACGACCGGCTGGCGGCCGTCGGCCCGCACGTGGGGCCAGGTCTCGTAGCAGATGCGGCCCAGGACCACGGTATGGTTGGCCGTCTGGTCGTGGAACCACTGCTTGTCCTCCGGGATGTCGAACGGGAGGCGGCCGGCGCGGCCGATGATGCGGTTTTCGGCACAGGCGACGATCAGTTCGATGGGATGGGGCATGACGGGGGACGGAGGAAGACATTCCAAGGTGAGGCGTGGCAGGCAAACCTCGTTTTCGAACTAGGCTGGAGTGGTCGCCGGCCGGCGCTTCCGGCATTGCCAGCCGCCGACTTTGCCCGTGTCATAACGCGCAAATGACTATCGGCGTACCCAAAGAAATCAAAATCGGTGAAACCCGCGTCTCCCTGACGCCCAATCTCTGCCGCCGCGTGATCGCGCTCGGGGGCGACGTACTGTTCGAAAAAGGGGCGGGCCGCAGCGCCGGCTTCACGGATGACGAATACAAGGCCGCCGGCGCCACCGTCGTGGCCTCGGCCGCGCGCGTGTGGAAGGAGTCGGACTTCATCCTCAAGGTGAAGGAGCCGCAGGCTGGCGAGTTTGCGCTGATGCAGGAGGGACAGACGCTGTTCACCTACCTTCATCTCGCGGCGTGCCCGGAGCTGGCGAAGGAGCTGTGCCGGAAAAACATCCTGGGCATTGCGTATGAGACGGTCGAGGGCGCGGATGGATCTTTCCCGCTGCTCAAGCCCATGTCACAGGTGGCGGGCCGGCTCTCGATCCAGATCGGTGCCTACCGGTTGCAGTCGCAACTTGGGGGCTCGGGGGTGCTGCTCGGCGGCATCCCGGGCTCGATGCCTGGTCACGTGGTGGTGATCGGGGCGGGCAACTCCGGTGCGCATGCGGTGCAAATGGCGGTCGGCATGGGGGCGCGGGTCACCGTGCTCGACCTCGACACGCGCAAGCTGGAGGCCCTTGACCAGGAATATCGCGGCCGCGTCGTGACGCTCATGTCCAATCCCGCCAACATCGCCTCGGAAGTGGCGGATGCCGACCTCCTGATCGGTGCGGTGCTGATTCCCGCCGCGCGGGCACCGATCGTGGTGAGCCGGAAGGTGGTGCGGCAGATGCGCCCGGGCAGCGTGATCGTGGACATCGCGATCGACCAGGGTGGTTGCGTGGAGACGATCCGCCCGACCTCGCACGAGGAGCCGACCTACGAGGAGCACGGGGTGATTCATTATGCCGTGCCCAACATGCCCGCGCTCGTCGGGCGGACCTCGACCATGGGGCTGACGCAGGCGACCGAGCCGTTCATCGCGTTGATGGTGCAGAAAGGGGTGGAACGCGCGCTCGTCGAGCATCCGGGCCTGGGCCGGGGCGTGAACACGCGCGGCGGCCGCATCACCTACGACGCGGTGGCACTGGCGCTGGGCTTCGAAGCGTAAACCCGGCCGTCACCGGCCGGACTCTGGGGGCTTGCCCCGACCACCGGGGCGGCTATTTTATTTAGTGCATGACTGCGCCGCCGACCACGGGCCTCGCGGAAAATCCCGCCAGCGACGGCGCGACGCTACTGCGGATACGTATTTTTCAGCTGACCTGCGGCCTGACTGCCGTGCTCTGCCTGCTGGTAGTCGCGCCGCTGAATGCACTGCAGAACCTGCCGTGGGGCGTGCATCTGGGCAATGTGGTGCTCGGTTTGGCCGGAGCCATCTGCTATTGGCGTTCGCGGCGCGGCCGGCACCACTTCGCCCTCTTTCTGTTCGTGCTGGTGGTCCTGCTCGATGTCATCTGGTTTTTAAACGCCGGCTCCGATGGCAGCGTCACGCATTATTTTTACCCGGTGATGCTTTTTGTCATCACGCTGTTCACCGGTTGGACCCGCTGGGTGCTGGCCGTGGGTGTCTGGGTGAACGTCGGTCTGCTGTTCGTCCTCGAGCAGCGGTTCCCGCACTGGGTCACGCCGTTCCAAAACCGGCTGGACCGGCTGGTGGATCTGGAGACCGGCATCCTGTGCAGCTTCCTGGCGCTGGGCTCGGTCTCGTGGTTCATCCTGGCCAGTTACAACCGCGAACAGCGTCGCGTGCGCGAGACCGCCGCGCGCCTGGTGGCGAGCGAGGCCAACTACCGGGAGATCTTCAACTCCACGAGTGACGGGCTCATGGTGCACGGGGCTGATGGTCGCATCCTGGATGTGAACGAACAGGCCTGCGCCCTGTTCGGGACGGACCGGGCCGGGCTGATCGGGCGGGCGGTGGAGGATGTCAGCCTGGGCCAGAGCCCGTACTCGGCGCAGGAGGCGCACGCGAAGCTGCAGCGGGCGTTGCGTGGCGAGCCGCAGCTGATCGAATGGCGGAGCAAGCGGGCTTCCGGGGAACTCTTCTGGTCGGAGGTGGCGCTGCGGGCCTGGCAGGGCGGGGAGGGCGATCGGGTGGTGGCGGCGATCCGGGATATCTCCGGCCGCAAGGACGCGCAGGAGGCGCTGCGCTTGAACGAGGAGCGCCTGCGGCTGGCGATGGAAGCCAGCCACCAGGGTTGGTTCGAGGTGAACGTGCCGACCGGTGAGACGATATCCAGCACGGAATATGTCCGGATGCTCGGCTACGAACCAGCGGAATTTCAGTCCAGCCTGGCGGCATGGATCGAGCGGCTCCACCCCGCCGACCGCGATGCCGCGCTGCAAGGATACCGGGGTGGAATGCAGACGGGGAAAATCGAATCCATAGAATACCGGCAGAAAACGAAGGCTGGCGGGTGGAAATGGTTCCGGTCGGTCGCGAAGGTGGTGGAACGCGATCCCGCCGGCCAGCCGGTGCGGGTCATGGGCACGCATACCGACATCACTGAGCGCAAGGAGCTGGAGGCGCAGCTGCTGCACAGCCAGCGGCTCGAGGCCGTGGGGACGCTCGCCAGCGGCGTGGCCCATGATCTGAACAACATCCTCACCCCGATGCTGATGGCGAGCGGCATCCTCCGCGACAAGCTCGCCGACGCCCGCGACCGTGAACTGATGGGCCTGCTCGACGATGGCGGGCGCCGGGGCGCGGCGATCGTGCGCCAGCTGCTGGCCTTCAGCCGGAACCTGGCCCAGGAACGCGTGCCCCTGGACCCGCGGCAGTTGTTGCGGGACATGGCGCAGCTCATGCGCGCGACGTTGCCCAAGGGAATCTCCATCGTGGAACAGGCGGGTGAAACCGCCGGGCTGATCGAGGCGGAACCCAACCAGCTGCACCAGGTGCTCATGAATCTCTGTGTGAATGCGCGCGACGCCATCAGCGCGGGCGGGACGATCACCCTGGGCTTGGAGCGGGCGGACGTGAGCGGGGTCGCCGGAGCCAAAGACGGGCCGCACGTGGTGCTGAGCGTCGCCGACACCGGCCATGGCATTCCGCCGGAAATCATGGAACGGATCTTCGATCCCTTCTTCACAACCAAGCCCCTGGGCAAGGGCACCGGTCTGGGGCTCGCGACCGTGCACGGCATCGTGAAAGACCATCACGGCTTCGTCCGCGTCGCCAGCCAACCGGGGCAGGGGACGACGTTCCGCGTGTTCCTGCCGGTCTGGTCGGGTCTGCCGGGCTCGAGCCCGGCGGCTACCCCGAGCATCCAGGCGGTGACCCCGACCGGAGCGCACGTGCTGATCGTGGACGATGATCCCGCGGTGCGATTGGTGACGGGGCGATTGCTGGAGCGCATGGGCCATCCCGTGCTCACGGCGACGGGCGGGGCGCAAGCACTCGAAATGCTGAAGCAGCACCGGGCGGAGGTGGCGTTGGTCATCACCGATTTTTCGATGCCCGAGATGGACGGACCGACCTTGGTGCCACGCTTGCTCGCCTTGTCACCAGGCGTGCGGATCATCGGGGTGTCCGGTTTGGATCAGCGCTATCGCCTGGCAGAATTGGCGCGGCTCGGATTCAGCGAGGTGCTGAGCAAGCCCTATGAAATGAGCGACCTGATGGCGGCGGTGAAGCGGCAGCTCACGCCAACGGAGACGACTCCGGGTGTGGATCCGGCCCGCTGACGCGGTCGGCGGGCGTGTTCCAGTTGGCCACGCGCCAGAGTTCGCCCTCGGGCAGCGGCACACTGCGCAGGAGATGACGGGTCATCAGGGCCCCGGCCAGGGCCTGCAGGGAGCGGTCGGGGCCGGCCAAGCGCGCGGTGGCCTCGACGAGCGCGGTGCGGGGGTAAATCGCCGCGAGCGGTTCATAGCTGCCGTCGGGCCGGCAGGCCACGGCCCCGATGTTGCTGCCGCAGTAGCTGCCCAGCCAGTGGTACCACCAGGCATCGATGCGCGGCATGTCGACCGCGAGCACGGCGACGAGGAGCGTGCGGGAGGAACTCAGCGCGGCGTGCAAGCCGGCGAGCGGGCCGGCGTCGGCGACCGCATCGTGCCAGAGCAACACCGGTTCGGGCAGACCGAGCGGCGCCTGGCCCGGCTGACGGACGACCCCGACGAACGCGCACCCGGCGTCGCGCAGCACGGCGGCCTGGCGCTCCCACAGCGGCCGGCCCTCGTGGGCGAGCGTGGCCTTGTCGCGGCCCATGCGGCGGGAATGTCCGCCCGCGAGCACGGCGCCGGTGAGTTGATTGGCGGGGATCATGCCGGATGGATGCAGCCTGCGGGCAGGCGCGGTGAGGATTAGCCGGCAGCCGGGTAGCCTGCAAGCCGGCTCCTACCGGGCGGGCTGGGCCCGCAGCCAGCCGTCGGACAGGATCCGGCACCGCAGGCCGCCGCGGCCTCTCAGCCAGGCCTCGGCGCCGGGGCCGAGGGCCTCGTCCATCCAATAGCAGGGACGGCATTCCTCGGTGCCGAGGAGCCGCACGCCCTGCAGTTCGAATTCCGCCCCGATGAGTTCGTTCAGGTCGGCGCCGGTCACCAGCAGGTTGCGCCGAAGGGCGGCGGGACTGGCCTCAGGCAGATTCACGGCGGCGCGAAGTTCAGCGAACACCTCGGTGGAGAAAAGGGTGACCTGACCCTTGTAGTCGGGTTGGTGGTCGAAGAAACGGTCGCCCTTAAGGCCGCGGCCGGCGATACACTCGATCTGTGGCACCTCCCGGACGGGATGGTTGAGTGAACCCAGGCCATGCCGGCCGAAAAAACTGTGTCCCTCGGAAATGAAAATCCGGTTCAGGCTCAGCACGGTGGTTAGGGTCAGGGGCATGGCGGTCCTAAGGGGATGTAACCAAGAATGTACACGAGTGGACACAAATCCGGCGCTGAGGCACGGCACGAAGCGGAAGTATCATGGATTTTCAGGCTGAACTATCATTCACCGAAGCCAATGATACCGCGCAGGCTTTGTAGGCTGGTTGGCGGGAGTGGGGATCGTACGCGGGGAAGGTGAGGCGGTTCACTTCCGGGAAATGCATTGGCATGAAGACCTGGCGCGGTTGCACGATGGGAGTGACGACCGCCAGCGCGGTGGTCTCACCGCGACGGGAGCGGATGGCGACCGTCTGGCCGGTGCTGAGGCCGAGGGCGGTGGCGTCGGTGGGATGGATCTCGATCCACGGCACGGTGGGGGCGAGTTGGCGGAGGACGGCGCTCTTGTCCGTGCGCGAACCGGTGTGCCATTGGGCGGAGGAGCCGCGGCCGGTGTTCAGGAGGAACGGGTAGGCGGCGTCGACCGGCTCCGGCAGCGGCGCGGGCTCGTCGAAGAGGAACCGGGCGCGTCCATCAGGGGTGGGGAATTGGCCGTCGGCAAAAAGGCGGCGCTCGCGGTCGGGTGGGGGTACGGCGGGGTCGCCGAACCCCGCCTCGGGCGCGGCGGGATTCGGCGATCCCGCCCTACAAAAAGTAGAATCCGGATAGGGCCACTGGATGCCTCCTTGTTCCTCGATGTGGTCGTGGTCGCGGATGCCGGTGAAGTCGCAGGGCTGGCCGCGGGAGAGGTCCTTCAGGATTTGCAGCGCGGCGGCGGGCGACGACCAGCGGGTGAACAGCGGGCCGCAGCCCCAAGCCTCGGCCACGAGCTTGAAGATCGAGAAATCGCTGAGGGCCAGGCCGGGAGCCCGGGCGACCTTCCGGGCGTAGCCGAGGCGGCGCTCGCTGTTGATGAACACGCCCTGCTTCTCGCCCCAGCCGGCGGCGGGCAGCACGAGGTCGGCCTGCTGGGCGGTCTCGGTCGTGGCGTACATGTCTTGCACCACGAGGAAATCGAGCTGGTCACGCAGGCGGGCGAATTTGCCTGAGTTGATCCAGGAATGCGCGGTGTTGGTGGCGATGATCCAGAGGGCGCGAATCTCGCCGGTCTCGACGGCGTCGAGGATGCGGTCATAGGCGCGACTGGGTTGCGCGGGGATCAGGGCCGCGTCGATCCCGAGGATGCCGGCGACATGGGTGCGATGGGCCGCATTGGCGAAGTCGTAACCGCCGACGAGCGAGGTCGCGTTGCCAAAGAGACGCGAGCCCATGGCATTGCACTGGCCGGTGATCGAGTTGGCGCCGGTGCCGGGTTTCCCGATCTGTCCGGCCATGAGCGAGAGGTTGATGAGGGCCTGGGCGGTGCGGGTGGCCTGGTGGCTTTGGTTCACGCCCATCGTCCACCAGTAGGAAACGCGGGCGCCCGGGCGGCAGATCGCGGCCGCGGCCCGGTCTAAATCCGCGGTCGACAGGCCGGTTTCGGCGCTGACGCGGGCCGGGGTGAAGGCTTCGACGAAGGTGGCGAAGGCGGCGAAGCCCGTGGTGTGCGCGGCGACGAAGGCCGCGTCCACGGCGCCCCGGCGGATGACCTCGCGGGCGAGGCCGTAGAGCAGGGTGAGGTCGCTCTTGGGGTAGGCGGGCAGGTGCAGGGTCGCGGCCATGGCGGTTTCCGTGCGGCGCGGGTCGACGACGATGAGGGTGGGCTGGCGCCGGTTTCGCATCACGCGTTGCCACATGATCGGGTGGGCGATGCAGGGGTTGGCGCCGACAAAGACCAGGACATCGCTTTCTTCGAAGTCAGCGTAGGTGAAGGGCGGGGCGTCGAAACCATAGGACTGCTTGTAGGCCACGTGCGAGGTGGCCATGCACTGACGCGTATTGCTGTCGAGGTCGGCGATGCCCATGCCGAACTTCGTCAGCGCGCCGAGCAGGGCCATTTCCTCGGTCATGATCTGGCCGGTGCTGAGGACGGCGACCGAGCCCGGACCGTGTTGGGCTTGGATGGCCTTCAGGCGGTCGGTGAAAACGGCGAGGGCCTCGGGCCAGGTGACGGGTTGGAGGACGCCGGTGGCGTCGCGGAGCAACGGGGTGGTGCAGCGGTCGGGGGCCGCGAGCGGGGCGAGGGACTCCCAGCCTTTCGGGCAGGCCATGCCCAGGTTGACCGGGTGGTCCGGGTCCGGGGTGAGGTTGATGGCTTCGCCCGCGGCGTTTAGGTGGATCTGCAGCGAGCACCCGGTGCTGCAGTAGCCGCAGATGGATTTGGCCGTACCGGCGGGCGCGAGTCGAGCGGGGAGCTGGCCGAGGCCGAAGTCGCCGGGGCGTTGCACGAGCTCGCTCGTCATTGGCCCGGTACGGGCGTGCAGGAGATCGTCGAGGGTGTTCATGGGTGACCGGGCCGGCGGGGGTCGGGCTGGCCGGGCATCTTGGGGGCGTCGACGGCGCGGAAGAACAGGGAGCGCTCGACCCCCTCGCCGGCGAGAAGCCCAGCCACTGTCACGTAATAAGTGACGTGTTCGGGGGTGGATCGGGCGAGCAGGGCGAGGAAGGCGAGCAGGCCGAGGGTGTAGCGCAGGATCGTGGCGCGGCGCAGCGGGCCGCGGAGCAGGCGGGCGGAGGTGCTGGCGCCGGGCAGACTGAGGGACTCGATGACTAATTTGGCGAATAGGACGAGCGCGGCGGTCACCGGTGCCACCGTGGCCAGGGCCAGGACCAGACCAGTGCCGAGCAGGCGGGGGGCCGTGTGGCTCAGGCGCCAGAATTGCCGACGGGTGTCCACATAGATCATGACCGAACAACCCAGGCCGAGGAGCCCGGTGACTGCGGCCGCGAGGGCGAGGGAATCCGTCAGCCCGGGCCGGGGGAGTACGAAAGGCAACAGGGCCGCCGCCCCGGTGAGGCCGAACCAGGCGCCGAAGAGGACGGCCTCACGGCTGAACCAGGAGCGGCGCAGGCCGAGAAAGACGCGCCACGCCCGCAGCGGCTGGCCGAGGTGAAGCGTGGCGGCGCCGAGGCCGGTGGCGCCGAGCGCAAGAGGCAGCCAGCGCAGCAGGGCCGGTGCCCCGGCGGCGAGCGGGGTGAGCAAGACAGTCTGCAGGCAAATGGCGAAGGGCAGCAGCGTGAGCAGGATGACCAGCGGCCAGTGGGCTGGTTGCGGGCGCAGCAGGGTGGCGTCGGCGGCCCGGGTGTTGGCGGGCACGGGACGCTGCGTGACGTAACGCGTCGTGGGTTGGGTGTAGGACGGGTCGGGGGCGGAGGGGAGGAAATCAGGATTTGAAATCTCAGATTTAAGATTTGCGATGGGGGAAACGGTGACCGTCACGATCTTGATGGCGTGGGTGGGGCAGGCTTGGGCGCAGGCGGGGGCCTCGCCGACGGCGAGGCGCTGGTGGCACAGGTCGCATTTCCGCACGATGCCGAGGCGCTCGTTGTATTTCGGCACATCGTAGGGACATTTCAGAATGCAATACTGGCAGCCGATGCACTGGTCATCGAGGTGACGGACGATGCCGGTGAGGGGGGCCTTCTCGTAGGCCAGCACCGGACAGCCGTTGAGGCAGGCGGGATCGGCGCAGTGGTGGCAGGCGGTGGTGATGGTCTGCTGGTAGGGCGCGGCGCCAGAGCCGCCGGCCACGAGGCCGACATCGCGCCAGGCCTCGCCGTCATCGAGACCGTTGAGGGAATGGCAGGCGACGACGCAGGCCTTGCAGCCGGAGCAGGCATCGAGATCCACCTCGAAGGCGTATTGTTCGCCGGGACCGGGGGTAGAGAGCGGGATGAGGCTCTGGTAATTTGAGATTTGAGACCTGAGACTTGAGAGCTGGTCGTGGGCGATGCTCGCGCGGGCCACCGGGGTTTGCAGGCGGCTTTGCTCGGCGAGCAACTCCTCGACCAAATTGAGCAGCGGAGGTTGTTTCCGTCGGGCGACCATTATTCGGAATAGGCCCTATACGACTTATAGGGCCTATGGGATGAGAGCTCAGTAAACATCGCGTTGGTAGCGCTTCGCGGACTTAAGGGCCTGCACATAGGCGGCAGCTTGGTCGGGGGATTTTCCGGCGGCTTTTTCAATGACCTGGTGGAGCGCGAGGTCGACGTCCTTGGCCATGCGGGAGGCGTCGCCGCACACGTAGAAGTGCGCGCCGGCCTCGAGCCAGGCGTAGAGTTCGGCAGCATTTTCGAGCATGCGGTGCTGGACGTAGATTTTTTCGGCCTGGTCGCGGGAGAAGGCGAGGTCGAGGCGGGTGAGCACGCCGGATTCCTGCAGGCCGAGCAGTTCCTCGCGGTAGAGGAAATCGGCGGAGGCCTTCTGGTCGCCGAAGAAGAGCCAGTTCCGGCCCTTGGCGCCGGTAGCGCGGCGTTCCTCGAGGAAGGCCCGGAAAGGGGCGATGCCGGTGCCGGGGCCGACCATGATCATCGGCAGGTCCGGCGCCGCGGGCGGGCGGAAGGACTTGTTGGCGTGGACGAACACGCCGACCTTGCCGGCGGCAAGCCCGCGCTCGGCGAGGAAGGTGGAGCACACACCCTTGCGCGGCCGGCCGTCCCGGTCGTAGCGCACGGCCCCGACGGTAAGGTGGACCTGGCCGGGGTGCGCCCGGGGGGAGGAGGAGATCGAGTAGAGGCGCGGCTGGAGTTTCTTCAGCTTGGCAATGAAGTCGGCGGGAACGGGTTTCGCGGGCGCGGCGAGGAGTACGTCGATGACGTGGTGGGGCGCTGATGTCTCCCGGGGCGGGGGCGCCCCGGCTCCAGTGACGGGCACGCCGGCCAGCAGCGCAAGGAGCTCGGGCGTGGGCTTGCCGAGGTCGTAACACTCGGTGAGGGCGCGGCGGAGCGGAAGTTCTCCGCCGGGCGTCGGGACGGCTTCCTCGCCGTCGCAGCCGAGGAGGGACAGGATGTCCGCGACGAGTTGGGGGCAGTTTTGCGGCAGCACTCCGAGGGCGTCGCCGGCCTCGTAGGTTAACCCGGAGCCGGCGAGGGAGAACTCGACGTGGTTGACCTCCTTGCCTGAACCGGGGCCGTTGAGGTGGCGGACGGTGAGGACGGAGGCGGGGAAGGGGTTTTGTTTGGTGTAGGTGATTTCCTCATGGGTGGGAGCGACCTTGGTCGTGACCTCGGGAGACCCAGTCGCGAGCGAGCTCGCTCCCACAGGGGCGGAACCCAAAGCCGCGAGCGCCTGGTCGAGCCAGGCGGTGAAGGGGGCGTCGTAGTCGAGGTCGCAGTCGGTGCGCGGGGTGGTGCGGGTGGCGCCGAGTTGCCCGAGCCAGGTGTCGAGGTCCTTGCCGCATTGGCAGAACTGGGCGTAGTTGGTATCGCCGAGGGCGCAGACCGAATAGCGCACGGCGCTGAGCGCCGTGCACATGGGAGATTTCAGATTGGAGATTTCAGATTTTAGGGCGGTGTGCAGGGCCTTGACGGTGTCGGGGGGCTCGCCGTCGCCGTAGGTGCTGGTGATGATCAGGACGTTTTTCTCCTGGGCGAGTTTGGCGAGGTCGGTCTGGGCCAGGTCGAAGATGATGGGGGCGAAGCCGCGCTTGCCGGCTTCCTTGGCGGCTTTTTTGGCGAGGGTCTCGGCGGTGCCGGTCTGGGTGCCGAAGAGGATCGTCAGCGGCGCGAGCGCCGGAGTCGCGAGCGAGCTCGCTCCCACAGGGGAGGCAACGGCGGAGCGGGAGAAGACACCGGCGAGGAAGCCGTTGAGCCAGGCGCGCTGCTCGGGCGTGAAGGGGGCGGTGTCGGGAATGAGGGGGGCGGGATTCACTGCGGGAGAACGATTATGATTAGGAGAAGAAGAACGATCAGGAGCTGAGCATCTCCTGGAGTTCCTTCACGCTATGGCGGCGGGTCCATTGAACGAAGGATTCGCCGGGGGTGCAGCGGGTGCGGTAGGTGACGAGGACCTTCTCGGTCAGGGCGGGGAGCTCGTCGGCGGCGATGCCGCGGAAGATCTCGCGGGCGATGCCCTGCTCGTGGTCCATGCCGCCGCCGAGGACGACGTGGTAGCCTTCGCGTCCGTCGGCGAGCTTGGTGGCGATGCCGCCGATGTCGCCGCAGTAGTGCTGGGCGCAGGAGTGGTTGCAGCCGGTGAGGTGGATATTGACGGGCTGGTCGAGGGCGGGATCGTTTTTCCGCAGGTGGGCCATGACGGCGCGGGCGTGGCCCTTGGTGTCGGCGGCGGCGTATTTGCAGCCCTTGCTGCCGGTGCAGGCGATGACGCAGCCGGCGGCGGCGTGGGCCTCGGTGAAGAAGCCCAGGCGGTGGACAGCGCGGACGAGGGTGGCGGTGAAGGCGTCAGGGACGTGGGGGATGATGACGCTCTGCCAGACGGTGAGGCGGAGCTCGCCCTGGCCGTAGTGGTCGGCGAGGTCGGACAGGCGGCGCATCTGCTGCGCGTTCATGCGGCCGACGGGGACGCCGAGGCCGACGTAGTTGAGGCCGGGCTGGGTCTGTTTGTAGACGCCGAGGTGGCCGTGCTTGAGGACGGGGCGGCGGGGCTCGGCGCAGGTGCGGGGCGCGAAGAGGAGGGGGAAGGCGAGTTTCTTCTGCGTTTCCTCGAGGAAGCGCGGGAAGCCGCCCCATTTCTCGAGGAGGTATTTCAGGCGGGCCTTCTTGCGGTCGGTGCGGTCGCCGTGCTCGCGGAAGACGCGGACCATGGCGGCGGCGACGGGGACGAGCTCGGCGGGCCGGAGGAGGAGGCCGGTGTCCCGGGCGAAATCCTTGTGGCCGGTGATGCCGCCGAGTTCGCAGCGAAAATAGATGCCGGGTTCGATCCCCGGAAAGGCGGGGTTCGGCGACCCCGCCCTACAGTCGGACAGAGATTTCTCGGTTACCCGGACGGCGAAGAAGCCGATGTCGTTGGTGTCGACGGCGGACGAGACGGCGCCGCCGGAGTCGAAGGCGATGTTGAACTTGCGGGGGAGGCCGTAGAGGTCGCGGTGATTGAGGATGTAATGGTGGAGGCCGTGCGCGTAGGGGCGGACGTCGATGAGCTCGTCGCGGTCGAAGCCGCTCGTGGGCGTGGCGGTGACATTGCGGATGTTGTCGGCGCCGGAGCCGCGGGAGGTCAGGCCGAGTTCCTGCACACGGGTGAGGGCGCGGACGATCGAGCGCGGCGGCAGCTCGCGGAGCTGGAGGTTGGCGCGGGTCGTGATGTCGGTGGCGCCGTTGCCGATCTCGTCGGCGAGTCCGGCGAGGCCGCGGAGTTGGTGGGAGGTTATCTCGCCGGCGGGGATGCGCAGGCGCATCATGAAGCTGTCCTGGGCGGGCGCGACGTGGAAGAGGCCGTGGAACTTGAAACGGAAGGTGTCGGGTTCGTCGGGGAACTTGTCGGCGGCAGCGTGGGCGACGAGTTTTTCCCAGACATCAAGGCCGTTCTGCTCGTGTTTCCAGCGCTCGGGTTTGGAGAGGTCGGCGAACGGGGTGCCGAAGCCCCCTTCGACTTCGCTCAGGGCAGGCGGAGCGGCAAGGTTGCCGGTGGCGGAGGCGGCGGGCGAGCCGGTGAGCTGGCCGCTGGCGGTGGCGCCGACGTAGGCGTACTGGCCGCTGGCGAGCACGCCGGCCATGAAGCCCTGCAGGTATTCCTTTTGGTCGGAGGAGAAGGGGCCGGTGGGCGGCTGAACCGGGGCGGAGGGAACCATGCCAGAGTTTAGCAAGGCAGGTGCCAGCGGCGGGCGGCTGGCGTATTAGTGGCAGCAAAATAATTCGTGCTAGTCATTAATTCCATTCACATGAAAAACGCCGCCCATGGGGGTGGGCGGCGTTGGAAGCGGTCGAGGGGACGTGCTTTACAGATTCAGGGTCAGTTGGAGGTAGAAGTAGGTGGCGTCCTTCGAGCCGACGGTGGCGAGGGATTGCTTGATGTAGTCGCCGCGGAAGTAGCGGGCGACGGAGGCCTCGATCTGGGCGTAGGGGCGGAAGGTCCAGGCGGCGACGAGGTCGACCTCGGTGCCGAGGGTGCTATCGTAGGCCGGGTTGATGCGGTAGCCGCGGCCGCTGCCGACGGCGGCGCCGGTGAAGTTGCGGGGCACGCCGGCGACGTTGTACCAGAAGTCGGTCGTCTCATCGAGGAACTGGAAGTGCACCTCGGCGGCGAGGCTGATGTTGCTGCGGGGCTTGGCCGAGAGCACGAGGCGCACATCGTGGAGGTTCTGCAGGCTGTTCAGGTCCATGTAGCCGTAATGCAGATGGGTGGTGGCGAAGAGATTTTGGAAAGTCTGGCTGGTGCCGTCGGCGGCGTTCTTGTCGCCCGAGGCGAAGCTGTAGAGCAGGCCGAAGCGGGGCTGCCACGAGTGTTCGGTCCAAGTGTAGCCGCCCTGCAGCACGAGGGCCCAGGCGTCCTGATCGAGGCGCGGGGCGGCGAGGGCGGCGGCCACGGTGGCGGCGGGCGCGACGGTGGTGCGGTCGCCGAACTGGTGCATCAGCTCGACGCCGTAATCCCAGGCATTGTAGGCGAGCGGCTTGGAGCGGATGCGCAGGCCGGCGGTGGAGAGGTCCTGCGCGCCGGGGAAGCGGAAGGGGGCGGAGATGCCGGCCCAGTTGTCGCGGGCGATGCTGCGGTCGACCGTACGGTTGAAGACGTAGGCCTCGACGATCTCGTTCTTGGCGAGCGTGGGGAAGTTGAAGTAGAGGCCGGAGAACACGTCCTTGGAATTGGACCGGTTGAAGTTGAGGTGGTTGTTGTAGACGAGGCCGCCGGTGAAGGCGTCCACGCCAAAAAACCTGTTTTGCCAACGGGCCTTGATGGCGTCGAAGGTGCGGGCGTTGTTGTTCCAGCGCAGGTGGCCGAGGAGGCGCTGGTCGCCGTAGACGAGTTCCTGGCGTCCGAGCTTGAGGGAGACCGGAAACTCCTTGTGGTTGCCGAGGAAGAGGAAGGCCTGGTGGAGGTCGATCGGGCCGTCACGCTCGGCAAGGCCCTGGCCGGCGGCGGCCGGGGCGTAGCGCTCGTCGGCGAGCGAGTAGCTGGATCGGCCCTCGACGAGGAAGTTCCAGAGCTTGGCGGTGTAGCCGACGCGCGGCATCACGCGGGTGAGGTGGTAGGCGTTGTCGTTGTCATCCTGCGGGCGCTCGGAGAAATCCCAGTTGGAACCCGCGTCGGTGAAGCCGGCGCCGGCCTTGGCCTCGTAGCGGTAGCGGACGTTGACGCCGAGGTCCCAGGCGCTGGCGTAGACATTGTCGGCGCGGAGGCGTTCATTGGCGAAGCCCGGGAAAGGCCGGGCCGGTGGCGGCGGCGTGTATTGGGCGTGGACCGCCGGGAGGACGGTACAAGTGAGCGCGAGGAGCGCGGCGATTCGAGTGAGGGAGTTCATGGTGCAGTGGTCGTTGGGAGGAGCGATATCAGGCGGTGGTGAACGCGGTCATCAGACGCGAAAAGGCGGAGGCGTTGCCCCGTTGCGGCGGCGGACCGGATGGGGTCGGCGCGGGTCGGGCGGGGCGGT
This sequence comes from Lacunisphaera limnophila, assembly GCF_001746835.1. Classification (NCBI taxonomy): domain Bacteria; kingdom Pseudomonadati; phylum Verrucomicrobiota; class Opitutia; order Opitutales; family Opitutaceae; genus Lacunisphaera; species Lacunisphaera limnophila. The sequence continues at coordinate 3,836,654 of NZ_CP016094.1, read as the reverse complement.
GGTGGGAGCGCTCGTTGAGAAAACCGATGAGCTCCTCGCGGAGGCGGTAATATTCGGGATCCTCGAGCAGCTGCTTGCGGGAGCGCGGGCGGGGAAACTTGATCTCGAGGATCTCGCCAACGGTGGCGGCGGGGCCGCTGGTCATCATGACGATCCGGTCGGAAAGGAAGAGGGCCTCATCCACGTCGTGGGTGACCATGAGGGCGGTCTTCTGGTCCTTCTGCCAGAGGTCGATGAGGACCTGCTGGAGCTCGACGCGGGTGAGCGAGTCGAGCATGCCGAAGGGCTCGTCGAGGAGGAGCATCTTGGGGGAGAGGGCGAAGGCGCGGGCGATGCCGCAGCGCTGGCGCATGCCTTGGGAGAGCTCGGACGGCTTCTGGTGCATGGCGTCGCCGAGGCCGACGACGGTGAGGTAATACTCGACGATCTGGCGGCGTTCCGCGACGTCGGCGGTGTAATAGACCTGGTCCACGCCGAGCAGGACATTCTCAAAGGCGGTGAGCCAGGGCAGGAGGCAGGGCGCTTGGAAGACCACGCCGCGGTCGGGGCCGGCGCCGGTGACCTCCTTGCCGGCGAGCACGATACCGCCCTGGGTGACATCGGTCAGGCCGGCCACCATGGAGAGCACGGTGGACTTGCCGCAGCCGGAGTGGCCGATAAGGGTGATGAACTCGCCCTTGCGGATCCGGAGGTCGAAGTTCTCGACGATGACGGCGGGACCCTTGGGCGTGGGGTAGACTTTGCCGAGCTGGGAGATTTCGAGGAAGGAGGACATTTTGATAGTAGCGAGGAGTGAGTAGCGGGTAGTGAGTAGGCGGTAGCTATTGGGATGCTCGCTACTCGCTACTGGCTACTGGCCACAGCGATAGTCTCTTCCTTGATCTCGCTCAGGCGGAGGGGGCGGCGGGTGACGCGGGGGAGGTCGAGATTCTCGGGCAGGATGTCAGGCAGGATGAGCTTCTGCTTCACGGTGGCCTTGCGGCGCTCGTTGTAGCCGAGGAGCTCGTTGGTGATGAGGGCGCGGAGGCGCTTGAATTCCGGGTCGTGGTTCAGGGCCTTGCGGTCGCGCGGTCGGTCGAGCGAGACCGGGAACGAAGGCCCGAGGGTGGCGCCAGGACCGGGCGTGAGCGGGATGATGCGGTCGGCGAGGAGGAGGGCCTCGTCCACGTCGTTGGTGATGAGGACGACGGTTTTCTTGTCCTTCGCCCAGATGCGCTCGAACTCGTCCTGCAGGGTGGCGCGGGTGAGGGCGTCAAGGGCGGAGAGCGGCTCGTCGAGCAGGAGGATCTGCGGATCCATGGCGAGGGCGCGGGCCACGGACACGCGCTGGCGCATGCCGCCGGAGAGTTCGCGCGGGAACTTGTCGCGGGCGGGGGTCAGGTTGACGGTGGCGATGGCGGTGGCGATGATATGCCGCCGCTTTTCCGCGGCGTGGTTGGGGAAGACCTGGTCGACCGCGAGGGCGATGTTCTCCGTGACGGTGAGCCAGGGCAGCAGCGAGTAGTTCTGGAACACGATGCCGCGGTCGGGGCCGGGCGCGGTGATCTCGAGGTCGTTGAGTTTCACCGTGCCGGTGTCGGGGCGGGTGAGGCCGGCGATGAGGGAGATCAGGGTGGTCTTGCCGGAGCCGGAGTAGCCGACGATGGCGACAAACTCACCGCGCTCGAGGGTGAGGTTGACGTTGCTGAGCACCGGCGGGCCGCCGAAGGCCTTGCAGACGTTGGTGAGTTCGAGGAAAGCCATGAGGGGAAGAGGAGGGAAGTCGCGACGCGACGGCCTTGACGTGAATCAAACGCTCTTGAAGCGCCGTTCGAGGAGACCCATGAGGCGGTCGAGGACGAAGCCGACGAGGCCGATGGTGATGATCGAGAGGATGATGTGCTCGTAGATGAGCGCGTTGTATTCCTGCCAGAGGAAGCCGCCGGCGCCGGGGCGGCCGGTGAGCATCTCGGCGGCGACGATGGCGAGCCAGGCGATGCCGAGCGAAAGGCGGAAGCCGGTGAACATGTAGGGTAGGGTGGCCGGGATGAGAATCTTGGTGAGGGTCTTCCAGCGGGAGAGCTTGAGGACCTTGCCGACGTTGAGGAAATCCTGGGGCACGGCGCGGACGCCGACGGCGGTGTTGAGCACCGTCGGCCACATGGCGCAGAGGGCGATGGTGAAGAGGGCGCCGTAGGTGCCGGCCTCCTTGCCCGTGTTCATGAAGAGCACAAGGCCGAGCGGCAGCCAGGCGAGGGGCGAGACCGGACGCAGGATCTGGATGATGGGATCCATGATCTTCGTGAAGGTCTTCGAGAGCCCGAGGCAGAAGCCGAGCGGGGTGCCGATGACGAGGGCGATGCCGTAACCCTGCGCGACCAGGATCAGCGAGTACCAGGTGAAGCGCAGGATGCCCTGGTCCATCTCGCCGCGCTTGGCGAAGGGCTCGAGCACGTAGTCCCGGCTGGCGAGCCAAGTTTGCGAAGGGGACGGGAGGTTGGTCGCCCACGTCTTGCTGGAGATTGACCACAGCGCGAGGACGGCGGCGAAGCCGACGAGCGGGAGGACGAGCCAGTCGAATTTAAAGGATTTCATGAGGAGGAGCGGGAGAGATGCTCGGCCTGAGTCGCGACGGCGGAGGCGAAGGCGATGCCGAAGGACAGAAGCGGGGAGAGGATGGATTTGATGACGATGAGCGGGGTGACCTGGCCGCTGAGCCAGTAGTCGCCCTGGTTGAGGGAGACCTGGATGAGACCGACCACGAGCCCGAGCTTGGTGGCCCGGGCCCAGACCGCCGGCTGGCGGCAGGCCTGCCAGTAGGGCAGGCGCGGGCTCGTGGTGGTGCTCATGACGAAGGTCAGCCCTTGAGATTCTTGACCGCGGCGCCGGTGGCGTAGGCCTCAGGGTTGGCGGGATCGAAGGTGAGACCGTCGAAGAGGGTCTCGGGGGAGGCGTCGGCGCCGCCGTGGGCGTAGCCGATCTCCTTCATCGCTTCCACATAGAGATCGGCGCGCATGACGCGCTTGGCGACCCCCTCGTAGTCCGGCGTGCCGGTGACCATGCCCCAGCGGCGGTATTGGGAGAGGAACCACTTGGCGTGCTTGGCCTGCGGGTAATTGCAGTTCCGCTTGCTGTAGTGCATGTAGAGTTCGTCTTTCACCACGCGGCCGTCGCCGTAGTCGAGTTCGCCCAGGAGGCGGCCCAGAATGACTTCCTTCTTGCAGTTGATGTAGGTGGCCTTGGAGACGATCTCGCACTGTTCCGCGCGGTTTTCCATGACGTCGAGCCAGACGCTGGCCTCATGCAGGGCCTTGAGGACAGCCTTGACGGTCTTGGGATTCTTCTCGGCGAACTCCTCGGTGAAGGCGCAGACCTTCTCGGGATGATCCTTCCAGATGTCCTGGGTGGTGACGGAGGTGAAGCCGATGCCGTCAGCGATGGCGCGGGCATTCCAAGGTTCCCCGACGCAGTAGCCGTCCATTTTGCCGATCTTCATGTTGGCGACCATCTGCGGGGGCGGGACGGTGATGAGGGTGACGTCTTTGTCGGGGTTGATGCCGCCGGCGGCGAGGTAGTAGCGCATCCACATGGCGTGGGTGCCGGGCGGGAAGGTCTGGGCAAAGGTGAGGGGTTCACCGAGCTTGTTGGCTTGGTCGACAAAAGGCTTGAGGGCCTTCGGATCGGCGCCGACCTTGCCCTTCCAGTCGGCCTTGAGGGTGATGGCCTGGCCGTTGCGGTTCAGGATCCACGGGATGACCATCGGTTTCTTGGGGGAGCCGGCCAGGCCCATGGTGGAGGCGAGCGGCATGCCGATGAGCATGTGGGTGGCTTGGATGGAGCCGGTGGAGAGGTTGTCGCGGATGGCGGCCCAGTTGGCGCCCTTCGTGACGGTGGAGTTGATGCCGTATTTCTTGAAGAAGCCCTTCTCGTGCGCGATGACGATGGGCGAGCAGTCGGTCAGGGCGATCATGCCGAAATTGATGTCCGGCGTCTCCGGGGCATCGGAGGCCGAGCCGGTGGTGGCGGCCCAGCTGCGGTGGCCGAGGGCAGCCCAGAGGGCGGCGGCGCCGGTGAGGCGCGCGCCCTGGGCGATGAACTGGCGGCGGTTAAGCGGAGACAAATGTCCCGTCGGGTAGTTTGAGTTGCTGGTGGGCATGAGGGTCGAGGTTGGTGGTGGCTTCGCGGTAGAGGTCTTCGCGAAAAAGGCGGCGGGGCAGGCTGGCGTTGAGGAGGGAGCGGGGGATGAGGCCGGCGACGACGAGGTCGTTTTGCAGCGTGGCGGCGCGTTCGGCGGTGGGGGCGTTGGCGTCGCCGCGATTAAAGACGAGGAAGTCCGGGACGGTCTCGGTGACCCCGGCGCGCGGGGAGAAGCGGCCGACGAGGGCGGGTTCGATCACGGCGGCGGGCAGATTCAGGTAAGCCGGGGCGGCGAGCAGGCCGGCGAGGGCGGCGCGGTTGGCGGGCTGGTCGCACCAGGCGGCGGCCTCCGCGAGGGCGGCGATCAGCGCGGCGTGCTCGGGGGCGCGGTGCTCGGCGAAGGCGTTGCGCACCATCAGGACCTTTTCGACGTGGCCGGGGGCGAGGGAGGAACTCCAGGCGGGGCACCAGCCTTGGTTCTGCTGGACGGCGAGGGTGTTCCAGGGTTCACCGGCGCAGTAGCCGTCGAGGGTCCCGGCCACGAGGTTCCGGAACATCTGCGCGGGGGGCACGACGGCGATGCGGACGTCGCGTTCGGGATCGAGCCGCGCCGCGCGGAGCCAATGCAGGAGGAGCAGGTGGTGCATCGAGTGGGGAAAAACGATGCCGAACATGAGCTTGTTTTCCCCGCGGCGGCGGAGGGCGTCCTCGCGCAGGCTGGCGGCGTCGCGCACGCCCGCCTCCCAGAGGCGGACGCTGAGGGTGATCGCGTTGCCGTGGAGATTGAAGATGAACCCGGTCGAGACATCGGCGGGGGCGCAGCCGAGTCCGAGCTTGGTGGCCCAGAGCATGGGGGCCGGCGCATGGGCGCCGTCGAGTTCGCCATAGGTGACCTTGTCCCGGATGGTGGCCCAGCCAACCTCGCGGCAGAGCTCGACGGCCAGGCCCCGGCGGGCGAAGCAGCCCAGTTCCTGGGCCGCGATGAGCGGCGCCGCGTCGGTCAAGGAGATGAAGCCGAGGCGGAGCGGGCGGGGAGTGGCGGAAGTCGGACGGGCGGCGGGCATGGGGGGGAATTAGCCCGTGACATGCCAGCTGGCGCCGTTGGCCCGATTACTGCTCTGCAAAGAATTCATGGCTGGCATGAACCGGGTTCATGCGAGCCGTTTCCACGCCGCATGAAGAACAACGTTTTTGATACGCGTCAGCTGCTCGCCTTTGCCACCTTGGCGAGGTTGGGCAGCTTCACCCGTGCCGCCCAGGAGCTTTACCTGACTCAGGGGGCGGTGAGTCACGCCATCAAGGCGTTGGAAGAGCAGGCGGGCTGCCGGTTGTTTGAGCGGGCGGGCCGGCGGGTGGCGCTGACGCAGTCCGGCGAGCAGTTTTTGCGGCACGTGGAAAAGATCATGGCCGAGATGAAGACGGCGCGGCGCGGGCTCGACGAATTGTCGCGCTGGGGGCATGGCCGGCTGCGGCTGGGGGCAAGCACGACGGCGTGCCAGTACATCCTGCCGACGGTGCTGCGGGAGTTTAAGCAAAGTTTTCCCAAGTGCGTGATCTCGATCGATCCGGGCGACCATGCGCGACAGATGGAGCAGCTGCTGGGGGCGAGCATCGACCTCGCCCTGATGCTGGAGCCGGAGGGCAACAAGGAGCTGAACTTCGTGCCGCTGTTCGAGGATGAGATGCGATTTCTGGTGGCACCCGGGCATCCGTGGGCGCGGGAGGGCCGGGTGGTGCGGGAGGGTTTCGCCGAGGAGACGCTGATCGTGTACAGTCACACGAGCTACACGTTCCGCCTGGTGCAGGATTATTTCCGGACCGAGGATCTCCCGCTGACCAACATCCTGGAGCTGGGCAGCATGGAGGCCATCAAGGAGCTGGTGAAGATCGGCCTCGGCGTGGGCATGCTGGCGCCGTGGGTGGCGCGTCCGGAGATCGAGTCGGGTGCGCTGGTGTCGCTACCTTTGGGCCGCCGCAAATTGAAGCGGCGGTGGGGCGTCGCCTCCCTGCGGGGGCGGCGGTTGTCGTTGGGTGAGGAAACCTTCGTCGGCCTGTGCCAGAGCGTGTCTTCGGAGATCGGCGGGCGGGCCGTGGCGGTGGCGTGAGGGGCGGGGCAGATTTAACTCCTGTGGGCGGTGAGCTTGCTCACGCCACGGTTCTCAGGGGTCGCTCGTGGCGCCAGCAAGCTGGCCGCCCACAAGGTAAGCCCGTCCGAGATAGATGAAAAAAAGCCCGCGCCGGGAAAGGCGCGGGCGAAAAGTTGCGGTTGGAAGCGGGGGCGGGGCTCAGCCCTTCACCATGATCTTCACGCTGACGAGCTCGATGCGGTCGATCGGGGTGCTTTTCTCGCCGCCGCCACCGCTCTTGGTCGGGACGTTGGCGATGCGCTCGAGGACGTCGTCACCCTCGATCAGCTGGCCGAAGGCGGTGTACTGACGGTCGAGGAACTTGGCGTCGCCGTGGCAAATGAAGAACTGGGAGCCGGCGGAGTCCGGGTGGGAGGAGCGGGCCATGGAGATGACGCCGCGCACGTGGGACTTGGCGTTGAACTCGGCCTTGATCTTGTAGCCGGGGCTGCCGGTGCCGGGCTGGCCCGTCTCGCCGGCCTTGGTGTTGGGGCAGCCGCCCTGGATCATGAAATCCTTGATGATGCGGTGGAAGGCGGTGCCGTCGTAGAAGCCGTCGCGCGCGAGCTTCTTGAAGTTTTCAACGGTCTTCGGGGCCACGTCGGACCAGAAGCTGATGACGAGATCGCCATAGCTGGTGGTGAGTACGGCGACTTCGGGGAGAGGGGAGGAGGTGCTCATGGAATCCGCCAACAAGCCCAGCCGCCCGGGGGGCTGCAAGAACCAAATGGACAGGACGCGGCGGCCCCGCCTCACTGGCGGCGTGCGTTTCCAAAAGGTCACCCTGCAGGGCTTCCGGAACCTGCCGCTCTGCGAGGTGGAACTCGCCGGCCGGCGGACGTTTCTGTGTGGGGCTAACGCGCAGGGTAAGACCAATTTCCTCGAGGCGCTGGGTTATGTGACGGCCCTGCGTTCGTTCCGCGGCGCGGAGACGCGGGCGCTGATCGGGCACGGGCAGGCGCAGGCGGGGCTGGCCTTTGGCCTGGAGCACGAGACCCTGGGGGCGAGCCGGATCATGATCACCCTGAAGCCCGCGGCCCGCGAGGTGATGTGGGAGCAGGGCCGGGTGACCCGGCTGGGGGATTTCATCGGGCGGTTTCCCACGGTGGCGTTCTGGTCGCAGGACAACCAATTCCTGCGGGGGGCGCCGGCGTTGCGACGGCGCTGGCTCGACCTGACGCTGGCCGCGATGGATCCGGTCTACCTGCAAGCGCTGCAGTCCTACACGCGAGCCGTGGCCGAACGGAACATGTTGCTCAAGCAAGGCCGCGGCGATGCGGGCACGCTGGAGGCCTTCGAGCACGAACTGGGGGTGCACGCGGCGGTGCTGGTGGCGGGGCGCCGGGCGGGGGTGGAGGCGATCAGCGCGCTCTTTCATGCGGCGCACCAGCGGCTGGTGCCGGAGGCGGAAACGGCGGGGCTGGTCTACGCGCCGGATACGACGGCGGCCACGGCGTCGGAATTTGCCGCGTTGCAGGCGAAAAACCGGCCGCGCGACCAGCTGTTGAAATCCACGGAGCGGGGACCGCATCGGGACGACATCGAGCTGTTGCTCAACGGCCGGCCGGCGCGGCAGTTCGCCTCGGAGGGCCAGCAGCGCTGCCTGGTGATCGCGTTGCGGCTGGCGCAGGCGGCGTACTTCAAGGCGAAGGGCGGGGTCACGCCGGTGCTGTTGTGTGACGATGTGCTCGGCGAACTCGATCCCTCACGGCGCGAGCGCTTCTGGGCCTCGCTCGAGCACGACCCGCAGGTGATCGCGACGGGAACGAGCCTCCCGGCGGACGCGGACGGGTGGCAAGTGCTGCAGGTGGAAAACGGGAGGGTGCTCTCGTGAGCGTTGGTCTTACGGGAGGATTAGGGGTGGTCCGGCCAAGGCAGGCGGATGGCCTCGCGCAGAGGACGCCAAGGGCGCAAAGGATCCGGTGGATGGCGTGGCGGTCTCCGCGGCGGTCGCGCGAGGCAAGAGGGATGCATTTCCATGCACTTTGAATCCTGGCAATGGGTGCTGCTGGCGGTGGCGGCGCTGTTCTTCGGGCTTTCCAAGACCGGGATCCCGGGGATCTCGATGGTATCGGTCGGGATCCTGGCGAACCTGATGCCGGCGCAGCAGGCGACGGGCGTGGTACTGCCGATGCTCATCTTCGCCGATGGATTCGCGTTCTTCATCTACCGCAAAAACCTGGAGTGGCGCCGGGTCGGCCGGTTGCTGCCCTGGGCGGTGGGCGGCGTGGTGGCCGGTTGGTTTGCGCTCGGACGGATCAACAACGAGCAGACGGCGCAGGTGGTGGGCGGCATCATCGCGCTGATGCTGGGGCTGCATGTCTGGCGGCAGCGGAAAAACGCGGAACGGCTCGCTACCCAGGCCCCGGCCTGGTTCGGGCCGGCGATGGGGGTGTTTGCCGGCGTGACCACCATGATCGCGAACGCCGCGGGGCCGGTGATGACGCTTTACTTGCTGGCGATGCGACTGAGCAAACTGGAGTTCCTCGGCACGGGCGCGGCATTTTTCCTGGTGATCAACTGGATCAAGGTGCCCTTTGCCGTGCACCTTGGCTTGATCACGCCGGCCAGTTTAATTCTCAACCTGTGGTTGCTGCCTGCGGTGGCCGTGGGGGCTCTGCTGGGTCGGCCTTTGGTGGAGCGGGTCAATCAGCGTTGGTTCGAAAATATCGCCCTGGGACTCGCGGCATTAACGGCGATCAAGTTGTTGTTCTTTTAGTCGATAATCATTCTTAAGTACCACGGCCCGAAAAGCATAGCATAGATGACAAGATGCCTATTGAAATATAGGTAATACACCCTAAGTTAGCCCTAATGACCGTTTTCCGACTCCTGCGAAATCTGCTGCTGATCACCGGCCTCGGCTGGGTGATGGGTGCGACGGCGTGGGCGGGATCGGCGACCAATGTCGCCGGGCTGTACTACACCGGCACCAATTCCACGGGCGGCCTGGTGGCTGGCGGCGGGCAGGATGCAAACTGGGCGGTCACCTATGCGCGGGTGAACGGCTCAAATTATACCGGCACCAGCACGTACACCGGCAGCGCCTACGTCCTGAGCAGCAGCTACATTGATGCGGCCTATGTGGCGAACACCTCGACGGCGCAGTGGATCACGGCGCCTGGGGCGCGCACCGCCGCGACCGGCGGCACAGCCAACATTGGCGGCGACTACCTGCCGGGCAACGGCACGACCGGCACCAACAGTGCGTATTACGTTTACCGGCTGGCCTTCACCATCACCGGCACCGGCACGGGCACGGTGACCAACAACATCCAGATCTCGATGACGATCGCGGCGGACGACGCCTATACCGTCTACGTCAACCCGACCAACTCACCCACGGTCAACAACAGCGGCGTGATCAGCACGGGGGGCACGGCGGCCTCGGCCAGTGGCACCTCGGCTTGGAACAACACGAGTTCCTTTGCCCTCGGCAACAGCACGACGGGCGGCGGCGTCAACAACTCCACCTTCCGCATCGGCACGAACTACATTTACGTGGTCGTGGCCAACACCAACAGCCAGACGGGCAGTAACGGCTCGACTACACTCAATCCCAGCGGCCTGTTGGTCTATCAGGTTGGTTCCGGCGTCACGATTGACGGCACGCCGGTGCCGGAGGCTGGCACGATGCTGCCGGTGCTGGCGGCGCTCGGCCTCTTTGCCTGGCGGCGGTGGCGCAAGCCACCGGTCGTCGGTCCGCCGTCGGCGGCCTAAGTCATTTTAGGAAATCCCGTGGTCGGTGACCCGGTTTGGTTTTTGCGACGCACAAAATACGTCGGCGCGGCCCGCTCCCGGCGGCCTTTTCACTTGGTCTGCTTCAGCGTGGCGCGGATCAGCTCCACCTCGGCGGTGGTGAGCGTGTCGGGAGGCAATCCATCCAGCAGCTGACGGCCCTTGGTGGAACCGCCGTCAGCCGCCAGCACCAGGCCGTAGCTGAAGGCGAGCGCCGGCGATTGCGGCACCTCGCTGGCGACGGTCTCGAGTAGCCGGCGGGCTTCCGCGAGGCGGTTCTGGCGGAAGTGAACGAAGGCGGCGGTGGCCACGTAAATCACGTTGCGCGGGTCGGCGGTGAGGTTGGCGCGGGCGATCTGCTCGGCCAGACGTTGGTCGCGCCCGGTCAGGGTGGCGAAAAAGGCGTAGTTGTTGCCGATCGCGGCGTCTGCGGGACGGAGCAGGTGCAACTGGCGGAAAACGCGGTACTGGCCCTCGGCGTCGCGCTGCACCTGGAAATGCCGCGCGAGCGAACCCAGGGCATCGATGGCGGACGGGCCCTCCTGGTGGGTGGCGTGCCACCAGAGTTCGACCGCCTCCGCGGTCCGGCCCCAGCCGTAGAGCAGTGAACCGGAGAACAGGGCGTGGGCGCTGTTGAGTTCGGCATGGCTGTAAAGGGTGAGGCGCAGTTCATCGGCCGGCCGGTTGTCCCCGAGTTGCAGCGCCGCCTCCAGACCGTAGGCCCAGCGGAGGAAATCGGCGTCCTCGCCCCAGGCGTGCCCGGAGGTCCAAGTGCGCAGGGCGGCCCAGTCGCCCGCCTGGCGCAGGGCCTCGGCCCCGACCACGGCGAGCGGCGGCCGCTGCATGCCGGCCGCAGGGAGTGTGGCCATCCAGGCTACAGCGTCGGCACCGCGGCCGATGGCATTGAGCCAACTCAGGAGCTGGGCGGCCGCCTGCGGCGTGACGGCGTGGTCGCGCTTCAAGCCGTCCAACACCACAGTGTAGCGCGCCCTATCCGCGGTGGCGAGGGCCAGCAGGCATTGGGTCATGTCGGCGACGGTGCAGCCCGGATGGCTGCGCAGGGCCTCGGCCCAGCGGAGCATGGCCGGTTGGTCGCCGCGATCGAGGGCGTGGGCGAGCAGCGTCCGGAGGGCGGTGGCACCCCATTCGGCATCGGCGGTCCAGGGGGAGAGCAAGTCGACGCCGCGGCGACGTTCGGCCGGGTCGGTCGACTGCAGGAGGATAAGCCCGAGGGGCACCTCGTTGACGGCGCCCGGACCCTCGAGGCGACGGGCCGCCTCGAAGAAATTGCGCGCCGCGGTCAGCCGCGACGACCGGCGGGCCAGCTCGCCACGGAGGCGTTGCACATGCGGTGAGGCCGCCTGCACTTCCACGGAGAGGGTGTCGAGGGCTTCATCCGCCTCATCCGCCTGGTCGGCGCGCAGGGCGGCGGCGGCCCAGCCGATGACGATGTCGGGATTGTCAGGGGCGAGCGCCGCGGCGCGGCGCGCATAGTCACGGGCCACGTCCTGCTGGCCGCCGATCCGGGCGAGTTGGGCGGCGATGAGCCAGGGCTCGGGATTGGTCGGATCGATGACGGCGGCCCGTTGGGCGGCCTCCGCGGCGTAGCGCAGCTGTCCGGCGTCGAGCCAGTCGCGGGCGATCTTGACGGCGTTGCGTTTCTGCCAGGCCGGGTAGAACCCGAACCAGAGGACGCCGCCCAGCACGAGGCCGGTCGCCGTGAGGTAGAGCCCGAGGCGCGCCGCGCGGCTGGCCTCGAAGAAATCCAGCAGACGCCACCAGGCGTCGCGCAGGTGGAAGTGGTCCCAGGCATCGCGCCAGCGCTGCCAGCGGCCCGGCCGGAAGGGGGGCTGGGTGCGTTCGTTGCTCCCGGGGGAGCGGATCGGGCGCGGCTTCATGGGGCGCCAGTGTGAACCGGCGGGCGGCGGTGAAACAAGCATGGAGACCGGGTGGCGCGCATATTCCGCTTCTGCTTTAGCCCCGATCCTGTATGCCGGTTTCGCATCATGGCACGCACATCGGTTCGACAACTCTGGAAGGCGAAGCTCGAGGGCAAGCTCGCGGCCCCGTCGTGGCCGGCGGCGCCGACGCTGCAGCGGCCGGCGTTCCAGGGCCGGGTGCTCGGGGTTGATCCCAGTTTGCGCGGGACGGGCCTGGCGCTGCTGGAGTTCACGCCGGGCCGGCCCGCGGTGCTGCTGCGCTGCCAGACCCTGAAGATCCCGGCGAAGCATGCGATGCCGCGTTGCCTGGCGGAGATCCACCGGGCGGTGACGGCGTTCATGGCGGATTTCACCCCGCGGCACGTGGCGCTGGAGCAGACGATCTACGTGCAGAATTTCCAGACCGCGCAGATCCTCGGCGCGGCGCGGGGCGCGGCCATCGCGGCGGCGGCGTTGCACGACGTGGCCGTTTTCGAGTACGCCCCGCTGCGGGTGAAGCAGGCGGTGGTGGGGGCGGGTCGGGCCAGCAAGGAGCAGATGGCCCGCACGGTCATGGCCATGCTGGGGCACGGCCGCCCGCTGGCCTACGATGAAGCCGACGCCGCGGGCGTGGCGCTGTGCCATGCGTTGACGTGGCGCGAGTGAGCCGGCGGCGCGGCGGGCTCACCCAGAATTGATCCAACCGGCCCGGCCTGTCGTCCGAAGGCTGGGCGAAGGATGAAGGTCAGGTTCCACCTCTAACCGCTACGGGCCGGCGGGATGTTTGGCGTGCGCGTGGCGCCGGCGCTCGTAGTGCTTGATGGCGGTGTAGCCGACCCCGGTCACGCCGCTGAGTACGGCGGGAAAGAGCAGGGTGTCGTAACCCCACTGGCCGTAGCCGATGCCGCCGAGGACGGCGCCGGCGAAGTAACCGAGCAGGAGAACGCCATAGATGCGGAAGCGGAACCAGTCGACCTCGGCGCGGCGCAGGAAGTGACCGCAGGCGATGCCGAGGTCGGTGACCATGCCGGTGATGTGGGTCGTGCGCATGGTGGAGCCGCTGTAGGTGCTGACCATCGCGTTCTGGAGGCCGCAGGCCGCGGCGGCCAGGTAGTCACCGACATTGGCGCCCCGGCGCAGGAAATAAACCGCCGCCAGCAGAAGGACGGACTCGACCGAGAGGGCGACCCCGTAGCGGCGGCCGAGGCGCAGTGAGCTCTGGCGGATGAGGGCGCCGCTGACGAGGCAGCCGAGGAAGAACGCCGTGAGAATGGCGAGCGCGTGGAGGGCCACCCCGTAGCCGGCGCGGGCCAGCTCATAGCCCAGCACGGTCACGGTGCCGGTCATGTGGCTGAGGGCCTGGTGGTGCTGGCCGAGGAAGCCGACGGAATTGATCGTGCCCGCGATGGTGGCGAGCGTGAGGCCGCCGAAGTAGACCCAGGCGGGGGTTTGATGGCGGATCATGGGTGGGAGGCAGGGGAGGCGAGGATCTCGCGGGCCCGGACGAGGGCGGCGTCGAAGTGGGCGCGGATATTGCGGCGGCCGAGCTTCTCGATGAAGCCGGCCTGCACCATCATGTCGAGGGGTTGGCGGTGGGGACCGCTGAGGATGACGGTGCCGCCGGCGGCCTGCATGCGCTCCACGATGCTCTCGAGTGCATTCAGGGCGGTGGCGTCCATGGCGGGCACGAGCTGCATACGGAGGATGAGCACGCGCGGCAGGGTGCCGACACGCTGCAGCGCATCCTCCATCTTCTCGGCCGCGCCGAAAAAGAACGGGCCAAAGATCCGGAAGACCACGACGCCCTCGGGGATGGCCTTGCCGTGGGCGATCTGCTCGGTGGTTTCCAACTCGTCGCGGTCGGTCACCTGGGCGATCTCGGTGGTCTCGGCCATGCGCTTGATGAAGAGGATGGCGGCGAGGATGAGGCCGACCTCGACGGCGATCACGAGGTCGAAGACCACGGTGAGTCCCATGGTGGTGAGGAGGACGAGGGCGTCGCTACGGGGCATGCGGTGGAGGCGGCGCAGTTCGTGCCATTCGCCCATGCGGAAGGCGACGATCACCAGGACGGCGGCGATGGCGGCCATCGGGACAAACCGGGCGTAGGAGGAGAAGAAGAGGACGATGAGCAGCAGGGTGACGGCGTGGACCAGGCCGGCGACGGGGGTGCGGCCGCCGGCCTTGACGTTGGCGGAAGTGCGGGCGATGGCGCCGGTGACGGGCATGCCGCAGAAGAACGGGCAGACGATGTTGGCCACACCCTGGGCGATGAGCTCGGTGTTGGAATCGTGCCGGTCGTTGATGAGGCCGTCGGCGACGACGGCGGAGAGCAGCGACTCGATGGCGCCGAGCACGGCGATGGTGGTGGCGGGACCGATGAGGTCGCGGATGCGGCTGAGGCTGATTTCCGGCCAGACGAAGGGGGGCAGGCCGTGCGGGATGGCGTCGGGGCCGAACTGGGTGCCGATTGTGGCCACGCCGGCGGACTGCGCCCAGCCGAGCCAGAGGACGGCGACGGCCGACACAACCATGGCAATGATGGCGCCGGGGATGCGCTCGGCGTGGAGGCGGGCCCGGTATTTGGGCCAGAGGTGGATGAAGAGCGCGCAACTGGTGGCGATGAGCAGGGTCGGCAGGTTGAGCGCCGGGAGATGGGCGAAGATCCAGGGGATTTTTTCCCCGAACTCGCTCGGGACGGCCTCCGCGCCGCGCAGGCCGAGAAACTGGGGCGCCTGGCCGAGCATGATGGCCACGGCGATGCCGGTGGTGAAGCCGCTGGTGACCGGGTAGGGAATGAATTTGATCAGCGTGCCCAGGCCGCTGGCCCCCATGAGGACGAGGATGATGCCGGCCATAACGGTGGCGAGGAGCAGGCCGTCATAGCCATGTTTCTCCACCACGAGCAGAATGACGGTGACGAAGGCGGCGGTCGGGCCGGATATCTGGACGCGGCTGCCGCCGAGCAGGGAGACAATGAAACCGCCGATGATGGCGGTGAAGATACCGATCGCCGGGGCGGGAAACGGCGTCAGGACACCCGCCGGGATGCTGGCCACCCCCAGGGCGAGCGCGAGGGGCAGGGCAATGAGCCCCACGGTCATGCCGGAGAACACATCGGTCACCGCCTGCTGGCGGGTGTAGCCTTGTTGCAGCAGCGCGAGGAAGCGCGGGCGAAACTTGAAAGCCGCCGTGGGCCGGAGGCCGGTGGAGTCAGGTTTGCTCATGGCGGGCCGGGGCACATGGCGGAAGTTTGCAACGAAGCCCCCCGGCATACAACCCTTGTGTCAGGACGGCCATGAAGGCGTTGGAGGGCTAATAGGCTTTATCAGTCAATCCCTGATGACTGGGTGAGGGTGGGTGGTCCGCCTCCCCGAGCGGCTACAAGATGAAGCGGGCCACCCTTCAGATTTTGCCGCTGGACGGCGGCGGGAGGTAGCGGGCGAAGTCGCCGCTCTCGGCCAGTTGCTTCAGGGTCTGGTTGCGCGCCGCCAGCAGCCGCGTCATGTAGCGCTGCAGGAAGAGCCGGTCGGCGAGGCGCCCGAGCCGCCCGAGCGGGGCAGTGTAATCGAAGACATCGCTCATCCGCGTGCCACCCGGCACGGTGGCGAAGAGGTGATCATGATCGAAGCGTCGAAACGCCCCGGCCACCATGGAATCGCGAAAGTGAAGCGGGGCCGTCATCGCCACGATCCGGCTGGTGAGCCGCTGGCGCACCCCGAGGTGCACCGCTTCCCACGTGACGGATTCGCCGAGTTGGATCAAGCCGGTGGTCCGGCCCGCCACGGCGCGCTCGGCGTGTTGCGATTGGCTGGCCTGATGGGCGTCGATGCTGCGGGCCAGATCGAACACGATCTGGATCGGCGCGCGGATCAGGAGCTCAAGTTCGATGCGGGGCATGGGCGAGGTGGTCGCGGCATCAGCCCGGCGGTGGCCGCACGCCAAGGGCGGGCCCGGGATTTTTCATGAACGGGGCAGTTCGCACAGCTCGATGGAACCACCCGCGAGCACGACCGGATGAAGCTGGAGCAGATCCAGGAGGCGGGATTTGTCCGGGGCGTCAAAACGCATGTACCCCACGACGTGCTTCGTCGAAAGGGCGGTCTGCGGGTCGCCGACTATCTCGCGCCGGCCGATTTCGCTACCGCCCTGAAACAGGCCGCTGGCCCGGGCGGCCTGAAAGAAACGATCCCACGACTCCGGGACGGCGGCGGACTTCTCGTTGTCCTGGATCAGTACAATGTATTCGTTCACGGGATGAGGCAGCTGCGTCGCCGGACGCGACCGGTCAGGCCAACGACAGGAGCTCGGTGGTGGCCGGGACGTCCTTGATGATTTGGGAGGGGTCGGGGCCGACGCCGAGGTAGCGGAGGTTGGGGAGGACGGCGGGGAGTTTGTCCGGATAAGCGACGGCGATGAGGCTGCGGACCATGGCGGCGGTGTAACGCTGCGCATTCCGGGGCAGGTCGGCGAAGTGGCGGACGCCGGAGATGTCCTCGGCCCAGCCGGCATGCTTCGAGTAGACGGGATGAAGGGTCTTGCGCAGGGCCTCGTTGCGGGGGACGTGGCCGTAGCGTTTGCCGCTGGCGTCGGCGTAGGCGGTGCAGATCTGCAACTCGGTCGCGCCGGAGAGGGCGTCGATTTTGTTGATCATCAGGTCCTGGTAGCCGCCGTAGCGCAGGGCGTCGCCCTTCTCGACGGCGTCGTACCAGCCGACCATGCGCTGGCGGCCGGTGGTGACGCCGAATTCCAGCTTCTTGAGGCTCTGGCAGAGCGGGAGGTCGTCCGGCATCTGCGTGAGGAAGGTGTGGGTGCCGACCTTGGTGTCGTAGGCCTTGGCGACGCCGAAGGTGTGGATCGGCTGCACGGGGATGCCGGCGCTCTCGAAGAACTCAGGTGTGAACGTGTGGGAGGCGGTGACGTTGGGCGAGTAGCCGTGGCGTTTGTCGAGCCAGTAGGACTGGCCGAATTCGCCGATGATGCTGTGGCCGGCGGCGAGTTCGCGGAGCACCAGCTCGCGCAGCTCGCCGATATTGGCGCGGAGGGCCTGGCCAGCCTCCCAGTAGACCGCGGTCAGCTGGGGGATGTTCAGGGTGAACGGGGTGGGCCCCATGAACTGGTGAAAGTCGAATTCGGCCGCCTCGAACAGGCCGAGCTGGACCGCCTCGGCGTTAGCCTTGGTCTCGGCGGCGGTGAGCTTGGCGAAGAAGCTGTTCCACGTGTCCCCGTTGACGCGGCAGACGTGCTGGATGGTGCGGCAGGCGCGCTCGGCGCGGGCGGCGAGCTTGCGGGCGAAGAAATTCGGGCCGCCGAGGAAATCGGCGAAGGTGATCTGCCACTGGCCGGTTTCGTCCTGGTAGGCCGGGGTGATGCCGCGGCCGGTGGAGCCGCGGGCCTCCTCCTGGAGCACGTTGACGCGGTAATCCTCCCAGGCGAGGTCGAGGAGGCGGTGGCTGAGGTCCGTGACCAGGGTGCGCTCGTCGATGACGAGGCGGGAGAAGATGGCGTAACCCTTCTGCTCCAGCGGCCGGCCTTCCCAGAGGAACTTGCGGGGATCGGCGACGACGCCCGCGCCGATGCCGAGGTGGGGGACGGCCTGGGCGACGACGCCCGCGGGCAGGAGATTTAGCTTCAGGCCACCGGCGGTGTGGCCGGAGTTGGAGCCGCCGTTGACCTTGAAGACGACGGAGACCGAGGCCGGGGTGGGGCGGAGCTCCTCGATGACCTCGGGGATGAGGCGGCCTTTGCCTTCGTCACCGAAGGAGATGCCGACATCGGCGATGAGCTGGCTGCGGAAAGGAGAGAGGGGCATCGGGTCGGATTACGGTGTTCGGGAGTCGGAGATCGCAGAACAGAGGACGGAGGACAGGGCGGCAACGGCAAATTGAGTCATGCGGTGGCGCAGGGAGGCGCAGGGATGACTATGGCCGCTTCCGGCCGGGGTTGCTAACCTTGGGTTGGTGAGGCAGGGCGGCGTGGCGCGCCGGACCGGGGTGAGCGACCGCGGCTACAGGGTGCGCCGGGGCCGGAGGCGCGAGGCGCCGAGGGCGAGGAGGGCGTAGGCGGCGCTGGCGAGGTGGGCGCCGGTGGCGACGCGGATGCCAGGGTCGTCGAAGCGGATGGTGCCGCCGCCGGTGCCCCCGCGGTAATGCTCGAAAAACAGTTCCGCGACGTAGGCGAGCAGGACGGCGGGCCAGAACCAGTCGGTCCAGTCGCGGCGCCAGCCCTGCGCGGCCACGTAGACGAGCAGCCCGAGGTTCAAGGCGCTCAGTCCACCGTAGCGGAGCATGGCCGGCTCGAAGGCGTACAGGCAGCCGGAGACGAAGGCGGGCATCAGCCACAGGCCAAGGCGCGTAAAGGCGGGGTGGCGCGACTCCGCAAACCAGCCGACGATGAGCAGCAGACCGGCGTCGACGAGAAAGTGGGGCCAGCCGAAATGCACGAGATGGCCGGTCCAAAGCCGCCAGAGTTCGCCGGCGGCGAGCGCCGGCCGGTCATACAGCAGGCCGGCCCGCCAGGCGGGCACGAGTTGCACGACAAGGGCCAGCAGCGCGAAGAGAAAGGTGGCGGGGCGGAGAAGGACCTGAGTCTGGAGTTCTGCGACCGGAGTTTTTGCGGGCGAGCCGGACATGGACTCAGCGGCAGGGTCCCGAATGGCGACTTAGGCAAAACCGTGTGATTCCGAGGGCGGCGAGCAGGGCGATAAAGGCCAGACTGGGGGCGCCGCCACCGCCTCCTCCGCCGCCGGGCGGGGCCGGGGCGGGTGCGGGGGTGTTAACCGTGAGTGTGGCCGTGTTGCTGGTGACGAGGCCAGTGGCGTTGCTCACGGTCACGCGGTAGGCTCCAGCCTGGGACGCGGTGACGTTGGAAAGCGAGTAGGTCGCGCTGGTCGCGCCGTCGATGGGGCTGTCTCCGAAGAACCACTGGTAGGCCAACGGGGCGGTACCGGTGGCGGTGACGGAAAACGACACGGATCCGCCGCGGGTGACCGTGGCGTCGGCGGGGTGGGTGGTGATGCCGGGGGCGGAGCCAAGCTCGCCGTCAAAGGTGAGGTTCAGGGTGATGCCGGCGTTGTCCGCGCCGAGGCCGTCGTCATTGTTGAAACCGTCCACGGCGATCTGGTAGGTGGTGCCCGCGGTGGCGTTAAACGTGACGGTGCTGGCCTGGACCACGCCGGGGTTGATGTCGTCACTGCTGGCGATGCGGGTCAGACTGCCGAGGCTGGTGCCGGTGTAAACGCCGAGGAGGGAGTCGAAGTAGCTGCCGCGGGTGTCGAGCGTGACCCCGCCAGCGGCGGGCGAGGTCCAGCGCCACCAGACGGAGCGACCACCGGGATTGGGCTTGGGATTCGTGCCGCCATCATCGGCATGGCTTGGTTCGCCGGTTTCCTTGGTGGCGTTGGTGTTGTAGCCCTTGACGGCAAGCGTGCGCGTGTTGCCGAGGCGGAGGACGATGGCGTTGCTGAAGTTGTCGTTGGCGGGGGCGCCCGGTGGACCGTAGAGGGATTGAGCGCCCTCGGTGTCGTCGCTCGCCAACTGATCGCGATTGTCGATGGTGCTGTTCATGATCGCGGGGACGGACTGGCCGGCCTCATCGGGATGGTCGAGGCCAAGCACATGACCCAGTTCGTGCAGGGCGACGCGCTGGATGTCGGGCAGAAGGGTGTTCCCGTTGAAGCGGGCGTTGCCGCGGTACGAATCCCAGGAGTAGCGGGTGTTGAAGATGATATCGGCCTCGATGCGCTCGTTGCCGGTGCTGTAGCCGGTGGTGACGGCGAGGGTGGTGCCGCCGAAGTCGCGTCCGTAAATCGTGGAGCCGAATGCGAGCTCGTTGACCTCGTTGTCGGCGACCGGGTTGCCGGTGGCGGTCTCGGTCTGGAACTGGGCGGAGCCGAGTACCGCGTTCCAGGTGAGCGCGGCGGCGCGGGCACTCTGATTGTAGCTGGAGCCATCGGCGAGGGTGGCGGCGTCACCGAGGAGCAGGCGGAGCCGGATGGTGCCGGCGGGCCATTTCAAGGGCAGCCCGGTGCCGTTGGGGGGCGGGCTGGTTTTGTTCAGCGTAAAGGTGAAGGCCAGTGCGGCCGAGACCGCGCTTAGCAGCAAGAGGGGCAGGGCGGCGCGGCGCAGTGGGTTACTGATGGCGCTCACGGTCGTGCGGCTTGACATGGGAGCGGATGCGGGTGGCGAACTCGGATGTGTTGAGCGGCCGGGCGCGCGGGTCGCGGGCGGGGGCGGCGCTGGCGGCCGCCGTGGGCAGGGCGACCTCGGCCTCGTGGTAGAGGAATTTGCCGCCGCTGCGCATGACCTGGTTGTCGCCGGTGCGCGGATCGCGGCGCACGGGGTAGTGGCCGTGTTTCATGCCGACCAGCGGCACAATCTGGCGTCCGTTGCCCTGGATGAAGAGGATGCTTTCCTGACCAGGCTCAAAGCGGGGCGCGCCGTCGACCACGAGCTGCTTGTCGCCGATGCGACCGCCCACGAGGTCGAGGATGAGCGGCGAAGGCGGGGTGCCGCTGATGACCTCCAGGACCTCGAGTTCGACCTGGGTGCCGATGTAGGGCTTCCGGGGGTTGTCGGGGTTCTGCCGCCACTCCGAGGTGACGGACTTGACGGTGGCGCGGACCACGTAGTCGGCCGAGTTGACGAGCTGGTCGAAATCGGGGGCGATGATGGTCGTGCCCCGGGCCAAGGAAAATAATCCCGGCAGCGTGAGTACCACCAGCAGGAGGGATAATCGGCTACACTTCATGGGGAGGTGAGAAAAGGGCGCGCGGACTTGGTTGCGTTAAAACAACGCGAAGGCGCAAGTTTGGCAAATGCGAACCCGGCGGCGGACGGCCAGCGCCGTGCAGGCGGGGTGCGGAGACCCCGCCCTACCGTCCAATCCCGGCTCAGCCGCCGCTGCGGGTGGCGACCTCGATCACGTCGTGCGGCGAGGCTTCCTTCTGGCCGGCGGGCGTCACGCGGATGTAGCGGGCCTTCTGGCGCAGCTCGGGCAGGTTCTTCGCCCCGAGGTAGCCCATACCACTCTGCACGCCACCGATGAGGGCGCCGAGGACGTCGTCGACCGAGCCGGAGACTTCCTTGAGGGCCTCGATGCCCTCGGCGGCGACCTTGCGGACGGCGTCATTTTTGTCGTGGCCGTAGCGGGCGGCGGAGCCGGCCTTCATGGCGGCGTGGGAGCCCATGCCGCGGTACTGTTTGTAGAGTTTGCCCGAGATTTCCATGATCTCGCCCGGGGCCTCACGGCAGCCGGCGAGGAGGCCGCCGAGGATGACGGTGTCGGCGAGGGTGAGGGCCTTGACGATGTCGCCCGACTTGGTGATGCCGCCGTCGGCGATGAGGCGGACTCCCTTCTTCGCCGCGCCGCGGCCGGCGGCGTGCAGGGCGGTGAGCTGCGGGATGCCGACGCCCGCGACGATGCGGGTGGTGCAGATCGAGCCGGGGCCCTGGCCGACCTTGATGGCATCGGCGCCACAGCGGGCGAGGAACTCCACGCCCTCGCCGCTGGTGACGTTGCCGGCGATGATGGTCAGATCCTTGAATTCGCCGCGGATGAGTTTCACCATGTCACCGACCCCGGCCGTGTGGCCGTGGGCGGTGGAGATGGCGACGGCGTCGACGGCCTCCTGCATGAGCTCGCCGACGTGGGCGATGATGCGGTCGCGGTCGAGCTTGCCGTCGGGCGTGCGGACCGGGGAGATGGCGGCGCCGACGACGAGGCGGAAATGGGCGTCGCGGGCGGGCTTGCGGCGGGACTTGGCCTCGCCGGTGATGCGTTCGACGTCGGAGCTGGTGATGAGGCCGCGGAGGCGGTCGGCGGCATCGACGACGAGGATCTTGTGGATGCCGATGTTCTCCGTGAAGAAGCGGTCGGCGACCTTGATGGGGTCGTTGGCGATGCGCTTCTCCTCGACGGTGAGGAGCTGTTTGCGCGGGGTCATCACGGCGGCGACCTTGAGGGCCTTGTAACGCTCGCGGACGACGTTGCCGGGGAGCAGGCCGACGAGCTTGCCGGCCTCGTCGACGACGGGGAAGGTGCGGAAGTCGAAGCGGCGGAGATCGATCATCTCGAGGACATCGGCGATGGTGGCGGTGGGTTTCACCGTCATCGGGTCCTGGATGAGGCCGTGGACGTGGTGCTTCACGCGGGCGACCTCCTTGATCTGTTCCTTGGCCGGGAGATTGTAGTGGATGAGGCCAAGACCGCCGTTGAGGGCCATGGCGATGGCCATGCGCGACTCGGTGACGGTGTCCATGTCGGACGAGATGATCGGGATCTGCAGGGGCAGGCGCTCGGAGAGGGATGTCGAGAGATCGGTATCCTTGGGCAGGACCTCGGAGTAGAGCGTGGCGAGCGAGACGTCGTCGAAGGTCAGCGCGCTCGGCAGATTGGCGGGGAAGAAGCGCTCGGCGGGCAGGTAATACTCCGAATCGCTCGTGGTTTTGGCAACAGGCTTAGGCATCGTTGCCATGAACGAAATACTCCCGCCGGGATGAAGCTCAAACAAAAACTGGGGGCGGTTCCGGGCGTGGTGGATTTTACCTCGGCTGGACCTGAGTCACCCCGAGCAAAATGCATCCATGGCAGGAGTTAACCGCGAAGAGTGCGAGCGAGCGAGCTGGCCCACAGGGAGTTTACGGGACCGTGAAGTCGATGAGGCGTTTCTGGCGGTCGACCTTGGCGACGATGACCTGGATGGTATGGCCGAGCTCGAACTTGCGCTTGGTTTTGCGGCCGATGAAGGCGGTGCCGGGGCCGTTGAGGACGTAGAAGTCGTCGCGGAGGGAGGAGATGGGCACCATGCCAAAGGCGCCGGCGTCGGAGAGCTCGATGAAGAAGCCGTGGTTGCGGACGTCGGTGATGATGGCGTTGAAGACGGTCTTTTTCTTCCGCTCGGCCTCGCGGTCGAAGTACTCCATGAGCTTCACCTTCACGGAATCGCGCTCGGCCTCGGTGCTATTGATCTCGGTGAGGCTGAGGTGCTCGGCGAGCTGATCGGTGTGTGTGGCGCGGTAGCCGGGCTGCTTGGCGAGCCAGGCACCGAGGACGCGGTGCACGACAAGGTCGGCATAGCGGCGGATGGGAGAGGTGAAGTGGGTGTAGTCCTTCTTGTTCAGGCCGTAGTGGCCGTCGTGGCTGGGCCGGTAGCAGGCCTTGCGCATGGAGCGGAGGAGCTGGGTGCGGAGGACGAAGCCCTGCGGGTGGTGCTTGAGGGTGGCGAGCAGGCGCACGACCTCGTCGCGGTTCATGAGGTCGCCGGACTTCACGTTGAACGTCATGAGGAACTGGCGGAGTTCGCCGAGGCGGGCCTCGTCGGGGTCGTCGTGCACGCGGTAGAGCGAGGGCAGGCGGTTGGTGCGGGTGAGGCGGGCGACGGCCTCGTTGGCGAGAAGCATGTATTCCTCGATGAGCTGGTGGCTCTCGTCGTTCTCGATCTTCTCGATGCGGTCGGCGTAGCCCTCGGCGTCGACGAAGATCTTGGTCTCGGGCATGTCGAGGTCGAGGGATCCGTCGGCCATGCGGGCCTGGCGGATTTTCGAGCCGATGGCCCAGAGTTGGCGGACCCAGGTCTGGAGGTCGGTCAGCTCGGTGTGGGAAAGTTCGTTGAGCGCGCGGCCGGTGGAGCCGGTCTGGTGGGCGCCGGGCAGGGGGAGTTGGCGGATTTTGTTCAGGTCGTCCTCGAACATGAGGGCGTAGGCCTGCTTGTAGGTCAGGCGCTTGCGGCTGCGGATGACGGTGTTGGCGAACTCGACGGTCTTGATGGCGCCGTGGCGGTTGAACGTGAAGATCGCGGCCTTGGTCAGGCGGTCCTTGGCCTCGACGAGGGAGCAGAGGCCGTTGGAGAGTTTCTCCGGCAGCATGGGTACGACGGTGCCGACGAGGTAGGTGGAGTTGCCGCGGAGCTGGGCCTCCTTGTCGAGGGCAGTGCCTGGCTTCACGTAGTGGCTGACATCGGCAATGTGCACGCCGACACGGATCTCGCCGTGGTCGAGGTATTCGATGGAGAGGGCGTCGTCGAAATCCTTGGCGTCGTCGGGGTCGATGGTGAACGTCGGGATATCGCGGAAGTCGCGGCGGCCGGCGAGGTCGGAGGGCTGGACCTCGGGCAGGATGGCGGCGGCTTCGCGGACGACGGGATCGGGGAAGGAAGTCGCCAGATTGTATTTGTGGTAGATCGCGGCGAGTTCCGCGCGGGGCTCGAAGGCGCGGCCGAGACGCTGGGTGACCTCGCCGTCGGGGGCCTGGTGGCGCTCCTTCCACTCGTTGAGTTTCACGACGACCTTGTCGCCGACCAGGGCGGGCGGCTTGAGACCGGCGGCGGCGGGGTCGGGCACGATGATGTCGTGGGGGATGCGGGGATCGTCGGGGGTGACGTAGAAATAGGTGCGGCCGCGGTGGAGCGTGCCGGTGAGGGTGGCCGCGCCGCGCTCGATGATCTCGATGACGCGGCCGGCCTGCTCGCCGGGTTTCAGGAAGAACGGGAAGTCGCGCTCGCGCGGGGAGCGGAGGCGGACGACGACCTTGTCGCCCTGGAGGGCGGTGCCGGTGTCGGCGGCGTCGATGTAGATGGCCGGCTTGCGGGGCTCGGTGACGCGGACCTCGGGGGCGACCATGGCGGAGCCCTTCTGGCGGAAGTTGATCGTGCCGGTCACGAGGTCGGCGACCTTGGGCAGGCAGACGCGGTCGTTCTTGATGAGCGTGAGCTGGCCGGAGCGCACGAGCTGGGCGATCTCGGCGAAGAAGGCGACGCGGCGCTTCTTGTCGAGTTTCCACTCCTTGGCGATGACCGCGGCGGGGACGGGGACGTATTGCTTGCGGGAGAGGTGGGCGAAGAGTCTTTCGGAATGGTTTTTCATGGCGGCAGGGATGCCAGCGGGCGTGGGTAAAAGGGAAAAAAGGTGAGTTAGACAGGGCGCGGCCGGCACGTGGTTCGGGTCGGGGCGCAAAGCCCCTCCCTCATTGACCGAACTGCACGGCATCGGTTGCCGATGCTCAAGAAAAGCCGGGGCCAGTCGGCCGGAGCAGAAGCGTGCTGATGAACGGACGGGAGCAAAAGCAGCATTTTTCTAGTCGCACCGTGCGCATGGGGTTGTAGGGTTGCAACATGCGAATTGCCCACGCCGCCAGCGAAGTGTTTCCCTACCTCAAGACCGGCGGCCTGGCCGACATGGTGGCGGCGCTGACCGGAGTACTGGCCGAACGCGGTCATGAGGTGGCGCTCTTCATGCCGGGTTACCGCTCGGTGTTGGACGGCCCGCATTTCAAGGGGGCCGAGCTGTCGCACCGGCTCAAGATCGAGATGGGCGACTCGTTTCTGCCCGGTGATGTGTACACGCTCAGCCCGCGGGCGGGGCTGACGATCTATTTCATCGGGCGGGAGGAATTCTTCGACCGCAAGCTGCCGTACTGGACGGGCGAGCGGGACTATGACGACAACGACGCGCGCTTCATTTACTTCCAGAAAGCCGTGACCGAGCTGCTGCGCCTGACGGATTTCAAGGCCGACATCGTCCACTGTCATGACTGGCAGACGGGCATGCTGCCGCTGTTCCTGCGCGACGCCGAGCAACGCTACGGCACGACGCTCGCGCTCAAGACGGTGTTCACGATCCACAACATCGCGTACCAGGGCATCTTTCCACGGAAGTCCTTCGCGCTGGCCAACCTGCCGGAGGAGCTGCTGTCGATCGACGGCCTCGAGTACTACGACCAGATGTGTATGATGAAGGCCGGGATCGTTTTCGCCGACCTGGTGACCACGGTGAGCCCGCGTTACGCGCAGGAGATCCAGACCCCGGAGTTTGGCAACGGCATGGACGGGGTGATCGGCACGCGCCTCGCGGACCTGCACGGTTTCATCAATGGCATCGACACGGCGGTGTGGAATCCCGCGACGGATGCCAGCCTGCCGGCGCAGTTCAGCGTCGAGAACATGGCCGGCAAGGCCCTGTGCCGGGAGCGGCTGCTGCAGGAATTCGGGTGGAGTCCGAAGCCGCCGGCGGCCAAGCGCCGCGCCGGCAACACGAATCCCGGGCTGCCGGTGGCCGCGCCAGCGAACGGCGGGTTCAAGGGGCCGGTGTTCGGCATGGTCTGCCGCTTTACCGTGAGCAAGGGCCTCGACCTGCTGCTCGGGGCCGAGGATTTTTTTGCCACGGAGGATTGTCGCCTGGTGGTGCTCGGCGGCGGAGAGCGACGCTACGAGGACGCGGTGCGCGCGCTGGCGGCACGGCATCCCGGCAAGATCGCGGTGTGTGTGCGCCTAGACGAGGCGATGAGCCACCTGGTCGAGGCGGGGTCGGATTTTTTCCTGATGCCCTCGCTGTTCGAGCCCTGCGGGCTCAACCAGATGTACAGCCAGACCTACGGCACGGTGCCGCTGGTGTCGCGGGTGGGCGGGTTGGTGGACACGGTGGTGGATGTGGACGCCTCGCCGGAGGCGGGCACGGGTATCATGTTCCCGCCCACGCAGGAAGCCTTCAACCAGGCGTTGCGGCGGGCGCTCGCGCTCTATGCGGATCCGGTGAAGTATGCGGACGTCCAGCGCCGGGCGATGCGCCGGGATTTTTCGTGGAAGACGGCGGTCGCCGCGTACGAGGAGCTTTACACGAACGCGCTGTGATCGGGGTGTAGGGTGGGGTCGCCGAACCCCGACTTGAGGGTGATACCGCGATCGAACAAAGGCGGGGTTCGGCGACCCCGCCCTACAGTTTGGCGATCGGGAGGCGCGTCCCGGTCAAGCGCCCGCGAGCGGGCTGCCCACAAATTGGGGAAGGTGCACTCACGTGACATTAATTGCGTCCGGCGCGTTGCCCCAATCGTTTTACAGACAATGACCTCCGCTGCAACGTCCACCCCCCAGCCGGCCACGCTTGTGTGGTTCCGGCAGGATCTGCGGGTGCAGGACAACCCAGCGCTGGCGGCGGCGGTGACGCGGGGGCGTCCGGTGATTCCGGTGTATATTTTGGATGACGCCGGCGAGGGGCGGTGGCCGATGGGTGGCGCGTCCCGGTGGTGGTTGCATCACTCGTTGGCAGCGCTGGATCAGGCGCTGCGGTCGCGCGGATCGCGCCTGGTGCTGGCTCGCGGTGAGAGCGGGGCGGTGCTGCGCGATTTGATCAAGGCCACGGGGGCGGACGCGGTTTACTGGAACCGGCGGTACGAGCCAGCGGTGATTGCGCGGGACAAGGGTTTGAAAGCGGGGCTCGACGTCGAAGCCCTGAGTTTCAACTCGGCCCTGCTGTTCGAGCCGCACACGATCCGGAACAAGGCGGGGGCCCCGTTCCAGGTCTTCACGCCCTTCTGGAAGCATTGCCTGACCTTGGCCGTGGAGGAACCCGTGAAGCTGCGAGGCGGGGACCTGCCGAGCCCGATGTCATGGCCGCGCTCCTTGGAACTGGGGGCCCTCGGGTTGCTCCCGAAGATCCCGTGGGACGGGGGATTTGCGGCAGCCGCGGCGCCGGGTGAAGCGGGGGCGATGTCCCGGTTGAAGCAATTCACGGCCGGGGCGATGGATGACTATGCCGACCGGCGCAACCGGCCCGATGTGCTGGGGACCTCGGCGCTGTCGGCGCATTTGCATTTCGGGGACATCGGCCCGCGCCAGATCTGGGCGGCGGTGAAGGCGACAACGAAGGGCAGCGGCGTTTTTCCGCCGAATCGCGGGGCGCAGGTTTTCCTGAGCGAGGTGGGTTGGCGGGAGTTCGCGCATCACCTGCTGTTTCATTTTCCGCACACGCCCGAGGCGCCGTTGCGGATGGATTTTGCGGCGTTCCCGTGGGTGCAGGACTCGGTAAAACTGCGCGCCTGGCAGCAGGGCCGGACGGGTTACCCGATCGTGGATGCCGGCATGCGCCAGCTCTGGGCGACCGGGTGGATGCACAACCGCGTGCGGATGATCGTGGCGTCGTTTCTCGTGAAGCACCTGCGGATCTCCTGGCAGGCCGGCGCGGACTGGTTTTGGGACACGCTCGTGGACGCCGATCTGGCGAGCAACACGCTCGGCTGGCAGTGGACGGCCGGGTGCGGGGCGGATGCCGCGCCGTATTTCCGGATCTTCAACCCGATCCTCCAGGGTCTGAAATTTGATCCCGAGGGCGACTATGTGCGCCGGTGGGTGCCGGAGCTGGCGCGGCTGCCGGCGGAGTTTATCCACCAACCCTGGGAAGCGCCGATGGATGTGCTGGCCTCCGCGGGGGTGACCTTGGGGCGGACCTATCCGCATCCGCTGGTCGACCATGGCGAGGCGCGGGATGCGGCCTTGGCGGCGCTGGCGACCATCCGGCGGGCCAAGCCCTAGCGTCGCATGCCCCGACCGCTTCGTCATCTGATTCTGGTGCTCGGCGACCAGCTCGACCTCGCCGCTTCGGCATTCGACGGCTTTGATTGCGCGCAGGACGCCGTGTGGATGGCGGAAGTCGCGGAGGAATCCACGCACGTGTGGTCCGGCCGGCCGCGCATTGCGTTGTTTTTGTCCGCGATGCGGCATCACCGGGAGGCGCTGCGCGCGGCCGGCCGCACGGTGCATTATCGTGAGCTCGAGGAAAGCGGGAAGGGCGGCGGGCTGGCGGAGGAGCTGACGCGCGCGATCGCGCGGCTGAAGCCGCAGCGGCTGATCCTGACGGAGCCGGGCGACTGGCGGGTGGGGGAGGCGCTGGTGCAGGCGGCGAAGGCCGCGGGGTGTCCGCTGGAGGTGCGGGATGACCGGCACTTCTACGCCACGCGCGCGGATTTCGCCACGCATGCGCGCGGGCGCAAGCAGCTGCGGATGGAATATTTTTATCGGGAGATGCGGCGGAAGCACGGGGTGCTGCTCGATGCGGCGGGCGAGCCGGAGGGTGGGCAGTGGAATTTTGATCCGGAGAACCGGGGCAGCCTGCTGGCGGGCGGACCGGCGGGGCTGAAGGCACCGGTGAAATTCGAGCCGGACGCGATCACCCGCGGGGTGATCGACCTGGTGAACCGGGTGTTCGCGGATCATCCGGGCAAGCTGGACCAGTTTGACTGGCCGGTGACGACGGTGGAGGCGCGGGTGGCGCTGCAGGATTTCATTGCGCACCGGTTGGAGAAATTCGGCCAGTATCAGGATGCCATGTGGACCGAGGAGGCGTGGCTTTATCATTCGCGGTTGGCGGCGGCGATGAACCTGAAGCTGCTCGATCCGCGGGAAGTGGTCGGCGCTGCAGAACAGGCGTGGAGGAAGGGACGGGTGCCGTTGGCGGCGGCCGAGGGATTCATCCGGCAGATCCTCGGGTGGCGGGAGTACGTGCGCGGGGTGTACTGGCGATCCATGCCGGGTTACGTGGAGTTGAATGCGCTCGAGGCGCACGGCGCCTTGCCGCAATTCTACTGGACGGGGGATGTACCCATGGTGTGCCTCAGCCAGGCGATCCGCCAGTCACTGGAACTCGGGTACGCCCATCACATCCAGCGGCTGATGGTCACGGGGCTCTATGGGTTGATGCTGGGGGTGGAACCGCGCAAGGTGCACGAGTGGTACCTGGCCGTTTATGTGGACGCCGTGGAGTGGGTTGAGCTGCCCAACACGCTCGGCATGTCGCAATACGCCGATGGCGGCATCATGGCCTCGAAGCCGTATGTCGCGACGGGGAAGTACATCCAGCGGATGAGCAATTATTGTGCGGGCTGCCGGTTTGATCCGGCCAAGGCGACGGGGCCGGAGGCGTGTCCGTTTACGACGCTCTACTGGGATTTTCTGCAGCGTCACGAAAAACGGCTGGCGGCGAATCCGCGCATGGCGCTGCAGGTCAAAAATCTCGCGCGACTGAAGCCGGCCGAGCTCGCGGCGATCAGGCAACAGGCGGGGGCGATCCGGGCGAATGGCGGGGTGCCACCCGTGGGGCCGGGTGAACCGGGATTGTTGGCGCTTACCTGACCATCATGCCCCGGATGCGGAAGAAGTCTGATCTGCCGGTGAAGGACTGTGTCGTCTGCGGCCGCCCCTTCACCTGGCGGAAAAAGTGGGAGAAGGTGTGGGACGAGGTCCGTTATTGCTCCGATGGGTGTCGCAAGCGACGGGGGGCCAAGGGTTAAAGAAATATAAATCGGGACTTTCCAAGGCACCCTGCGTTTGTATGGTGGAGAGCTTATTATGCAGAGAACATTCGTTATCTTTAAGCCTGACTGTATGGCCCAGCGCCACGTCGGCGAAGTCCTTAGCCGCTTCGAGAGCGCCGGTTTCACCGTCGTCGGTTGCAAAATGGGCGTCCTGACGCCCGCCCTGCTGCGCGAGCACTACGCGCATGTGGCGAGCAAGCCGTTTTACCCGGAGATCGAGGGCTTCATGAGCTCGCGTCCCGTCATCATGATGGCGCTCGAGGGCGACAACATCGTGGCGAAAGTGCGTGACCTGCTCGGGCCCACGGACTCCCGCAAGGCGGCCAAGGGCACCATCCGCGGTGATTTTGGCACCGAGATGATGAAGAACGTGGTCCATGCCTCGGACAGCGACGAAAACGCCAAGATCGAGCTGGCGCGCTTCTTCAAGGCCGAGGAATTGTTCAACGTCTGATTTTGACTGCGCGCTTGACGGCCGGCCGTCTGGTGCGCTTTTTGGTTCTTTCAGTTTTTTGCCCCTATCGTCTAGCGGCTAGGACAGGAGATTCTCATTCTTCAAACCGGGGTTCGATTCCCCGTGGGGGCACCAATTTCAGAGGAGAGCTAGGTTCTCCACACAAATCCCACACAGATTTCCCCGGATTAATCATCCGGGGATTTTTTTTGGACATTAGCCAATTGGCGGCATCCGGCATGCCGATTCAGGATCTGGTAAGCTATCTTTGCACCTGGTGTGAACTTTCCGCAGGAGGGGTGGGGCACGGGTTCATGTGCCTCCTGGGAGCTCGAAGCGTAGCGAATATCGGGTGGCCCATCCACCAGGCAGCCAAGCATTTTCAAGGCAGTGCTGCAGCCCACAGGTCATCGAGCTCAAGCCAACTAGCACAATTAAAAAGCCACACCTTCGCACAGCGGAGGTGTGGCGGACTATTTCACTTCAGGGCCTTCAGCCGTCGCAGTCGCCGTCACAGGCGCTGCCGCCGGAGCCGCAGTTGCCATCGCAGTTGCGAGTAGGCGACAGTGGGGTCGTGTGATCGAGGTTCATCGGATCTCCTGTATTTATGATTTAGGTTTCGGGGCTTTGCTGTGTCCGCTCATTCAGGTCGAACGGAAGACTACAAATTCGCTATAGGGCTTCGTCTTGTGGGGCTGAGGCTTCACAAGGCTGAGTTTCAAAGTTGGTGTCGCGGTCTCCGCTTTCCTCTATTTGCACCACGAGATTAGTCTCGTTCTCCTCCTCGTCCAAGAGGGTCGCAGGGCGATTAGAGATCCGTTGCTTCATGGTGTCCTTACTATGGCGCGGACAATTGTCTCCCCACCTCGACGCCCGAGATGGGTAGGCAATTCGGATGGTTGATGTTCCGGGCGCTTGGCCTCGTACAGGTGTGCTCACTACGCCGGTGTCGGCTGGTTGACGCGGCCTGGGGGTAAGGTGCGTACCACACATCCTTTGGGCCAATCTGCATGAAAAACAGAACGGACAATTATCCGGGCCTCAGGCTGGTAACAATTCAACCCTCACCTCTATGAGCTACAACTATCAAGAACTCCTCGAAAGCCTGAACCCTCCTGCCAGTCGCATTCGCAAGAAGTCTACCAACGAGACCATCGACCTGAGCCCTCTCTCCATGCTCGCGCCCGTGTTTCCCAAAGTTCACTATGTGAGTCCCACCGTGAAATTGTTCGAGCACGCTGGCGGTGCCGTCAAAGACTCCTTTGGCAACTCGTGCGGTGTGATGAAGGGTGGGTACCTGGAGGATCCCGTTTCTGGGCGCCTCCTCGCTTCCAACTTCAATGGTATGCTTAAACCCATTGAACTGCCGCGCATGCCGCCGCCGATTACCTGGTGATCGATTCACTCATAAGTAACACGAAATCAACGAATACGTAAGTATCATTTGATCAAAATGGGTTGCCATACGGGGCGCAGACAATTGTCTGCGCCTTACCCATATGTTGTATCACTGCCTCTCAATGCTCGGGGCCGACCTCGGCAAACTGTTGGCGGCTATTTCGCGTTAAAATGCAGAAAAGCGTAACACTATCTCAGCGATTTGACACGGGCGTGGCAGGTCTCTGGCACGCCGCAGGGCACCCTAGGCTGGTCTCGGGCAATGTACCGATGCTGCGTTCTTTTTTTGCCCCGACTACCTTAAGAATCGGCACGCCGGTTGCGGAGACCCACACGATCCTTGGTTGGCCGCAAAAATACCTCGGGCATATCACACACTATGCCGAAGGTCAGACTTGGGGCATGAGCAGCAGTCCTGCTGAGCGTGGGCCACTCCCATTACCTCACGATGTAATGTACGAATTTGAGCCCGATGGTCGTGGAAGCCAGCTTCGGGTGAGCTGCCGGTTCGATTGTCTGGGGATCCTCGGCCTGCCACTGATCTCGAATCTGGTGGAATGGTACATGAAGCGAGCAATCGCCAAGGTATTTGATGCTGCACGGATGAACATCAGCCGGTCGCAAGCCGCGAATGATTCAGATTCCGCCGCGGTAACGCAGTCATAGCCTCACACAGTATGAAAAAACTATCGCATTCATTATTGGCCATCACCCTTTGGCTTGGATCCGCTTGGCAGGCCTTTGGGCAACAAGCTTTGCCTGCTGATAGCCAACCGCCAGTATCAATCAAAGTGGCGTACGCACCTGTGGTGTTGAATGTGCCGTTATTCTTGGGCCAGACACAGGGTCTGTTCAAAAGCAACGGTATCGAGGTCGAAGCCAAACTCTTCACCAGCGCGAACGAGATGATCAACGCATTGGTGGCTAATCAGGTTGATGCGGTAACTGGGGTTTCCATGGTGCCCATTCTCAACCTGGAGGCACAATTTCCAGGGCGAGTGCGAATCATCCTGCACAGCAAAATGAGCGAGGCTTCCCCGTACGATAGTATCGTTACCCGAGCGGACAGTGCCTTGAAGAAACTGGATGACCTTAAGGGTCATAAGGTCGGCCTTTATCCCGGGACTACGGCGCTAAATTTGCTCAAAGCCTTCCTGAAAAGCCGCGGAATTGATCCAGCATCCGTCGAATTGATTCAGCTCCCGCCATCCAGCCATATTTCAGCTCTACAATCGGGTGCCATTGACGCGTTGTTTGCCTATGAGCCCACACTCACGGCGCTCCTTAAGCAAAAAGAATACCGCAAGCTTTTCGGCTCTGTCTACGTCGCCATGCTCGAGCCCAGCCCGATCTCATGCTCTGTGATTTCTCGCAAATTCGAGACTGAACACCCGGAAGCCGCCAAGCGTTTCAGTGAAACATTGGGACAGGCGGTTTTACTCGCACGCAACGATCCGGCTGGGGCACGGAACTCGCTTTCCGGATTTACCAAGCTAGCCCCCGAGGTCATACCACATGTCAACCTTGTCGCTGATGTTTTGCCCACGGAAACTGACCTTAAGAACGTGCAGCAATTCAGTGATCTGATGAGAGAAATTGGCGAACTGCCGAAGTCGGTGGATGCCGCTGCCCTTTTGGCGCCGACAAAATGAATCCCGCTGCGCCCGCAGTCGTGGTCGAAAGACTCAGTTTTGGCTACAAGTCAAAGCTGGTTGATGATCACGATCTGCTCTTTAGGGATTTCTCTTTAAAATTGATGGCAGGTCAGTTCGTCGCCCTCATGGGCGGCAGTGGAAGTGGGAAAAGCACCTTCGCCAAACTGCTGGCCGGGACGCTCACGCACGAGCCTGCTGCGATCACGTGGCGGACAGACTTTACGGATCGGTTGTCCGATATCGTTTACATTGACCAAGCACCCATGAATGCGGTCTTCCCCTGGCATTCGATTCGCAAGAATATCATGTGGCCCTTGGAGTCGCTGGGCTGGAACAAGACCGAGATTGATAGCCGTACTGATGAATTGCTCGAATTATTTGGGCTTCAACATCTGGCCAACAGCTTTCCGGCCCACGTATCTGGAGGAGAACTTCAGCGCTTGGCAGTCGCGCGCAGCCTCTCCTGGAAGCCCAAGTGCCTAATTCTAGACGAGAATTTCTCGATGCTGGATCGACGGACCAAGGATGTAATCACCCATGGCCTGCGTCAGCTCTCCACCCGTGGTCAGATGACTATTCTGCTTATCACGCATAATCTTTCTGATGCGATGGCACTTGCGGATCGTTGCATAATTATCGGGCAACGCCCCGTCCGAGTCTTGGGAGACTTTTCAGTTCCTCTCGCGTTCCCTCGGAATGAGGAATCGCGTGAATATCAGGAAGCCCAAGAACCACTTATCGAGATCCTACGCCATGGCCATCTCTAGAAGTCCCCTTCGTGCTTTGGCCACATTTGCGTGTATCCTGATCATCTGGTTCGGGCTCACGGCAGGTAAGTTCGTCGATCCGATAATCCTGCCAACCCCGTTGAGTGTTGCCGGGGCCTTAGTCGAACTGTTAACGCCGTCTGGGTTGTTGATTGATCTCGTGGCAACCCTCCTGCGCCTTTTGATGGCGTTGGTCATTGCGACCGCTTTCGGGATCCCGTTCGGACTATGGCTTGGCTATCATGAGCGCATATATGCGGCGATCGAAGGGCCGCTTCACGCGATGCGTTCGGTTCCCCCCACAGCATTATTCCCGCTCTTTTTGATATTGGTAGGCGTCGGGCAAGGATCTCTCGTGGCGATGGCGGCATACCCTGCGTTGTTGGTTATCCTGATCAATACGATCAGTGGCGCCCGATTAGCCAACCGCCGACGCTTGCAGCAGGCTAAGATTCTTGGCCTGGGAGCATGGGCAACCGGCACCCAAGTTCTGTTTTGGGAGGCACTCCCTCATATCCTTGCCGGCATCAGGATAGCAGCAGGCTACGGGTTGGCACTCAGCATAGCTGGCGAGATGTTTATCGGCATCAGTGAAAATGGCCTCGGGCGTAAGATCTACGACTTTCAATCAGCGTACCGGATACCGGAAACCTATGCGGCCATCTTAGTTACCGGTTCCGTTGGTATCACATTGAACCAACTTGTCACGGTGGCTGAGCGCCGGCTCCTGCGTTGGCTCCCAATGGCGTCTCATGAACAGTAAGCTCGCCATGAATCCGGGTCGGCGGTAGGCATTTAGTAATGTCGGCGACCATAAAGGACGACCTTTGGGTTTATCACCAACCGCTGGAGTTACCGGCCGACATCAGGGGCATTGAGGATATCGCCGCCAGAGCGCCAGGTATCGCGAACGCGTTCCTGATCCGCTGTCTTCGTGAGGGGTACCTGCCTCCGACAATCCGTTTAGTTCTATATGCCGCCATTTCACCCAAAGCCCACGGCCTAGACATCCGCAGTCCGGCATTAGTGAACTGTGGTCAGGGTACTGACCATTTGCGGATGATCAAAAGGTTCGGTTACGTGACTTTATCCGCTCGAAATCGCGGGGAGTCATTTTATCAAAAAGTAGCCAACCACTATAGTGGCAAGAGCTCGGCCGCGTTAACCTTCAGTTCAAAAAAACCCGCCCAAAGAAAGCTAAGTGAGGATCAAAATCTTTTCCTCGTAGAGGTGGGCATCTCCACTGCAACGGCCTCTGATGAAGGGCGAATGCTAGATGAAATTGCCGAACCAACACTTGATGGCGACGGCGAATGGAAATCAGTCGATATTCTCGAGCAAGAATCCAATTGGACGGCTGTCCTGAAAAAAACCGCCAGTGCAAAGCGGGCCAAGCGTGATGTCAGTATCACTTGCTCGGGACTTCCAAAAGGGAAGGTACAGGACGCGGAGGAAGCGCTCCAGATCGATATTGTAGCAGCGTCCGTAGGAAATGATAAAGAATACCTCAACGACGTTGCCGCCCTGCTGCCCTTGGGGAACATCCTATTGGTGATGCCGAGGCCGCTATGGGCCGTTAAGCGAGAGATTCTTGGCGAGCAACTGGGCAATTCAGGATTGACGGTGGTGATCGACCCGGAAGCACCGATCGATGATTTTGTGATTCGTCGCTGCTACAATGTCGCAGACCGCCTAAGCTCATTGCTTAATACAGCTGTATTTGTCGCTAAGCAGAGCAGATTGGCAGGCGAAAACGCGGGTATGCGAGAAACCGCAAGGCAGATGATGCACGAAATCGTCAATGATTTAGGCCGAATCAAAACTTCGCTTGGTATAAATAAACTGCATGAAGCCCACTCCCTTCTGAAATCCATTAGGCAGCGCGGCGTATCAACTGGGCAAACACTGGCGGATCTCGACTATTCTATCTCGGGTGCGTTGGTTGATCCTGCTAGAGTTTCGTCACTAGCCCAGGCTGCTGCTTTCAAGGCGAGGGCATTCTACGTCAGCGTCGGTGGAAGACGAGAAGGGGGGGCAAAGCCTGTTTGGTCGAGTCTTAGCAAAATCCTGAGTGATGTCTGGGGCCTTTGGCTAGTTTACGATCCCGATGAGCTTAAGCTACATGAGCCACAGGGCGCGAATTGGAACGCTAGCTTTCTAGGTTACCCGGGGGACATAGAGTTTGCTCTAAGCGCGGCGATGCGAAACGCGGCCTTTCACAAAAAGCATCAGTCAATTGTCTGGGTCTATGCTGAAATAACAACAGCCAACAGTTTGAAAATTACCTGGCACAACGAAACAGATATGGATGGCGCTTTGGAGCTCCAAAAGCAGCTCGCAGATGAAACTGGTAGCGCAAACACTGGCTTGGGTTATGCCCAGCGGATTGCGG
Source organism: Lacunisphaera limnophila (assembly GCF_001746835.1). Classification (NCBI taxonomy): domain Bacteria; kingdom Pseudomonadati; phylum Verrucomicrobiota; class Opitutia; order Opitutales; family Opitutaceae; genus Lacunisphaera; species Lacunisphaera limnophila. Next base: position 3,800,011 of record NZ_CP016094.1, on the reverse strand, counting down.
CGACCGCACAGTGGCAAGGCCCAGAGTACGAACTGTTCCAAACGACGAGCGCATCACCCCGAATCAGAACCACTCTTCAAATCCCGGGAAATGTAGGCACCCGCGGGTTTGAGTATCGGCATCCAGCATGCGAGAAGAAATAAACACATGAAACGCATCCAAATAGTAATGCTCGACGACCGGCCGGAAGCATCCGGTATTCCGAAGCTAGACCACTTCGGATTTATGAACAATCGGTGGCTTCCTTCGCCCAGTGGCGTTGAGGCGACGGCCCAAGATGACTCTTTAGGGGTTCAGTTTCGGACCATTTTGCCGGCTGACCTTGAGGCTACTCCTCAGTCTGATTGGGAGAACACGATCTTTTTAGTCGATGTGAACTGGGATCAGATACCTGCAGGAACGCCGGGGTTCGAGGGTGTATCAATGCAGGAAAAAATGTCCTACGGGGTCGAGCTCGCCCATGATTTGATCTGCCTCAGGGATGAACTGAATTCAAAGAGTATTCATATCCTGTTTTATTCAAATACACGTCAGGACTTGGTATATAGTAATGTGCGGTTGTGGAAAAAGCAGGGCGAAGAAAATATCGATGAGTTGATCTTTGGATTTAATCACGAGGCTTCGCTCGAAGTCGTGAGCACGCTATTCAGCGCGTATGATTCGATTGCGGGATCGATATTAAAGAAGGCAGGCCCAAAATTGATGGGTGAAGCCTTGATCGCATCAACTAGAGCTCATGCACGGCGCAAATCGGACGAAAACCTTATTCTTAGTGACTTTCTTGGTGCATGCGAGAACGAGGAGATTGATGGATTTCGGCTAGCGGATATCGCCTGGCCGTACCTGCGGTTTGCCAATCACGCGCTCGTAAACCCTCATCGCGTCCTTGAAATGTGGAAGGCGCATTTTGATACCCGATTAATTCAAATTCCTGCTGTTAGTTCCAAATGTGGAGAATCAGCCACTGTGTTGAGAGCTTTCCTGAGGTATGGTCAACGGGGCAGCCTCGCCACATGCAGCAAGCGCCTGGGGGTAGTGAAGGGTAAGGCACTGTCTGGGCTTTCGTTCGCCGACTTCTACCTGCTTGAAGCGAATATCAGCTCGAGCACCCAGCTCAGCAATCCTCACAAAACCATCACTGACTTGAAGGCACTCGGATTGGAGGTGTTGGAACGAACACCTAGTGAATGGTCATTATTCAATTCCTTGAACTCAAATCTCTCCACCAAACTGTGGGGGGAATTAAAGAAGGAGAATAGCACCGCGCTACCAGCTGCATTAAGACAGCCAGGTGTTTTTTCAATCGAGCGAAAGGATTGGAATCCGGAGGCTAGGATTCGCATAGTAAGAAAGTCTAAACCCACAATTTATTGGGCGCTTCAAGTTGACCCGATGACTGTAGTGTCCTGTCCATACATTGAAGCCATGGTCGTTGCCGACAGGTACAGGCAGAATCCTGGGCAAGACTTGCGAGCAGTTTGGGATGCGTGGAAAAACGACCAAGACCATTTAGAGTTGCTGGAAATTCTGGCTGAAAACGTCGATTCCTTGATGCAATCGGAGAATGTAGATGATGATGCTAAAAAGAGTCTAGTCACAGCACTTCGTCGTTGGGGATCAAATGTAAAGCTAGCGATCCACAATATCAACGAAGCGCATCTGCTGCTTAAGCAGATCCCTGACGGAAACGAATGCGTTGCTTCTCTCCGCTCCCAGCTGCGCCAACATGTGTTGCCCCGTATGGACGGCTGGCGGGAGCTCAGTGAGCTTTATGAGTCAGCTGCCGGGAAGCTAAGCCCAGTCAGGGTTCGCTTCTCCGAGAAGAACAAGGGGCTACTGTCGACATAAGTTAACCAAATTTAAGGCTAAAACTACCATGGAACCTCTAGAGCTCCGCGTCTTCAGATCCGCGCAGATCGCTCAACGGATAGTGATTAAAACCGTACGCTGCCAAGGCGTGGGCGATGCCCGTGCTATTGTGACCGAGATATTTCAACGCTTGATGGAAACTGAAGCATCGCGAGCTAAGAGCGTTAGAATGGCCATCAGTGAGATATTTAAGAAGCGAAGTCAGGAGCTCGACGAGCGTGACTGTGATGAAGCAGAAGATTTCATTGTTGCTGAAAGCATTCCGTATTTCCGCGATATTATCGCGAGCCAACTGCCCATTGAGCGGAAACCTAAGGCTACAAAAGCGAGGCCTCATGAGGTTTCGCTGGATGTTGCCATCAACGAGAGCGACCGAACGCTCCTTGATGTAATTCCTGCCACATATACCGCGGAAGACCATGTTCGTGTACAATTAGACGATTTGGAAATCGCTGGCGCGCTTGCCAAGTACCTCGGGAGTCAAATGGCACACGAGCCAGATATTGAAGCTCTGCAGGAGGCATTGGCTGATATCGGGCAAAAGCTGGAGGCAAAGGATACATGCTTTGAAGATGTTTTCTTTCCGTCAGGGTTTTCATACAAACGCGGAAAGCCCAAAATAGCAGAATGGAAGGCCCGTGCGTTGCATGCCGCCCTGGTTGATCGTGGCGTCGAACTCGATCTGGAACGCTTCATCGGCGCATTCGACATTGTACCTGAAATCAGGCCCGGTCATAGCGATGTATGAAAGTCGCACAAACCGTTCATCCCGTATTGATCGTTACAGGAGGAAGTGGGGGGATTGGTTCAGCAATAGCAACCATGGCAGCGATGCGCGGCTATAAGATTTGCGTCCATTACCATCGGAATCAAAAAGCGGCCGTAGCGCTGGTTAAGCGCTTAGCGAAAACTGGAGCTGTGGCTATCGCTGTCAGGGCTGATATATCTGTAATGGCGGACGTGGTCCGAATGTTTAAGACAGTTGATAGGAAGCTGGGAAGGGTGAGCGCTTTGGTTAACAATGCGGGCACATTAGAGCGCCAATGCAGAGTGGATTCCTTAGAACCCGCCCGTTTACAGCGTATATTCGCAATAAATACTTTTGGCGCCTTTTACTGCAGCAAGGAAGCAGTCTGTCGTATGTCCACCAAGCTTGGCGGCAGGGGAGGGGCCATAGTAAATGTCTCATCGGGAGCGGTAGCTTCCGGCGCACCTAACGAATATGTAGACTACGCTGCGTCAAAGGGAGCGTTAGATGTTTTGACCCGCGGTCTTTCTCGAGAAGTGGCATCGGAAGGTATCCGTGTGAACACCGTGCGCCCTGGTCATATCCATACGCCGATCCACTCTTTAGGCGGCGAGCCTAACAGGATATCTCGACTAGAGACTACAATACCCATGGGGCGCGGCGGGAGTCCTGAAGAGGTCGCTCAAGCTGTCTTGTGGCTGCTTTCGCCTGAGTCATCATACGTTACAGGTGCATGCCTAGATGTGAGTGGAGGAAAGTAGTCTTATCCTGCGTGCCGGTAAGGGATCCCTTCGGGCTATAGCTGCACTATCGAGTGACTGCTGAATAGTTCGGCAGACAATTGGGTCGGGGCATTAGGCAAACGATGAACCAGAAGTGTACATCTTTGCTTTTGGATGGCTTAGCGCGGAGCGCGTAAGTGTGCATGCCTCTAGATAGAGAGCCCGGGGTGGTATGACTCTTCTTTTGTCACCCCTATGAGAGCACTGCTCCGGTTCCTTCTATGCCGTTCATCGATCTCACTTAGCACGAAACCGCTTGGGCTCAAGTGACCGTGATGGGCCCCTTCGATCAATTGTTTCAAGCCTACAAGCACAGCTCCAAGTAACACTCCAAAACACTCATCCTCCAAATATGAAGACCATAGTGACCTTTTTAATCGTGATTGTAGGCCTTTTTGCCGTCGGCCTTTTAATCAAGCACAAGAAAGCACAATCCAAAGCAGCTTCGACACCAGTTACCGAGCAGGCCGCGCAAGCGGTCGAAGCAGCCAAAGCCCAGGTGAAGACTGCCGCTGAACGCATCAGCGCCGTAATCCCTGACAAGTCTGTTTCGGCACGCCCGGAAGGTACACAGCCTAAGTCGGGTAAGCCTGTAACGCACCTGCAGCGCCTCTTGCAGGGTGAAGTCCCCGTCGCACGAAATATGACGGCGACCGGCGAGCCCATCGCCATTCCCAGTATGCCCAATCTTTCCCGCCTGCTGGCGGCCGAAACCTCAAACTCTAACCGCTAACATCACCCGATCTATGAACACTACCACTATTGCATCGTATTCGCGCTCTGGCGCGTCCGGATTCAGTCGGACACACCTTGGGGTCATCGTTGTAGCCATTTCCGCTCTCCTGTCCGGATGCGCATCTAGTCCGGCCCCCGTCGCCGTGGTTGAGGTGCCGCCGCCGGCCAAGATCCAGTTCAACGGCATCGCCAAGGACCCTCTCGACGACCGCAGCCCGATCAACGTGAAGAATCAGGCCGTCGTTGATGAGGCGAATCGGGTCTGGGCGGCCCGCAAGACTGACTCGGCATCCTACCTGCGTTCTGGCCGCTTGCTCAACTCTACCTTGCAAGACAACGAGTTCTCAACTCCGGAGGAGCAGGTCCGCCTCGCGACCATGGCCCTGCAACACGCGCTGCTGGCCAATGATACCGAAACACTCGGTACCGCGACCCAGCACTGGGAAGCGGGTTACCGCGGAATTCGCAAAACGCCGCTTGGCGGCGAGGTCGAAACCTACCTGGTGGCGCTCCGTCGCCTGGGCCGCGACCTCCCGGATGAACTCGTCAACATCGCACATCCGGAAATCCAGAACCTCCTGAGAACGGAACTCTAATCTGAAACCACAAACTCCTTACCATACATGAAAACCCTTATCATCCATCGTATCCTGTTGGCGGCGCTCCTTGCTATGATCGTCGCCGGCAAGTCCCTCGCCCAGAGCGAGGGCACTTTGATCCTTACCGAGGAGGCGCAAAAGGTCATCACCCATGTGCAGGAGCGTGCCGCCAAACGCCTTCTCCAGAACCAGGCGGAGAGTGCAGACGGCACCATCCAGCAAGCGCGCCAAATCTCCGGCGTTCTCGTTGAGAGCCTCAAGGCAAAGGACCTCGAAAAAGCCTCAGAAGCCTGGTGGGCCGGCATGGAGGCCGGTGTGCCCAAGACGCTGGAGACCTTGCGTGACTCAAAGCTGGCCGAAGCGAGAGAGGCGGCCGAGGACGCAGTCAACCTGATCAAGGCGACCGTCCGCCGCGCGAGCCGCAATACGATGCCGTCGAACGGTGAGTCTGCAAACCTCTCCGGTGAAGCGGCCAGCTTGATCAGCGCGGACATGCGCGCCCTCGAGCAGGAAAAACGCGAACTGAACGATGATCTGCGCAAGGAGGTCGACAGCCTGAGTAATTCGTTTCCCGAGTTTCGGCACGTCTTGCAGCAGTCCGGCTTTACCTCGGCCAATGTCCGCGAACTTGTGATCAGCCGGCTTCGTGAGGCCAACCAGCTCGAGTATCAGGCCGGCATTTACGCAATCAACGCCATCGCCTGGAATAACATGAAAAGAACTATCACTATCCGCGCTGGCAACGGCGGCAATCCGCAGATCATGTCTGCGCAGAACGGCTCGGACGTGATCAAGGCCATGGAAATCAACAAGTTCTTCAAGTAGATCCCATTCTGAAATCCGAACCACATCCATCATGAAAAACTTCATCCTCATGCTTATCCTCGGGGGCACCTTTGCCCTCTCCTACGGTGCCGAGACCCAGTCCTACGCACTTCGCCTTGGCGAATCCCCTGTAAACGCCCCTGACGTGCAGCAGCAGTACAAGACCCTGTCGGGGCGACTCATCGCGGAGTACCTTGAAACCGGCAAGCTCTCGCGCGATTCGGTCGAAGCCTACCAGCTCATGGTCGGCATCGCCAACCGCAGCGGTGTGCGCTTGGAGCGGGCACCCCTGCGCACGACCGACGAACGCAACCTCGGTCCGGCGTTGCTGATCGCCCGCTTTGAGGCGCTCACTCTGGGCTATGACCGGATCTACCGGCTCAAGCTCCAGAATCAGTAACCAGCAAGCCACTGCGTCATGCAAACGTCCAACCCGCCGGTTATGCGTCGAGTAAGCAGTGCTGCCCACGACGACGGTGCTGTTTACATCGGCATCGCCGACGGAATCTTTCTCATGCTGGCGCTGTGGCTTTGCCTGGCCTCGCTGACGACCACGCAGCCTTCGCGTGCCAGTGAGGGTCAGAACTCCGTCACTATCAAGTCCGGGGCCGAGCAGCCTGACGGCAAACCCACCAAATCAGATGGCCCCGAGGCTCGTCCCGTCACCCACATCCTGAAGGGCAACCTGAGCGCAGCGGCCAGTCCTTCTGCTGATGGGTCGCTGATCGTAGAGGTCCCTTACGACATCTTTCAGACCTTACAGCAGGCGTCATCTGTCAAGGTCATCAGCCACAAACAATAGAACCGCATTCAAATGAAACCTGCATTGTTTCCCTCCTCAGCCCTGAACGTTCGCATCCTTGCCTCATCCCTGGGCGCGTTCCTCAAGTCGGCCCTCCAAGGCCTTCTCGCGGTTCTCCTGTTCGCACTCCTATGGTGGCTTGCTTACCTTTTGGAGTGGGCGCCGGCCCCGGCCTTGGAAGGCCTTATCGGAGCCTTCCTGCCGGTATTGCACGATCTTGGTCAGTTTGCTGGGTTCAACCTGACCCACAACCTGCCCTTCGTTCTCCTAGCGGCAGGACTGTTTGTGTCCTACGAGATGGCGTTTCGCAGGCAAGTCGCCGCCGGTGTCTCTCCCGCCGGCACCCTGAGCCTTTTTAAGGCGGCTTCACTTTTGCTGGGGCTCTTCACTATGGCCATTTCGCTTTACGGCGTCCTGACCGTATCAGGGGAGCAGGGCCAGGATGCACGTGCCCTGATCGGTAGCCTTTATTTCAAGTTTGGGCTCTGGGTCCTTAACGCCGTTCTCATGGTGGCCCGTTTTGTTTGGTTTGAACACACTCAACCCGCCCAGACCCATGCCTAACTGGCCCCGCATTCTAGGGCTGTGCATGGGGAGCCTTTTCGGAGTCGCTCTTTGCCTTGTGCTGTCCCCCCTCATCATGCCAGCCGGCATGCCGCCGCCCGCCAAACCGGCGCCTGCGGCTCCTGCCGCGGCCAACGAGACGTCGCAAACCCAGCCCTCCGTCCCGACCCCGGAAAACAAGTCCCTACCGGCCTCATTCGAGGAGATAGAGACCGTTTCGGCGCACACAGAGATCGATGAACATGACAAGCAGGCTGCACAAAAGTTTGCCTTCCCGCCTCTTAGTTTCCGCTGGCGAGGCCGACCTGAAGATCTGGCGCCTGCCTTCATCTGGCAGTCACCCAGCCTTGGCTACCACCTTGGTGATCGCAAGGTGCCAGCGGGGGAGGAGGGCGATGAACTCCTGTCGCAATACTCCGCCACGCTCGCTATCAAAATGACCGGTACCGATGCCGTACTGAGGATGCATTTGAACGTGATTACCCGGCTCCGTGCCTGGGTTGAGGAAGTCCGGCCTGAGTTGCGCGATCAGGCTCTTGTTATCGTTGTCGAACCCCGCGGGCGAAACGAGGTGACGCTCAGGATGCCCGCTGTAGGCAGTCGTCCAGCACGAACCATTATGGTGGGCGTATGAAAGTCACCGCTCTTAATTTACTCCCACTGTCGCTGGAAACGATCCAGCGGCTGCACTCCCGTGGGATAGTGTCGGTGGAGTCTCTGTCAGACCTTCTCCACGGTAGCCCGGAGAGCCGGGGAGCCGTAGCGACACTACTGGATCTCCCTCCTGATGAGATGGTGGCCTTGCATGCTCGCGTGGACTTGATTGTCCCGAATTCAGGAGATCAGGCCAAGGTCGGCCGATTCGGACTCCGGCATCCAGGCAAAACCCATGAAGCCTAAGCGCGCCATCTCGCCCAAGTTCCTACGCGGTCTGAAAGGCCTCAGAAAGGCCGAGCGAGAGCGCTTGGCACTCCGGGGTATACGCGAGGCTGACCAGCTCGCCTGCCTGCTGCACAGCCAACCGGAGCTTGTGGCCCAATATACTTCAACGGATGCAAAGCTAACGTCTGTCTGGGGTGACAGCTCTGTGCGCCGTATCCACGTCGAGCCGGTAGAGCTTACCCGACAGATCAAGGCACATTCTCGCAGTTTCGGGGCGGTGCGTCGGCCAAGAAAGAACCCTGACCAGGTGGCACTGCGCCCAAATGCCATCTCACAGCTCCTAGGCTTGCAGCTCGAGCAACACGGAGGGCTTCCCGCCGAGGTCGATATGACGGCCTCAATTCCATACATCCACGACCAAGGGGTGAATCCAGCCTGTGTAGGACACGCGGCCACTGCGGCCGTGGAAATGCACACGGGCGATGTCCTATCCGGAAGTTATGTTTACCTCCACAGCAAGGCACTCGATGGTCATCCTCACGAGGACGGCACCACCTTGGAGGCCGGTATTGAAGCTTTGAGCCAGTTCGGAGCGTGCAAATTGGCGACTTGGCCAGGAGCCGATGCGGAGATGCGGTCACTGGATGGTCTCGGTCTCCCGGACGAGGCGGCAGATGAGGAAGCCTCCGGCTTCGGAATATCGGCCGCTAGGTCCGGTCCGATCGACACAATTCACGGAATCAAGACGGCGCTCGCATATGGCACCGCAGGGCAGGGAAGGCCTGTTTTGGCCGCAGTGCCTGTCTATGCCTCCTGGGATGCTGCATTCCGGACCGGAACCGTTTCTCTGAGACTAGGCGAAGATGACACCCTTCTGGGGTGGCACGCGATATTGCTCGTCGGGTATAGGGACGACCACGAAGCCCCGGGTGGCGGGCATTTTCTTTTTCAGAACTCCTGGGGGGAAGGCTGGGCTTCGGCCAGTCCTCACCGTGACGGCGTCGGTTCAATCCCGTATGCCTACTTCGAGGAGAATGAGACAGAAACCCATTACCTTGAACCAGCGGTCCTAAACAGCGCCAATGTCGTAGTCGGGATGGCATCCCGTTATACTGCGTTGGTGCCCATTGTTGGGTTCATGGCACTCTGCGGCCTGTTCTTATGGCCATTTGGCCTCGCTCACCCTCACGCGTCGACTCTATCTGAAGTCTCAACACCGCAACGGCAGGATCTGGCACGACCACTTCGCCTCCCATCGGACCCAAGGACAGTTTCATCCTCCCTCGCAATCCCTTCAGACACCTGGGAAACGCTGGATGCCGAGCACAAGCTACTAGATCATGATCTTGCTGAATACGTTAGTGTCGTGCACAAAGACTTCCCTGAGGGAAAGGCGGTTTTCCGTACGAAAAGCCGATCGACATATGCTAAGTGAATAATTGCTCCCCATATTCGCAGAATGCGCGCGCAAACAGAAGAGCCATTTACTGCGCTTGCTCTGAACAGATCTGATTGCAAACTAGTACCGCTGCATGACTGCCAACAGCTTTAGGGAGAACACCGCCATAGTGGCAAATCGCGAATATTCTCAAAAGACGGCGCGAGTGATTGGTGTAAGTGGGGTCCCTTGGCAGATTGATACCTTGCTCTTTGATCACGATGGGACACTGGTCGATACAGAATGGGCCTATTTTGACGCGACCAGAGAAGCATTGGGCCGACACGGAATCGAGCTAGGCTGCGATATCTGGTCCGAACTCTACCTGCAAAATGGCATGTCCTCTACTTTGGTCGCTCAGGCATTGGGGCTAAAAGAACAATACTTGGACGCTTTCCTCGCAGTGCGGAGGGAGCTGTATTACAACCGCCTAGAGGCTATAATCATCAATGACAACGCACACCAGTTGCTTGCCGAGCTCCGTCGTTGCTATCGAATTGGGCTCGTGACCAGCAATTCGCGACAGGCTCTAACACTTTTACATGGCGCGACAGGTTTCTTGGAACTATTCGACTACATTGTGACCGGGTCAGAGGTCAAACGCTGTAAGCCATCTCCGGACATCTACCTGCGGGCTGCGGGCGATATGGGAGCATTTTTGCCAAGCTGCCTTGCTATTGAGGATTCTCAACGCGGCCTAGCCGCCGCACTAGCAGCAAATATCGCCTGTATCGCCATGCCGAATAAGTTGACTCTACGGCATGATTTTTCCGGCGCGCTCACAGTTATCAACTCCTTAGCCGAACTCCGAGACTTTCTCTTCACCCCTGGCCCGCGGCACTTAAGACTGTAAGACAATCGAATTTGAATCCGCGCCGCAAAATCCTTCTCAATCCCGGCCCTGGAACGACCACCAACATCGTCAAGCGGGCCTTGGTCGTTCCCGACATCTGCCCACGTGAAAGAGAGTTCGGTTCAGTGGTATACCAAATCCGTCGTGACCTATTGACCGTGTCCGGGGCCGATCCCGAAACTCACTGCGCGGTACTTATCGCCGGTCCGGGTACTGCGGCGGTTGAGGCCGCACTAGGATCTCTGGTGCCACGAGATGGACGCGTCCTTATTATTGAAAACGGCGCTTATGGTGAGCGTGCTGCGGAGATCGCAACTACGCTGCAAATTCCAGTTGATGTGTGGTCCTTACCTTGGACGGTATGCCCATCCCCCGTAGAATTTGCAGCACGCATCACTGCAGGTCGATTCACTCATGCCTTCTGGGTGCATCATGAAACTACGACTGGCATGCTTACTCCTTTGGCAGAATACGGTCGGATCTGCCGATCCTGCGGTGTCGTCTCGATCGTCGACGCAATGTCGTCATTTGCTGGCCTTCCAATTTCATTACGGGAAGATGCGGTTGATTTCATCATAAGCAGCGCAAACAAGTGCCTGCAGGGTATGCCCGGCGTGAGCTTTGTCCTAGGCCCGCAGGAATTAATCGAAAGAAGTTCCGCAATAGGTAGAACATACACTTTGAATCTCGCTCGCCATGAAGCCAGTCTGATCAATGGGCAGTTTCCTTTTACTCCGCCTGTTCAGGTCTTATACGCGATGGCGTGCGCACTGCAAGAGACGCTAACCGAAACCGTTGCAGCCCGCGCAGCCCGCTATCGTGCATGCTATTCAGTGATGCTCGACGGAATGGAACAGCTCGGGTTTAGGACCGTTCTTCCCAAAGCGCTTCATTCTCAATTACTCACGGCGTTCCACAGCCATGATGCGCCCGGCTTTTCTTTTGAGCAATTGCACGATTACCTGTATGCGCGGGATATCACTCTCTACCCCGGCAAGTTGCGCCATGAAAAATCATTCCGAGTCGCAAACATTGGTGCTCTAACACCTCATGACATGCGTGGCTTCATTGCCGCTGTCCGGGAGTATCTGCATGAAAACTGACAGCCCGCCAACTAAGGCCCAGATGCTGCGAGCGTTGCTTACCACTACTCGGCTCGATTTCATCATGGAAGCACACAATGGCCTGTCCGCACGAATTGCGGAAGAGGCTGGCTTCCCGGCGATTTGGGCCAGTGGACTGGCGATTTCCGCCTCACTTGGTGTGCGCGATAATAATGAAGCGAGCTGGACTCAGGTTGTCGAAGTCGCCGAGTTTATGGCGGATGCGACCCAAGTTCCCATCCTCTTCGACGGCGACACGGGCTTTGGAAATTTTAATAATTTCCGTCGCTTGGTCCGAAAGCTCGAACAGCGCGGCATCGCAGGGGTGTGCCTCGAAGATAAGATCTTCCCCAAAGCTAACAGTTTTCAACGTGGCCCCTCCCAGTTGTTGGCTCCGGTCGACGACTTTTGCGGCAAGATTAAGGCAGGTAAGGATGCGCAGTACGATGAGAGCTTTGTGCTCATTGCGCGCACGGAGGCACTGATTGCAGGCTGTGGCTTGGCGGAGGCAATTCGCCGCGCCGAGGCCTATCGGCAAGCTGGCGCGGACGCCATAATCGTGCATAGCGCACATGCGTCCCCTGATGAAATATTTGCTTTTCTCGACCGGTGGGAAAACCGGCACCCCATTATCCTGATTCCCACTAAGTATCACACCACACCCACCCAGCATTTCGCGCGACGTCGCGTCGCAGCTCTCATTTGGGCAAATCACCTCCTGCGCTCGAGCATAGCTGCAATGCAGTCGACGGCGGTTCGCATTGTCCGAGAGCGCAGTGTTTCGCGAATTGAGCCAAAGATCGCGTCACTAAATGAGGTTTTTCGTCTCCAAGGCGATGAGGAGTTGCGCGTGGCGGAAGGACGCTTCGGTGATGGCGCGGCCCAGCGAAAAGCAATTTTGTTAGTTGGAACGAGAGATAAGTCTATCCGGCATTTGCCCTCGCAGAAGTTATCGCAGGCAATGGTCTGCGTAGATGGAATCTCGATCGTCGAGAGAATGTGTAATACCCTTTCCACACTGAATGTGCGAGATATCACCATAGTTGCGGGATCTCGCGTCGAAGCGATTTCCCGCGCTGCTGTTCGAATCGTCGGGCAACGGGTTTGGAATACAAGCGGCGATGTTGGTGCGCTTAAACAAGCGGCGGACCTTCTGCAAGGAACCTGTGTTATCGCCTTGGCCGATGTGCTATGCCGACGCTACATTCTTCAACAGATGCTCGAAGATCCGGCTGATTTCGTGATCGCGGCGGACCGCTCAATACGGCGTCATGCCGGACGGCCGCGCTGCCTGCTGAAGCTCGCAAATCCCGCCCCCCACGTATTCATCGACGCCGATGTGGTTCTTAGATCGGCGGCTTTCTCAGATGCCTTTTCGCGGTTTGATGCCGAATGGCTCGGACTGCTCAAGTGTTCGGCTCGGGGTGCCGAGACCTTGAGAAATCTAGTCGGCCGTTTAAATATAAAGACAACAGAAAGGCCACACTCATTGCTCGATGCGCTACTCGCGCTTCAAAATAGCGGTGAGCGGATCAAGGTAATTCTCGTTTCTTCTGATTGGACTACAGCCGACTCTGCGGTCGGCCTTAAAGCCACCCACCAATCTTAACCATGGTTTCAGCGCGTGTTTTTCTCGATGGTTGTTTTGTACGAGGAGTACGACTGGTTACGGGCGTTCCTTGTTCCTATCTGAAACCATTAATTGATGCTTCACTTGAAGATAAACGATTTCAGTTTCGCGATGCCGTCAACGAAGGTGATGCCGTTGCTATGGCTGCCGGGGCAGTCTTAGGTGGGGCGCCGGCTATGGCCATGTTCCAGAATTCTGGCTTGGGCAATGCGGTCAACGCACTGACTTCGCTATGCTACCCTTTTCGGGTGCCGATACTACTCGTCATAACGCACCGCGGCGAACCTGGCGCCCAGCCTGATGAACCGCAGCACGAGCAGATGGGCCGGATAACAAATAAGCTCCTTGATCTACTAGAAATCCCCTGGAGCCGCTTACCGCGGGACCCTGCGGCTCTCGACGCGGTACTTGATCGGGCGATTGCCTCGATGATGACGACGCGGCGACCTTATGCGTTGGTCCTTAGCAGCGATGGGATTGAGCCGTACCCGTCAGAACGGCATATGTCTTCTACAGTTCCAACGACAACTGACCATTTCTTCCGTGAATTATTCACCCGACCTCGGCATCTGCGAGCGACGCGAACTCAGGCGTTGATGGCCATTCGGGAAGCGCGTCACGATGATGAAGTTCTTATCGCCACCACAGGATATACCGGCCGTGAGCTTTACGCCCTAGGTGATGACCCTTGGAATTTGTATCTAGTAGGTTCGATGGGCTCCGCCAGCGCATTCGGGCTGGGGTTGGCTCTCCACCATCGCAAACACCACGTCACGGTCATCGATGGCGATGGAGCTGCGCTGATGCGAATGGGCAATCTTGCTACGCTGGGCGCCTATGCTCCGCCCGATTTTCTCCATGTCGTCATAGATAACGAAGTACACGAGTCCACTGGGGGGCAATCAACTGTAAGTTCCGGCGTTTCATTTGCGGCTGTCGCTCAAGCATGCGGCTACCGCCGAGTTAATGCAACTGATGATCTGGCTCAATTTATAGTGGATTTGAAGACACCTAGAAACGAAGGTCCAACGTTGCTTCATTTTCGTATCCGACCGGGTTCGCCAACCAAGTTACCGCGCCCGAAAACGACGCCTGAGCAAGTATTCACTCGCCTGCAGTGTTGGCTGCAAGCTGTGTAATTCAGGCATGTCATTGCCCGTTTCAACCGAAGCATGGATTCGCTCTTGTCGTGGACGCTCAATATGTGTTGTCGGTAACGCGGTGTTTCACCGTAACTGGGGCGAACATATCGATAGCTTCGACATCGTCGTGCGATTCAACAATTATGCGATCACTGGTTTCGAAAAAGAGGTGGGCCGCAAGACCACAGCTTGGGCGAGTTACGCAAATCTAGATGGGTATTTGCAGCCTCGTGCCGGTTTGACAACTTACAGTCCGTTCCGGTGCGACGCATCGGAATCAGGCGATGCATGTTTTCCTGGCGCGGTTTATGCCGTGTCTGACGTGCATCAATTATTGGGCATTGCCCGCCCAACCACTGGTACAGCTCTTCTTGCCCTATTTCATCAGGAGCGAGTCGCCGCGACGGTAGTGGGCTTTGATTTCCTTCGTAGCGGGCACTATATGAAGCCATCTCACCGTCATACCCGCGACATCCATTGTGAAATGAATTCTGAGGAGAAATTCGTGCGCGGATCGCATCACTTCACTCTATTGTAGGACTAACTAACACCACCGGCGTCCAGAGCATTCAGCAGATCAGCACTTTCACCTAAGCTGACTTTTCGTATGAATGGTTTCCCGCTTGTAAGCACTGCATCGAGATCAGCCAAAGAGAGAACGTCAGGATGGGCACTGTCGTCATGTCTCCAGCGTGAGAACAACAAGTGGTCGTTAAAGACAGGTACGGGGTCGATTGCATTAAGTAGAGCTGTGTGGAAGAAGAGCTCATCAGGAATGTGTGTCCAACGATGAAAGTCTCGAAAATCAGGGTGTTCACGAATGAAGCCAAGAATCTTTGCGGCAGCGATCCAGGTGAGGCTCCACCATTGGCTCCCGGCATACGGAAGCGCGTATGATGGGTGTGTCCGAGGACATGGCCAAAACGGTTTCAGCATAGCCTCACGCATCCGCAGCCCGAGACCATGACGGCCGGACGGATGCGAAAAAGAGTAGGATCCAATGCGGAAGGTGTAGCGATCAAGACGTTCGCTTTGTATCTTCCGCTGCCAAACGACAGATGGCATCGTTCCATCGCACCGAAAATGACGCATGAAATTGAGCGGTGATCGGGCGAAGAAATCTGAGAGCGCCTGTCCGGAAAGTGTTGGATAGTGTTGGCCGCTGAGCAGAGTAATTCTTCGTATGCCGCCAATTTCTTCCGCCACCCGTAACCCTTCTACGGTTGCGTCTACAAGGCCTAATGAGCCCCACCTTGACTCATAACGGCGGATGAAGTGAACGTTACGAAGGTCGGCACAAGCCTGTCTGAAGGGTTCGAATGAGACCAGCCGATCGACATGGACAAGGAATGTGGTTTCAGATGACTGCAAACGGATGATCAACCGTCGCAGTAGCAGTGGCTCTCGGTGGGCTAGAATTAAAAATGCATGTTTCACCCTCGAATCTGCTTAACATTGGAGCATAGCGTCAGGCGGTCACAGTCAGTCCAAAATCGGGGCGCGCGCATATTTGTTTCAATGCTTCGACGTCGTCTTCAAACGCGAGCGAATCCCATGGTATATCCGCCTTAGAAAACCAGGCGAGTTCACTGACCTCCGCAGCATCCCGGGTCAATTCGGACCTCACAGTGCCAGCGTATGCTATGTTGATCACGGGAGACGCGGGATAAGAGAATACTCCCAGTAAGCCGAATAGTTCGGGGGAAACACCGATTTCCTCGGTCACCTCGCGCACCGCAGCTCTCTCGACAGTCTCTCCGAGTTCGACATGACCTTTCGGATAATTCCACTTGCCGCATGCCGGCTCTTCTGCGCGACGTGCGAGTAGTATCTTACCATCACGAATTACAATTACACCAGCAACCAGCACTGGGTTGTCACGATTTATTTTTTCGCATTGAAGGCAAAGGCGACGAATTTGATGTTCTTTTTCGATATACGTCTCCGCCACACGGCCGCCGCAGAAGCTGCAAAAGTCTTTTCGCGTTTTCATGGTTTAGGGGATGAGGTTAACAGATCGAAAAGGCAAAATAGGGCGAGCTTGTTGGCACGACGCATGTCGCGGCGACGAAATATTGGACTGTTGGCCTGGCGTAATAGCCGGCCTGCACGGTCGCGCATCTGGGCCTGAATCCGTGGTCGACTGTCAGGAGATGTCATCTTAATCGATATACGAAGTCCAGACTTGGGAAGTTTATCAACAGAGGTGGATGATCCTTCTAGTCGAGCGGTCAATCTCTCATGATTTCGTGAGCAGGAACCGAGCAATGAGCCTAAAGATGTAGCCAGATGGGCATCCCATCTCAAATAAACTGACTTTTTCTGCGCAGCGAGAAGGCGGCATAGGATCGATTCGAGGGTTTCATCGGTTGTTGCCCAGACATGGGGCCACAACTTGGTTGCCCGCACCCGAGCCAAGATATTGCGTCGTACTTCACGGTAGCTTTGGAGGGATGTCACGGCGAGACGAATGCGGATATCGACAGCCGCTATATCTGGCAGCGAACTCACTTGTCCGTAGTCGGACAGCGCGGGCCAAAGCTCGGGTACCAGCGTGTTCCATATAAGCTCCTCCGACACAAATCGCGTCCGAATCACGACTGATCGGAACATCCCAGTCTCCTGAACTGAGATCAGCTCCTTTAGGTGCTCCTGTATCGCCACACGAAACTCGACAGGCACGCCGGGTAAAACCAGCAGTGATGTGGCCCGCCAGCGCAGTTTATAGATAAGGGATGTACCAACTGAATTTCCAAACGGTGTGGCGCCCTTCGGAATAACGGCTGCTTCGGTCACATAGGCGTGAGTTCGCCCGAGCCGCATGTAGTTATCGCGTGCCAGTTTCTCAGTGCGGCGCGTGCTGACCAACGGACAGTGTGTCATATGGGCAAGTGCCCGATGCGTTACGTCATCTGCCGTGTGTCCGGTGCCACCACATATCACTATGATCCGCAATTCCGCGGCCAGCCGCCGTACTTCACGGGCAATAGTAACTTCATTATCGCCCACAATTACGACTCGGGACAGTCGGAACCCCAGGTTCTGGCAAATACGTCCAAGATATGCGCCGTTCAGCTCATGGATATGTCCGTCAAGAATCTCGGAACCAACCACTACCAACCCAATTTCTCGATTAGCCTTCATGAAAATCAGGCCAAAGTGCGATGCAACCACTCGGCGGTGAAGGGACGGCGGCGTGAAAAGAGGGATCGGGGTTCGTCTACTGCGTTCAACGCGATAAGAATGTCTCCGCTTGTCACACGTATTTGGGACCATTCTGTCAGGCTAACCGGCACTCCGAGGCTGCAACAGGCCCTGCGTAACGTTTCCCAAGGTGTGGCATCTCCAGTCGAATCCCGGTAGACGGCAGCGTTGAGCAATGAGCCCAGCAGCACTAGCCACCCATGCGCCGGCATCCACCTGAATCCAGGCAACCTACGGAGTGCATAATAGAAATAGTGCTCGCTGCCGCGGTAGTAGCGATGCTGTGGGTTCGCGAGAATCTCCAATGAAGCGTGGTGCGACAGCTCCGCGAATTTTCTAACGACGGCTTCTTCGCAATATTCGATTCTGCCGGCGAGGGCCCAATCTAGCGCTTCGCTAGCAACCGGCACACGACGCAAAAGCGCTTCGAAATTAGGGCGTGGAAGCTCGCATTCCGCCTCATCAAGAGCCGCACTAATTTCCGCCAGCGTATCTCCCACGCCCGAAATGCTCCAATAGCGATTCAATTCCTGTGGCATGTTTGCTATCTCTCTTGTCGGCACGATCGTCTGTATTGGCTGCTGACGCAATAAACGGAGCTCAGTTCCGTCCTCCTTCTGAAGGATCGCCCGGTGAACCGAGATGCATTTAGTTGAGATTATTGTCGGGACCAGAATCAGTGGCATGCGCCAGCCTACGTACCTTGCAACATCAAGCGCCGTGCATCCACCGCAACCAATCACGAGATCGTGCTTCGCCTGCACGCGCTCAAGTAATGCGTCGGCGGCGCTTAGTCGATTGTCTTGGACACGGTAAATAGTCGTCCGTTGTGTTTTAACTTGGGATGCGACGTGCTCATCGCAGACTAGCACCGGCTGCTGAGCCTGTTGCGCGACACGAAAAAGAATGTCGCTCAGGGGTGCGGTGTCGAAAACTAACTCCGGTGATACGGAATCCCATTTGGGATCAGTCGCAGAAGGGGTAAGCGTGAGTAGAGGCCTGGGTGTCACTGGCAGTCGAGGCTTGTCTCCATCTTACTTAACCAATTCCCACCTGCCGGCGATCGGTTGGCATCCAGCACCCCGACAAGATGGACAGACTGGGTCATTAAAACTTGTTCCAAGTGTTCCATGACCTTGGCATCGTGCACATGATACCAAGGGCAACCGATCGACTTCTATCAATACTTTGCCTTTGCCAGTGCAGGTCGGACATTCTGGGTCATTGTAGCTTTTCCCAAGGGTGCCATACCCAGAACATCTGGCGCACTTTACGATGACTGCAGTAGCACTTACCTGCTCAAGAATAACAATAATGCTGCTCATGTAATTATCGACAAGATTATAGTCGGGAGGCGGGTTCGCGAGCAAGATTAGAAGTAAGCGAGGGAGCATCTGGTGCTTCAATCAGACGCATCGCGACTAGAAATTCGCAACGTTGCCAATCACTGATGTGCCTCTTAATCGGCCTGTCGTCGCTCATTTCACGAGGTTGCAAACAATTGTTTATCGTCGCTGGCAGGCGAACTTTCTTAGCTCATTGATCTCGTGTTCCACTTGCTTCAGACGGTGGAGCGGTGTCGGTTCCATTCCGCCGAAGTCGCATTTCCTGCGCTGAAAGATGCCGCTGCTGATGCAGTGCGGGCTGAAAACGTCGGGCAGGGGCTTCGCAAAGCTGAATGGCGGTAAATCTATTGCGCAATACAACCAATTCCTGTCGGTTCTAAGCGCAACGCCTGCAAATACGGGTCGAAATGCCAGGCCCCATAGATGCATTATCTGCACAATCAGAGCAGCAGTCAGCGCCACACCTACTACAAGGCCGGGAGGACATTCCTCCGCAGTGCCAGCATCCGCTATACTTTAGCGTTTTGCCGCAGATGTCACATGTCCATTTGTAGTGAGTTGAGACTCCGGGTGTAACCGCGGGTAGGTCTACTCCATGAATAGTGCAAGTTGTTGATCCCGGGCCAAGGTTCTCTGAACTCATTGGTGAATGTGTGTATGTGGGTTTGACGGGGCAGGTCTAAGCACGGCGGGAATTATTGTGTAGCCTTAGTGGAATCGAATGCAGTTTTGTCCTGAAGCGTATGTAGGTCTAGATCCCAAACAGCTTCTTAATCGGTTCAGGAAGCTCGAAGATTCTAAGTAGAACAGGAAGCAAGGGGCCAAGCGCCGCTCCAAAGAGTTGGAGAGCCGTGTTGAAGTCAAAGGGCACGACACGCATGTTGCGCACGTTCTCGTAATGCTGCCCTAGATCGCATAAGCCGGCGATATCGGCACTGGCTTCAAGAGGGTTTGGCTTTTCACGGCCGGTAATCCATTTGCTGCGAAACGCCTCAGTGTATTCCAGGCCGAGTGCTCCGTATTCAACAAACCCGCGGGTCTTTGCTTCGACCAACTGCCGGGAGAAGAAAAAGAGGGGAAGCAGAAACGCGGTTGGACCCAGCGTAAGGAATCCCGTGATGGAGAACCAGACCGCAAAGCTATGTGCGGCCAACCCGGCTACGCCGACCAGGTATCCCACTGTCGTAGCGACAACCATGCCAATTCCGAAGACAATCATGCCAAAACTGCCTTGGGTCCGATTTAGAAAACTCAGCCCGCCAGAGAGGTCGGGATGGGCTGCGGAAAGGCGCAGATTTGTATGAGATGCGCTCCACAGCAGATAGCTCCATATGGCCCACTTCCCGAGCCATCTCCCATACCAGTAGTTGAGGATGGGCACGCTAACCAGACCCAACCACCAGCCTGCCAAGCTCAATCCCTCGGATGGGCCATCAACTACCGAATGCCACGTGGATACTCCGTCGGATTTCATCTGCCATAGCCAGATCCAGGCTCCAGCAAGACCTAAAGCGTAGGCCAGCATGTCCAGCCAGATTGAGTCCCGGACCCGCATCGCTTTGGCAGCGGCATCGAGCAACACCTGCCTGGATTCCGGGCTGACCAGTCCACCGTCACGCAATTGCAGCCAGGCCTCGCCAATTCGCTGCTCCACGAACTCCTCGGCGAAAAGGAAGAAGGGTATCGCTACCAGCATCTGCATATGAACCGAGAAGTCGGCGAGAAACGACTGCTTGAGGTCCTGTGTCCACCACAGGCCCTGCACCGCAGACAGCAAGACCAGTGGAGCCCACAAGACAATCGGCAACACCAGCGCACATCGCCACAGTCTGACGTGACCATCGCTCGCGAGTCCAAATCGAGTCATCACCCGTCTCAACCGGTCATTCTCAAAGAGGGCGAATTGAGCATCCATGAGTAACTGTGGGATAGGGTTGTCAGTGCGTGTCAGAATGGCGAGCAAGATTTGATTCAGCTGAGTGCTTGTAGGGTCTCTGCAACCTGTCGCATGATGGCTGCAATCTCAGTTCGATCCTGGTTCGTGATATGCATGACGCCACAATCCAGATCCAGCGCCGTCTGCATATCCTTCAAGGCCAGGTCGAGATGGTATCGGGCCTTCATAATCAGCTTTTCACCAGCCGAAGGCTCGTGCAGAGACATCAGCGGGCCGTTTGCCATGGGAATTGATTCTCTGCGTGGAATGGTGACCTCACCCGCATCTACACCATCGCCGGTTTCCAGATCTTGGTCCGAGTTGGATGATCCGCTGGGCCCTGTATAATTCCAGCCCAGTCTTGCGCACATGTCGGCCAGAACCTCTTCCTTGGATTCAAAAGACTTTTTGTAGATCTCAGCATTGAGATCCCACGCGAAGAACGCAGCCTCTCTAAGTTCGGAGAGCAAATAGATAGTTTTCTTGCGGCGCATGCGTTCCGCGTGGGTATGCTCACGGATGGATTGCGCGCTTACTTGCAGGTCAAATAGGGCGGCTTCAGCAAAGAAAAGCTGGGAACCAGCAAGTCCGAGGAACTGCTCCACTTCGTTGCGAGCCTTGCGGCTAACAGGCTTGCCTTCGTTCATACCACAAAGCAGCAAACAATTGTTTGCCGCTCCACGCAGAAGCTAAATCTCGGGTGCGAGATTCCAAGTAGAGGGTAGGTCCGCGCCACAAGCACAAACAAACCACGACTCTTTGACTAGGTTGATGGCCGAACATTTGGGGCAACGTCTGAACATATAGGCCTCGGTGAATCCGTCAGGGTAGGGGATGCCGATGGCGCTAAGTGCCTCATTCGCCGCAGCCCATGAATCAGGTTCGGGGCAGAATCCGGTCGACCGATTGTTGATTTCGCACACAGACCAAGCACCTTTCCGTTTCTCAAAAGATATTTCACCTGCCGCTATGACCTCTTCACCGTTGGCACAGCAATAGTGTTCAGATCGCAGGTCCGCCACATATAGATTTTGCTAACAGTCAATGATGTACGTAGCAGTCAGTTGCCCCGCCCGTTTGTCTCGGGGAAGGGGTATAGCATCAATATCGGTTGGTGCGGTTATGCGCCAACGTCGAACGGAAGCAGTTAGCTGCGCCTTGATATGAACAGGCCCAACAAAGCAATATATGCGATAGCTCGGCATACTATCTTAGGCTCTTAGGGGTAAGTCGGAATCTCTGCTTCGACTGATTTCATCTGGAAGGGTACGTAACGAACTGCTCTGCATTACATGTATTTCTTATAGAAATCCATCGCCTGGTCTTGGGGCATTTTCATCACCTCGACCAGAAACGTGATAGCATTACCGACTTTTCCACAGGAGAAGCATTTGTAGAAGCCCGCTCCGATACTAAAGTCCTCAGCGTCACAAAAGGGGCATTCGGAAATGATCCTCTGCCCGTGTTCAATGTTCTCAACTACCCGCAGTTTGTCGGCAATCACCTCACGATAAAATGGACGTGTAATCTCTCCTGAGGACTGCGCCCTAAGCGGAAGCAGTTGAGAGAGGGCCCGATCTACCTTCTGGAGGTGGTTCGCGCCAAAGGTAGAGTGCTCCAGAGCAGTAGCTAGCGCCTCAGGGATGTCCCTTAGGAAATCACGGGTTGTAGACGCAGCTGCTAGGGCGATAGACGCCACCGTATCCACATCGCCAGTTAGGTTCACTGTCTCGCGTAAGACTCCTGCCAGGGTAGACTCGCGAGAGAGGACGTAAACGGCAGCATGAACAGCCTCAAGTCCGCTCGGCCCGACCTTGCCTCGCCAAGGCTTATGCCAAGCATAGCGATAGGGTACCTGATTGCTCAGGTAGCGACCGAGCTTTTCCGCAGGTCCCAGGCCATATGCGAAGTAGTGTGCCGTCAGAGCCGCGGCTTGGGCTGAGGCAACGCCTTCCGGGGTGTCATGCGTCAACCGGGCCTGGAACTCGGCCTTTGCAAGAACCTCTGCTTCGCTTTTGAGCAAGCCCAGCGGTGGTGCCCGCATGGCTGCACCTGATTTTGTGCTGCGCGGGTCGATGCGAGCGAGGAACTCAGAGCCATCTTTTACCTCCCGAAGGAACCAGTAGAAACGCTGGGAATAGCCCTTGCGAGGATCCCGCTTGAAGACGTCGACAAACTTTTGGGCGATCACTTCCTTGGTCCAAGGGCTTTTCTCGATCAGTAGCTCAGCTATGGCTAGCGCCATCTGAGTATCGTCGGTGTAGGTGCCAGGTAGCTGGCGGTGCTTGGGATGTGAAATGTACCTCTCAAGATTATTGTGCTGGGCAACAAAGTCCTTCGATGCGTATTCAAACCCGGCGCCGTATGCGTCGCCTATGGCCAATTGGAAGAGCATGGGTAGGGTAGTCGATGATTTATGTCTACTGCATCACTCTGTGTCGTCCCAGTCGACGAGCACGAGCCAATCAGCATCGGGTTGATGACTCAAAACACCCAGAAGCCTTCCATGATGCGCAACAAGGCGGACAGGCTTTAATGTCTGCAGGGGTACGCCAAGATGCTTTGCGATTTCATCTGCACCAGAGCCTTCGCGATCAAGAAAGGCCGTGAACATCTTCCGCATCATCTCATTCTTTGGGCGATAGTCGCGGTCCAGCAGAAAGATACCGTCTTTGCCCGATCGCCGCCGGCTTTGAATAGGATCGAAGCCATGGGCTGCATTCTTGAACGCTTGAAGGAAGGCACGAGACTTCCATACCCTGATGCGCTCGCATTTCTCTTTCAGCCTCAAAGTCAGGGCCACATGGATGCTGCGGTCATCTCGTTCGAAAACGTGGGCGACAACAAATGAGCCCGAATGGAGCCGAGCTTCGACTGCCTCAATAATAGACTGGGCCTGTTCAAGAGTCATTGTGTTCAGGAAACTTAGAAATGAAACGCGCTGCAGCTTAGGTAAGTTTAGTCAAAAGCCATAGAGGCATCGGACAGAGTTATCGGCTGTGACTCGCTACCGTCGGCAGCCAGCTCGGAGAAACTGGCAACCCCTTTTTCGATACGACGAAAGCGGAATAGTTTCACCTTGGACGTATCCTTTAGTTCATGGCATTTAATGGTGACCGATTGGGGTTCTTCGCGAGAATCGGCAGTACCAGAACGGATTAATACTTCGTCGATGACGTGCATGGTGAATGCCTCAGAATCAGGAGCTGGACTCCGCATAACATCTACTCCTCTGGCAAAGACGAATACGGATTCTATCGCCCCGGGTGGCTTGGAGTCCGAAACGTGTAGCCACCAAGTGCGCACTGCAGCACTTAAGGGCATTTCGTAAGGCTTTGGCTGGGCGGCCACACGCAAGAGCTCTGCTCGCTGCCACACAGGGTACATCGAGGCGGCGCCGAAAATAAACCCCACCACAACCGGAACGACAAGATCAAGGATACCGCTGGACCATAAGCGGCGGAAGAAGAAGGCAATTAAGTTCATCGTTACGAATGCCGGAACAATTGTTTGAGGCTGTCTTTACACACATGAGCTACGACACCGATAAAGATCTGCCCAACCGCACGCCCAATACTGACCGAATCGGTGTTCTGCGCGAGAATGGGATACCGAAGATAGAGCACCGTGATGATCCGCCTGATCAGATGCGGCAGGATTCGGAATACGAGAGCTATGAAGACCAGCCGGAATCGAGTTACGCACTCGGCCAGCGAGATGATTTTAGCCTGGCCACCACCAATGCCATCGCTCCGACAAACATAGGCTTTTTCGAAATGCCAGTGCGGAACTTTCTTAATGGAAAGAATTACCACATGCATCTGGTAAACGCAGAAATCCGACACAAAGCTCTGGTCAAAGAGTTTGGCTCTCAGATCATCCGATCCGTCACGGCTGAGTGTAACTATGCCAAGGGGGAGTCGATCGAATCACTAATTCTAAGGCTGGATGAGTCATCCATATTGTGGGTGGGCGACAAATGGCTCCGATTTTACACCAAGTCTATTGAGCAATCGAAGATCTGGCGGCGGAAGTTGAGGCGCTTTTGGAAGAAGACGGCACCGGTAAAGCCGCGATTCTCTTTAATTGCGATTGGTGGTCCGCATGGGGTCGCCGAGGAGCAGGTGGAGGTTACTCTCAAGGCCAGAATGACATCACGGAAACTCGCTCTACATTATGGGGCAGAATTTATGGCATCATTCCATCGCGAAGGTATGCAATTTCTGAAGCAAGAGAGCTTGAGTGGGGTGCTAGTCTTGAGGGGTGAACCAGGAGGGGGTAAAACGTCCCTGATCAGGCATTGGATGGTAGAGCTGCATCGGACGCATGTATTCTACGTTGTTCCTCCAGACCAATTCACCCATGTGACGGCGCACCACTTGATCGAGTTTCAGCGCAATGCTGGCCGGATGCATTCTGGCAAAATTCTGGTCCTGGTCATCGAGGATGGCGAAGCTCTTGTCTTGCCGAGGGCGGCTGACAACTATTGCCAGGTTTCGAATCTGCTGAATCTGGTTAGTGGCTTCCTCGCCGACTACTTGACCCCCAAGATCATCATAACGCTCAATACAGACTTGGATAGGATCGATCCGGCACTCCTACGGCCTGGTCGTCTCCGTGGGCAGTGGGAGTTTACGAGGCTTGATCCAGATCGATCGGCGCTGCTTGCGGCTTCACTTCGCAAAGTACTGCCTGAGAAGCGGGCTTATACCCTTGCGGAGATCTATAACGCGCCTGCTGCTGGAAATGTCCGTACCTCGCGAAGGGCGATTGGCTTTCAGAATAGGGCTTAGCATCCCTTTCAAATTTAACTCCGCTGTTGCTGCATAAGCTTCAAGAGGCAAATAATCCGATCCTTCAGCGGCTAGTCAGATCCAAGGTATAATATGAAAATGATGTGCCCCAACTGCGGCAGTGTAACCCCACCGCCTCACAATCGTTGCTGGATGACCTATTGCAAGTGGGATGAGACCAGAGGTGGAGCGAACAACGCATTCTCAAATTCTATCAGGCCGAGGGCACGGGAAAGTCACCATCGTTTTGCTGTGAGGTCCCTGTTCTCATGCAACGAATGTGGCCACGAGCCTGAAGGCCATTATTTCAATTGCAGTAAGTGGACTTTCGGCGACTAGCGGTTTCAGGGGATTAGAATCTTAACAGGCTAACCTTCTCTGTTTCCTCGTTGGAGTTTGAGAAATTACCATAATCTAGGATGGCTCTCTCTCACGATGGTACCGAGTAGTGTTCGGCGAAACAGATTTTAAAGTACTCTTGCCGTTGCTCGCGGTAAAAGGCATCTAGCAAGTGGTCTCGCTTTATTTTCAGGCCCTCAGTCAGGCATCTGAGTCAGGTAGTCCCAATAATGTCAGGGTCTTGGTGTCGGGCCTGCCGGCGTAGTATTTCGCCAACACCTGATTGAAGATCCCGTTGGTTCCTTCCGTTCTCGAATATAGAGTCATGCAGGATTGGAGCTTTTGATCGTCTGGGCTCCCCATGATATCCTTGGCAGACAAGCCGCTGTGCTGGAGCAGAGCGGTTGAGCATATATTCAAGCGATGTCCCAAGACGGGGTGAAGGAGGTATGCTCGGGCCTCTTCCAATGACTTGATGGCATAGAGAACGGAATTCTCGCTCGATCCCAGGCCCGCATACTGAGGAAAGATATACCAGATCCAGTGCGTACGTTTTCGCCCTGCCTTAAGCTCCGCGAGGACCTGTGCATAGGTGTCCGCTTGAGCCAGCAAGAAACGTGTTAGGTCAAAGGGGTCTTCTTCTGGGTTAATATACATGAAGCGCGGACAATTGTTTGGGGTTAGACATGCATACCATCATGAAATTTATCCTTCCTTTGATTCTTTGCATTTCAACAGCACTAGCGGAAATCAAGGTTTCCAGTACCGGCTACGTTACCACAAATGCCGATACGGCATTGATCTATTTTATGCTCCAAGAAAAGAACCGGAGCATATCCGAGGCGAGCGCGATCCTGGACAGCAGAATCAAGGAAATGGAGTCACAGCTAAAGGCAGTGCTCGCAACCTGCGCTACGCAACTGGTGAAAGAGGAGATCGAAGTAGCTGATCGGTACTCGGTGCGGATTGGCTGTGAGCAGGACTATGCTCTTACGAGAAGTATGGTGCTCTACTGCACTGGCGATCTCAGTCATGTGAAGCGACTGTTGGGGATTCTTTTCCAAAGTGGTGGTGCTGTCGTTCCTACTCCTTATCAGGAAACGGTCGTCTATGGGTTGCGCGACAGTGCAACTGCTATCATGAGTGCATACGAGCAGGCGTTGAAAGAGAGTAGGGCAAGGGCCACGGAAATCGCAGTAAGGAGTGGGCTTCAACTGGGCCGACTTAAAGCAGTTGAACATACGGTGCTATCGACCGATACCAGAGGACTCTATTGGGGAAACGGTGCGAGGCTCCCCTTTTTCGAATCGAATCGGGAGGATAAGGTTGTGGCTACTGGCACCTGGTTGTTTACTTTCGAGACCGATTAGGAGGCAGAAGGCGACACGAACATACGTGAGCCTTCCGGTATAGCTTCCGAACCAAAGCCCTTAGGTAGGAAATCCTCCAGATCTCTAGTCGACCAGCAACTGACGGTTCTTCAAAAAATACGCAGAGAGGATGGTAGACGACGGGGCTACAATTGGTGTTCCGCCGATCACATGATTGAACAATTGTCTTGGGCAATAATCCCAACAACATTACCAAAGTACATGATCACAATTTGGATAAAGGAAGCTGAGCAGGGTGATGCTAATGCTCAATTTAGGCTCGGGGCTTCATATCTTTCCGGTCATGGTGTCGCCCAGAATTTCGATACTGCGTTGGGCTGGCTACGCAAAGCGGCCGAACAAGGCCATGTTCGTGCCCAATTAGCTATAGGCGACATACTCCTTCGATCACCTAAAACCTCAGATAGAGAGGCAGAGGGCGTCGCTTGGATACGGACGGCTGCTACAGGGCTCGCTGCACAAGCCGAGGGGGGAGATGGATCGGCGGTAACCGAGCTCATTAAGATATACTCCGGCATTTATGTTCAGACGAGAGACCCTTTTGAAGCTCTTGTGTGGCTCAAAGTGGCCAGCTCTTTGGGGGATACAGGCTCCAACCCGTTTATTTCAGAAATCGAAGGCAGTATGAGCGCCGCAACGGTTGCCTTGGCTACAACAACCGCCAACGAACGCTTCGCAAGAATACCCAAGGGTCACTAACGAAGGTCCCGAGTGTGGCTTAGTCATCGGCCGCGTCCTATTGAAAGACTATCCTTTCTATATGTGATGCAGACCATCAGGCGCAGAGCCTAAAGTATTTATGAAATGAGCATGGCCGAAGAGTTCCTCGATAGAGCACGTGGGTCCCTCGTCGGACTCGCGGTAGGGGATGCTTTGGGTTCAACCTTCGAGTTTACTTCACGACCAGAAGTGCCTGACGATCTAGTTATGATGGGGGGAGGTCCATTTGCGCTGGAACCGGGTCAATGGACAGACGATACTTCATTAGCCCTGTGCCTCGCCGAAAGCCTGATTTTATCAGGAGGCTTCAATCCCCTGGATCAGATGAAGCGATATGCGCGCTGGCTAAAGTTTGGTCACAACAGCTGCCGCGCCTCTGGAAGTGGGAAGCGCGTATTTGACGTGGGCATCGCGACACGAGAGGCAATACTGCTATTCGTGGAAGGCGACTGTAGGGAACCGTACTGCGGTTCCTTGGATTCCAATAAGGCTGGGAATGGATCGATAATGCGTTTGGCGCCCGTGCCAGCTTACTTCGCGCATGATTTGAAGCAGGCAATTATGTATTCCGCGGAGTCGTCAAAAACTACTCATGGTGCACCGGAAGCCGTAAGCGCTTGCGCCTATCTAGGCGCATTGATCTGGGGTGCTCTGCATGGGTATACAAAGGAACAACTTGTCGGCACCGCTATTTTCGAGCCTACGCCAGGCCTATGGCGGGAGTACTTACTGGAGCCGAGGATTCGAGAGTTGGCATCAGGAGAGGTGCTCGGCCTATCTGAAGGCAAAATCCGTGGGACTGGATATTGTGTGGATACACTCAAAGCAGCCCTATGGGCATTTGTTCACACAAATGATTTCCAAAGCGGCTGTATCGCAGCAATCCGTTTTGGAGAAGATACAGACACTGTTGCTGCTGTTTACGGTCAGCTTGCCGGGGCATACTATGGCGAGTCGGCCATACCTCCAGTATGGAAGAGTGCGATTGCCCGTAGAGAATTAGTTTATCGTTTAGCCGATCGCATCGCAGCGGATGCTGCATCGAAGTTAGCTCATGGGGCTGGCTGAATGAATACCTCTTTCTCGAAAGCTTCTCTTTCCGGATACGGGCCTAGTTTCTCGTTAAGAAACGGTACGATATTCGGTCCTGTGGTGTAGTCGGCATAATGAATACCAAGCAGATACTTCTGATCCTCGGTTATCAGGCTCGGGCAACCCTCCCAAAAGAATGCTCTCAGAAGCCCGTCAGTAACTTTGGCAGTGATCTGGGAACGTCGATCAATGGATTTACGACCGTTCCGGTCTGCGATGCCGGCAGCAACTATAGGAACTAGGCGGTTTATCTCGAGCAGGAGCATCTCCTTGATGTGTCCTTGCATCATACTTCCAGAAACAATCTCGTCGATATAGAGCATTGCATCATAGCCGCCGAGAAATGGTTTGAGCCTCTGTAGCTCTAGAACGTTTGCGTAACGGCCTGAAATGGGACGCTTTTTGGTTCCCTGTACCTCGAAGCTGATCGGATAGGATATGAAGCTCGAGGTTACGGGATAGTAGACGTCACACTTGGCATGCTTAAGAAACTGTGAGACGACCCGCCAGATAGGTAGTGCCCCTCGCAAGGGCGCGTACACCAGGCAACGCATTCCACCAAGCTCCTGATCGATTGAGACGGCAAGGCGCTGACAGGCATTACGAAACTCTTGGTTGCGCACCGGATCGTTCACATAATCGATCTCATGGGGATGTCTCCGGCCTGCGTGGCGGTATTGGATAGGGAATAGGGGAGGGCTGGGCCACAGTATCGATGAAATGATATCCGGATGCGTCACAGTAGCTCTCCATTCGGTTTCACTGGAGACGTTTACGCGTTGGTCCCAAGCGAGGTTTAGGTTTACAGCCTGTCGATGTCTTACCCAAAGATCCATGGTCGTGGTGTGTGAAAGCCGCTTGGGTGGGTGATTTTGTGAAAGAGGCAGTTCCGCTTCCCCGATGCCTAAATCCTAAACAATTGTTTACGTCTAATCCCTATACTGTCTGAATTCGAAACCAGCAAGAGGCTCAAAGCAGTAAGGCTATGATCGATGACCAAACAATCATACAGAGCCACGTGTATCTCATTAACGAGATTCTCGATCAGGTAATTCCCAAACTGCCTCCGGATATTAAGCGGCAGGAGTTGTTCGATCATTCTGTATGTGCCTTAATAGCCTGTGTACGCAAGCGAGGCGCACTAGAGGACAGTGCTTTCAAGACCTATGCCCAGACTCGCATTCGGGGTGCGATTTTCGATGAGGTGCGCCGGCATGCTAGTCAGCAAACAGCACGCCCAAAGAAGGGAAAGGGAAACGGTCTTGAAGCTGAAAATGAAAAGCTTCCAACGGGTTGGTTTGCCCCAGGTGAATCCTTCGACGCAGACGCAGAGCTAAAACGAATGCTGGAATCCAATGATTGGCCCAAGTTGTTGGCCGATCATTTGCCCCGGATGCCAGAAAACACTAGGAAAATGATGCAGATGCTCCACGAGCAGGGTCTTAAAATTGATAAAATTGCTTCTGCGTTTGGCCTGACTGAATCGAAGGTAGAGGCGTTCTTGAGTGCCGCCCATCTGGACATCTACGCCGATTTCATGCGTCTTCCTAAAACCTCGAAGTAGTGCTGCAGCCATCATGGAGCCTAGCCGCATACTTTTTTCCAAGCTGCGTGGCCCGTATCGGCTGCTACCCAATTTTGCACCTACTGCTGTATCAATAGACGAGGTGCTTTGGACAAGTGTTGAACACTACTACCAGGCCCAGAAGTTTAGCCAACTGTTCTACCAGGACCTAATCAAGAAGGCGCCTACTGCTTGGGATGCGGCAAAGCTTGGCCGCCAACATCCTGATAAGTATCGATCCGACTGGGAGAGTATCAAAATTACGGTTATGCATCTGGCGCTTCGAGCGAAAGCTAGGCAACACGCTCAAGTGGCTGAATTACTTTTGGCCTCTGGAGATGCAGTTTTGATCGAAGAGTCCAAACACGATGCCTTTTGGGGAAATGGACCCGATGGTATGGGTCAAAATCACCTCGGCAGACTGTGGATGATCGTCAGGGACGAGATCCGCGGTGCTAGGGAAGAAGTTGAGCTTAGTTGGCCGAATCGGATCCTATTCCCATTATCCGAGGAATTAGTCCCTAGCAATACGCGCATCAGGGACGCAATGATCCGTAGTTTACATGAAGGAAGAGTCACTCCTAAGGAACCGTTTCTATCGGGAACTTACCGGAGGAAAATCACAAAGAATGGCTACTTGAGGATACCCCGGTATTGGTTGCTACAATGGGACAACGACGTTAAAGCTGTGTTCAAGAAGATGGCGATTCGATTGCCTGCTGTTAACCAAGTTATGAAGTGGAGGATTTCGGTGTTTCCAAAGGATGACGATGCCATCGTAGCGCTGGAGACGGCAAAGTATGCTGACAAATGCGATCAGAGTAGGGGCTACTGCGAGTGGTTACCTGGCTGTTACCGGGCGACCATAACCTCTCGTAAGGGCTACATGAAGCTCGATGCTCCCGTGCTGAGAGCGCTGTTGACCCATGGCAATGAGGTAGAGCTCATGGGAAACATGAGTCTGATTCGACTTTACCAACAGGGCGCCAA
Organism: Lacunisphaera limnophila; assembly: GCF_001746835.1. Lineage (NCBI taxonomy): Bacteria > Pseudomonadati > Verrucomicrobiota > Opitutia > Opitutales > Opitutaceae > Lacunisphaera > Lacunisphaera limnophila. Next base: position 3,768,664 of record NZ_CP016094.1, on the reverse strand, counting down.
GGAAAGGCAGATCAGACGGGGTTACCTCGAAATGAAGGACCTGCTCGGCGAGGATAAACCTAGTTTATACCAGTAGGCTGGAGCCTTCGCTGTTTTAGCGGACGGACACGAGGCTTAGCGTTTGTGCCAGTCGGTAAAGTGCTTGTCGCGGATATCAACCAACGTATTCATCACGGCCCTGAGATCAGTAATACGAGAGGGCGTTAGGTTTTGTACGCCGTCGCATTCACTGATGACCACGCTGGAAATATCGGTGATCGCCTTACGAATACACCGATTTGCTTCCTGAAGGTGAGCTTCACAATCGGTTTTCGTTTCCTGCTCGGCTTTATTCTTGGCGTTTTTGCTCATGTCTAACTGCGTCAGACAATTGTTCTCAACTTGGGGTATCATGAGTGAAATCGAACTAGAAAGACTCAATACCACCTATGGTACGCCGGAAATTAAGCAGCTTCGTGAGGATGTGTGCTTCCTACTAACCCATGGTTTGCCCGCGGTTAAGGCAGCCCCGAAGCAGATCAAGTCTCACACATGGTCATTTCGCAGTGATTATGAGCTGCGAATGGCCTCATATCTGTTCGAAAAAATCCTTCAGGCTAAAGCGGCTGATTGGGACGAATTGCAAATTAAGGAGAGAAGCGACTACGAATATGAGCACGGCATCAAGACTCCAATCATCAAGACGGGGGTAGTGGTCGCGATCATCGATGATCGGATCATTCGATTCGAGGTACTTGATGGTATGGGATCAACTTCCATCACTGTTTCGAGTGGCAACCACGACATCTCTGATCTTGTCGAGCTTCTGACCAAAGCCTTGCGCCACAACAATCCGCTCCGTGGTAAGCTAGTCCAGATACTCATGCGTGGTAATTCTTTGGATATTAATATCTGCGCCCGTCCTAAATCTACTTTCAAGGACTTCGTGACCAATACCACACGCCGTGACGAACTCTGGGAAAATACGGTTCTTCAGCTCCAGCTAGGCCAAAACAATGGGATCATCTGTCATGGCGATCCTGGGACCGGGAAATCCCTTGTCTGCGCGGCGGCCGCTAATGAGGCTATAGCGGCGGGCTATTCCGCAGCCTACCTCGTCGGCTGCGTTCCTTTTGATGAGGTCGACAGGGTTATCCGAATGTATTTGGCCCCTGCAATTATCGGTTTGGAGGACATCGACGCATTTGGGGAGGATCGCATTAATGGACGTCCATCCTACTTTGCCGATTTTCTTCAATTTATGAACGGGATCACGGAGCGCGAAGATCCGATTGTTGTAATCGCCACGACCAATCACTTGGAGTTGTTAGATGCTGCTATTAAAAACCGCCCGGTTCGGTTTAACCGAAAGTACGAATTCAATAAACCGACGAACCCTGAAATCTCTGTGATGGTTGACCGTTGGTTTGGCGCCAAGACGATCGATCATCGTCTCCACAAGCTTTGCTATGACCGTGGTCTCACCGGTGCGCACATCCGGGAGATCCATCGCACCGCCATGACCATTGCCGCGAAAGATAAGAAGGAACTGGCAGACGTTTTCGCTACCGCCGTCGAAGTAGTGTCGAAGCACTTCATTACGGAGTGGAAACCGCTCGGCTTTGCCTCAAGCACTGGGAAGGCAGGAGGATAGGCAGTCAAAAATTCATCCACGCTCTTTTACGCTAAGCGCTTTGATTGCAGCCGATTGGCTAAGTCGGGGACCTTGATCGCCCCCATCTCACCTTCGAGTGCAGCCTGTTCGGATTCTGTCAGAACGGGGTTATAGCTCACTACTTGATGGAATGCCTCGAGTATCGTATCAGGAGGGTCCTCTCTGCACCGCGGCGACTGAGCGTTGATAGAAGCGATTTGGCGTACGGTTAGTTATCCCATGGGCAGCAGATTTGGATAGGCGGGCGCTTCGTGTGCTACGAACACTATCAGCTTGACGCTTGGTGTCCTCATAACACTATCGTGCGTGTTTACCGCCATGAGCTTCACCTATAAACACCCCCATCCCGCGGTTACGGTCGACGGCGTCGTGTTCGGATTTGATGAGGCGGACCTGAAGCTTTTGCTCGTTCGCAGAAAAAGTGAGCCCTGCAAAGGGGCGTGGGCCCTGCCGGGAGGATTCGTGGCGCTCCACGAGGGCCTCGAAGAGGCGGCGCGACGCGAGTTGCGGGAAGAGACCGGCATTGGAGAACTTTATCTCGAACAGCTCTACACGTTCGGGGATCCGAAACGCGATCCGCGCGAACGGGTTATAAGCGTTGCATACTATGCTTTGGTCAAACTTGCCGAGCACAGTGTGCGGGCTGATTCTGATGCTGCGGAGGTTGCATGGTTTCCCGTTGCCGAGTTGCCGGAACTTGCGTTTGACCACGAACGGATTGTGGAAATCGGGCTCAAGCGCCTCAAAGCGAAGGTGCGGTATGAGCCGATCGGCTTCGAGTTGCTGCCAGAGAAATTCACTTTGGGCGAATTGCAGCGACTCTACGAAACCGTGCTAGAGCAAGACCTGGATAAACGGAATTTCCGCAAAAAGATCCTCGGCATGGAACTCCTCGAAGCGCTTGACGAGTATCAGCAAGATGTAGCCCACCGGGCCGCCCAATACTATCGCTTCAATCACCAGCGTTACGAGCAGCTCAGAAAACGCGGTTTCAATTTCGAGCTCTAGCTTTCTTCCACCCGCACTCGTCCTCAACACTACTGGCATTCGCTTATCCGCCATCCCACGAATCAGCTAAGGCAGCTCGTCCCCCAATGAAACGCGGTCTCGTCATCGGCAAATTCTGTCCCCTGCACAAGGGTCATCAACTGCTGATCGAGACGGCGCTCGCTGAGACAGAAGAACTTCATATCTGGAGTTGGTCACAGCCGGAATTTCCAGAATTTCACCCTGCGCTGCGCGAGCATTGGCTGCGCAGTCTATATCCAACGGCGAAGACTATTATCTTCACTCCGCAGAATCTACTGAAACTTTGCCCCGAACTCGAACTGCCACTGAACAACGCCGCGGACGACGTGCACCAGCAGTTCGTTGCTCGTCTCTGGGATCGACTAATCAGGCTGCCGCTGCATTCGGTGCATACAAGCGAGCTGTACGGTGAGCCCCTTGTCTCAACGCTCAACAGGATGCTCCGGCAGGAGGAAACGGTTTTCCATCGTCTCGTTAACTTGCCAAGGGATCGGATGCCGGTCTCGGGCCGGCAATTAAGAAGCCGCTGGTCACCCGAGTTGCTGCATCCATTCGTGGCAGTGACGACGGAGCGCAGGGTGGTGTTCCTGGGAGCAGAATCCACCGGCAAGACTATCCTATCGGAATGGGCGGCGCGGGAGCTGGGCGGCGTGGCGATCCCGGAATATGGGCGCGCACTCTGGGAACAAAAGAGAGGCACGCTCGACTTAGCGGATATGCTGGCGATCGCCACGAAGCAGGTCGCCGACGAGGAACAAGCGCCCCATCCTTGGCGTTTTTGCGATACCTCTCCCTTGACTACTCTATTTTACAGCGAAGCTATGTTTGGCCATGCGGATCCGCGGCTAGTGGAGCTTAGCCATCGTCGCTATGACCTGACGTTTCTTTGCCTCGCAGACTTTCCGATGGTCCAGGACGGGACCCGCCAAGATGAGAGCTTTCGGCGAAAGCAGGAAGCGTGGTACCGAAGCACACTGCAGGAGCGAGATATTCACTATATCACACTGGCCGGCGATTTGGCGCACCGGCAGGAGATCATTCGTACCAATTTTCATGAAATACCACCTATTCGCCCTGATCGCGGCGTCCTTCATTCCCGTTTTCGCACAGGAGCGGATTGAACTTCCCCGCTACGATGTCTACGGGCAATCGCTCGGGGCAGTCGCCGGAGAGGTATCGGACTCACATGTGTTTGGGTCGGGCTTAGGACTCTTGGACACTCCACGGTCGGTCACCTTTCTGCCAAATGAATTGTTGGCGGATGGAGGTATCCGTACCTTCGATCGGCTGCTCACTTTGGCTCCGAACGTGCAAATGCCATCCAGTTTTGGCCACGCAGCGACCCCCAATATACGTGGCGATCTCACCGAGATCCTCACGAACGATCAGCGACGAACCGCGAATGCTTTCGGCTTTAAGCCATCCTTTAACGCGATGGAGGACTTAGTCGTCGTACGTGGGCCGGCCCCGGTGGTGGTGGGGCCCGGATTCTATAGCGGTGGGTATTTGAATTTTCTGACGAAAATGCCCTCGTTCTCCGGTCAATTCTCAAGAATTTCGCTGGAATTGGGTGCCTGGTCTCCAACCACTCATTCCTGGTCCATGGGACGCGTGCAATGGGATGAAAACCGGCCGCTCTCTCCGACTTCAGCAATTCGCGTCTCCTTTGAGGCGCAGAAAGATGAGACTTGGTACCACCGAAATGGAGGCAGGGACGATTCCACCGACCTCTATGCGGTCTTCACGAAACTGCTTCCGACCGGCCACTGGAGCCTTGTATTGCAGCATCAATGGCAAGCGGCACCGGAAACTGTCGGCGTAAACCGCGTCACGAAGGATCTCCTGAGCAACCATCGCTACCTGCGTGGCACAGTAACCGATCCCCGCGATTTCACCGAGGTTCCATCAGGTCCATTGGTGGATTGGGAGCGCAGCAACACGATTATGTCTCGCGGGGATCTCAGCAACGCTAACATCTATTTCGCCCAGAGCCTTCTTGCTGTGCACCTGGCTGATGCTGAATTGAAAAACAACACTTTCCTTGAGGTGGTTAATCGCAAGCGCTACAATCAGTGGGAATATTCAGAATACGCACAGCAAACGACTTTAGAAAATCGCACAGAGTGGAGCAAGGAGAGCGACGGGGTAACCACGCTGATGGGTGTCACGGAACGCTATGAATGGCGCCGCGCCTTCACCAACTATTCCAATATTTTCTTCAATGCCTTCGATATCCTCGATGGAACCCATCACTACAATGCCGCCGAAGCATTTCCCGACGCCATCGTTCTAGGTACACCTGGGCCGGACGGGCGTTTGTTTTTCGGGCCGACGGATTTCGTGCCGGAGACTAGCGAATCGACACTCGGCAATGGCGCCGCCTTCGCTCAGCAGAAGCGTCGCTGGGGGAGCTTCCAGTTGCTGTATGGCGCCCGTGGCGATTACTATGCAGTCGAAGCGCACGATCCGCTCGCAGGTCTCGTGCGTGCGCATGGGCAATTTGGCGCTGCCAGCTACAATGCAAGCTTCCTCTGGACCCCGCGGCCATACTGGACCGCATATGCGACCTATAACCGAACGTCCGCGGTCAACGCCAGTGTAAGCGGGGGAGCGATAACGCAGGATCCTTACAACGACTTTCGCATCGCATCTGCCAATTTTCACAGCAAGAGCGATCTTTGGGAGGTGGGCCTGCGCAATTCCGTCAAGAATCGTCAGCTTTCCCTCGTCGGCTTCTGGCAAAATCGCCAGCAAAACAATTTCTACACGAACACCCCCAGTGACATCGCTGTCCGGGGCATGGAGGCAGAGTATGTTGTGTCGGCCAAGCCTTGGTATGCATCTGCAAATCTTACCTATATGGAGGGCAACTACCGAGACTCTTGGCCATTTGAGTATGAAGGTGTCGGCTCCCCAACCGTGGCTGGTCCCGGCAACTACCGGATCCCGGGGTTATCCCGCCTGTATGCCAATGTCACCCTGGGTTATGCCTGGAACACGAATTGGAAGACGCAGGTCATGGTGCGATCGCAGGACCGACAAAATGCTAATCTTGCTGGGACCATGCATATTCCTGCGCAGTATTGCATCGACGCGACGGTTACCTACTCGCGTCCCAACTTCTCGATGCAGCTGGGCGTCATGAATCTTACGGATCAAAAGAACTGGGTTCACAATGGGGACCCCTATGCGGACAATCTCATCGTAGGTGAAGAACTGCCGCTTCGGATTGTCCTGTGCCTGACCCGAACCTTTAAATGAGTATTACCGAGCCGATCGTGTGGGAATTTCTTCCCGCCTGGATTCAAGTTTCCCCCTGTGAACTTGTCGGTGCGGTATTTGGTTTCGCAAGCGTCTACCTGACGATAAAGAACCGCGTCTGGCTTTGGCCGACAGGTATCATAAGTGTGCTTGCCTATGCCTGGCTGTTCCGGGCGATTAAGCTGTACCCGGACATGGTGCTGCAGGTGCTTTTCTTTCTATTGTCGGTCCAAGGGTGGATTCGCTGGAGGCGCGAGCCTGACGCTGATGCAGCTATCCGCATTCTGACCCCCCGTCAGGGACTGCTCCTGCTAGCCGGCATTGGAATTGCCTACAGCCTTACTGGGGCATCCTTCGCTTACCTGACGAGTTCTTCGATGCCGTGGTGGGACAGCGCGATCTTGGTGCTAAGCCTGTTCGCTCAGGCGCTCCTCACGTTTCATTTCCGCGAAAACTGGTATCTTTGGATCACGGTCGATTTAATCGCGCTCTACGTATACGCTGTGAAGGATCTACGCCTGACGCTTATCTTATATGCCTTGTTCTTGGCTATGGCCATCCTTGGGTGCATCTCCTGGCACAAGAAAAGCGCCGGAAGAAGTAGCAGGCGCTAGGCCGAGGACAATCTGCGGTTACATGGATTGAGCAGGAATAGCTAGGACGCGGCTGACTAGTACGCTCGGCTCTGGTTCGAAACCACGGGGTCCAACCAAACGGTCACGCGGGCTATAGTTCGTCCGACGCGGGTCCCCATGCACCCTTGGAGAACGACCGGTGCGGCGGCGGGGCCGGTGTTGCTACGGTGGTGACACGGGTGACGAGTCTGAGCGTGACGCGGAATCACGCAGCCCGTGCTGAATGTCGCTGACACAGCCGAAGACTGCCTTGCTTCCGTCGTCATACCTAAAAACCAAGGAAACCCAGTCAACTAGCACCCTTTCGGGCTTTCCATGCTTTGCCACGTTCCCCGTAAACTTCTCAATGTAGTGCAGCCATGCCGCTACGGTACGTGCCTCGTTAAAACGTCCCGCAAGGTCTTCACGACTGCAAGCCGCCGCATAGGTGGCAGATTCACGATAGCAAATCGGACCATCCTTTGTGAACACGCCGTTAACTGCGTGGAGGTCTTTGAGAGCGGCGGCGACAAGGTAGCCGCAATAGGGCCCAGCAGTACGGGCAAATTCCGCCACGTCTTTGTAGCTCTTGATAAGGGGGGCTGGGGTGGATGGCATGTGAGTGGGATAATCTGATATACGACTATGCGGGAGATGGCATTTGAGCAAGGCAGCTATTTTTTCTAAGTAACTTTCAGGTGGTGCTTTGCAGCGACCTCGCCCGGGCCCGATGAGCCATAGGGCGCAGTTCCTTGGGAACGTGGAGGATTGTGATCAGCGCCATCTCATCAGCCGAATCGACAGTAATATCCCGGCCAAAGATGAACACGTGGTCACCATATATCCGGGCGATTCGGGCGGCGTCACCGACATGGATCGCGTCGAGATATTCCCGCAGGTGCCGTCCGCAGGTTCCAGGGGAGAGACAAAAACATAATAAACTAGGTATCCACTTGTCTCAAGTAACCCAATTTCCACGTCTCGACGATTAGGCATCCTGTTCGCCGCACCGGTATGCGGCGCGGATGATGCCAACGTTCAAGATGAGCCATGCCGCTTTAGCGGCATTGGCTCTGGCGATTAGATCGGACTCCTCGGGCTACGTTTCGTCTTTTGTCAGGGTGCGCTGGACCCACCACATGACCGCCCACCAAATAGGCAGAGTCATGGCAAAGGTGGCATACTGCTTGGCCAGCGCGGCAATGAACGGAACCTTCATCTTCTGCCCGCCTTCTTCGGTGAAATAAAGATAGAGCGCAATCAGGAGTCCGACAGCGAGGTAAGCATAAATCGCAAACTGGAGCCACTCGGGCATATCGGGTCCGCGATGGGGGCTTTGATAACGCATGACGATTCTTCCGCCGACGTCACAGATGAGCCACAACTACGGTTGGCGCGACTCTTGCGGAGCAGGAGACCTGACGGCCGTGGGCGTAGGCTCTGGCGCCTTGTTGGGTTCCTTCTTCTGCTGGAAATACGAACTCAGCAAAATCACTACGATCGATGTCAGAGCCGCAATCGCAGCGGGAAACAAGAAATTCCATCGCTCGGCACGCTTCAATTCACGGTCGTGCAAATCTATCGCCGTCTGAATCAGGCGATGGGTAAAATTGACATCGAGTTGTGGACGACGATCTTCAGCGTCCTTCGGAAGGACGTGCCTCGCAGTGAGCGATACGACATTATCGCCTTTCTGGCGCACACGGAAAAACTCGGGATGCTCGCGAGCAATCTCCCGCCAATGTGTTGCCGACGCCGGAACACCCTGAAGTTCTTCTTGTAGGCCTGCTTCACTTCGATGTGCGCTCTTGTCGAATGAGAGGACTTGGATGAGGGCCAATACGTCCGCGAGACGGCCGTGCTTCAGGTAGACTTTAAGAGGACGCTTCATGGATTCTTTCGCCCAACGTTGTATATGCCGACACCTGTCGGCTGATTCAAAGTCGGATTGGGTTGAGGTGGAGGAGATTCACGAAAACGACCCTAGTGAAAAAGCAGACTTGCGCCCTTTTGTCGCCATTGGATTGAGCCGATCGGCATTTTCAAAGTCACGACCCGTTCCGCTGGATGACGCTCAAGGAGAAGTTAAATTCAGCGCCAGGCGCCTAATTGCGTCTTGTTTCAGAGTGGGAATAGAATGAATTGACATGTATTTACGTAACGCGACAAATCGTTACGTGCCCACTAACATCACTAGATTTCCAAGTCGTACGAAGGGAATCTTGATTGCAGGGGAGACCTACTACTCGGTCATCGACGTGCTGAAAGTCTTGAGGGTTTCCAGGCAAACACTCTGGAACTGGCGTAAACGCGAACTGATTCCTGCCGGCAGTCGGCTGCGCAAACGGGTGGTTTTCAGTGCAACCGATCTGGAGGCGATTTCCGCTTACGCAGCAAAGTTGGAACCAGTGGAATTCGGGGGCCGCCGGCAACTCAAACTCCACCTACCATGAAAACCGTCGTCATTTTTTCCGGCGGAATGGACTCCACCATATTGGTCTACGACCTTATCGCCAGAGGCGACACCGTTAAGGTGCTTTCGGTCGATTACGGCCAGCGCCATGCCAAAGAGATCGTTTGTGCCAAGGGCATCGCGGCGCAACTGGGCATCGAGCACCGCGTGGCCGACCTTCGCAGTATCACCCCCCTCCTGGCGGGCAGCAGCCTTACCTCGGCCGATATTGCAGTTCCAGAAGGACACTACGCTGAGGATAACATGAAGGCGACGGTAGTTCCGAACCGCAATATGATCATGCTCGCGGTGGCGACTGGTTGGGCCATTTCCATGCGCTTTGACGCGGTGGCATTCGGGGCGCATAGCGGCGATCATACCATTTACCCTGACTGCCGCCCGGAGTTTGCCTCGCTGATGGATTCAGCGATCCGACTCGCGGACTGGAACGAGGTAAGATTGATCCGTCCCTTTGTTGGCCAGACAAAAGCCGAACTGGCGAAACGCGGCGCCGAACTGAAGGTTCCATTCGAACGCACGTGGTCGTGCTACAAGGGTGGCGAGTTCCATTGCGGAGTATGCGGCACCTGCGTGGAACGTCGCGAAGCATTCCATCTCGCCGGACTCGCTGACCCTACGACCTACGACACCAAGGCGCCAACCGTCGCGATGATGGTCCGCGACAACTGGAGAATCACGGCATGAGCAATACGACCTGCAAAAAAGTCTATACGGATATTCCTTGGGCGCACCGTCAGCATCGTCACGACGGGCACTGTGCATTTATTCACGGGCATAATTGGAGTATCGGGGTGACTTTCGGTTGCACACAGTTGGATGAGAACGGGTTTGTCGTTGATTTCGGAAAACTCAAATTTCTCAAAGATTGGATCAATGACCGACTTGATCATGCTTGCGTGTTCAATCGAGAAGATCCGCTAAAGGAAGCGCTAGTAGCAGTAGGGGGTGCCAAGGCTTGGAAAATCTATGTTGTGGAATGTTGTTCGTGCGAGGGTATGGCAAAGCACATCTTTGAGGTGTTTGACGAATTAATCCGGCAGTATACGCAAGACCGGGCATATGTTGTCTCCGTCGAGGTTGTCGAAGACTCGAAAAATTCTGCACGATACACTGGTGATCTCTAGTGTATGTTATGCAAACTTCGAACCAGATTCGACATTTAGTCTGGCGCTTTCTAAGTAGCTTAGCAGAGCGGGCATTTGATAGGTTTCGTGAGTACTTCACTCTGCATTTCGTTTTGCTCAGTGGCGTCGATAAATACCGAAGAAAAATTTACATCCACGAACTTTACAACCAACTGGATAACCATGACGGATTCATCGAGCCACATTTCGATACTATCGTTCGTGGACTAGATACAGTATCTCATTTGTCCGAACATGAGGATGACAAAGCTTCGCGGCGCCTCACTGCTATGGCGTTTATGGGTGCGCTGGTGGGTGCATTTTCCACGTTCGCCCTTGAGTCGGCATCGCGAGGAAGTTGGTTTTCCAAGTATGGCCCAGGAATGTTGATCTTGTATTATCTCTTCTGCGTCGTGGGTGGGCTAATCTCTCTCTATACGCTGTTGCCCAAGTACAACATGGGTAATACTACATCGCTAAAGCCAAGGAGCACGGTTTTCGCCCCTGAGATTGATCGCGTAACGGGTGCGAATTGGGTGCGCCCATTCATGCAAAATCAGCGCGATCAGTTTCGGGAAGTCGTAGCGCGACAGCATCTAGGAGAGATTAAGCTGATCTCGCAAATCACGGTCTGGAAAATGAAGTTACACACGCTAGCTGGATACTATTTTGGCTTCGCCCTTATGCTTTTCCTCGTGATGACCACGGTATTCGGATTCGAAAAAATGACTCCGCCTCCCGTGCTCCCGCCTCCCGTGTCTGAACCTATCGTAACCCCCTCGCCCGAACCCATCGTGAAAACTGTACCCAATCCTATCGTAATCGTGTTTGATGCCGACAATACACTGTGGGATACCAATTCCATCTACCGCGAAGCACAGCTTGAGATGTTGTCCGGTGTCGAAGCGTTGGCGGATCATAAAGTGACCGGAGAACGCCTTAATTATGTCAGGGCAATCGATCAGAAAATCGCCGAATCAAATCCAGCGGGCAATCGCTATCCGCCATG